>JAGROY010000441.1:0-3148 GCA_020439995.1 Verrucomicrobiia bacterium
GGTAGTGTGTCGGGGGTTCCTTTGAGGGACAGGATTACGGAGCACTGATCCTGGAGGGTGTTATCTGCGGCCCACTCGATTTCAACGACGATTTCGGCGATGCGCCGGACACTTATGGAACGCAGTTAGCCGGAGATGGTGCGCGTCATGGCGTCGTGGACGGCTTCTCGCTTGGTGAGCAAGTGGATGCGGAGGCCGACGGAGCGCCGTCCATCCCTGCAGATGGCGATGACATGAATGGTAGCGATGACGAGGACGGTGTAACGTTCCTCAGCGGATCCAATTTGACCCCAGGAACGACCGTCGCTGACGTGCAGGTCACGCTTACCAACGCCGCTGGTGTGCCGAATCCGATCCTCAATGCCTGGATCGATTTCAATGGCAACGAGGTGTTTGATCCAAACGAGCAGATCGCGACAAACCTTCCACTCGTCCCTGGAGCTTCCATACTGCCTCCGTTTGATGTTCCGGAAACAGCGCTGGTGAGTGGCGAGCCTTCCTACGCACGCTTTCGATTGTCCGCTGGGCTGGAGGGACCCGGACCCACCGGCCCTGCGGAGATCGGCGAGGTCGAGGACTATCAGGTATTCTTTGTTGCGCCAGCGCGACTCACTGTTGCCTTCGATCCATCCAGCATCTCCGAAAATGGAGGAAGCGCCACGGGAACGGTCACGAGGACAGGGAGCCTCGCTTCGGCTGTTGTGGTCAACCTCACAAACAGCGATCCTTCCGAAGCGGGTATCCCTTCCACAGTGACGATCGCTGCAGGTAACGCTTCAGCAACCTTCGGCATCACGGGTGTGGATGATGCTGTGGTGGATGGCAGTCAAAATGTCACCGTCACAGCGACCACGATCGGATATCTCGACGGCACAGCCAGCCTGCAAGTGACGGACGACGACGTGGCGGCACTCATCCTCACTGTCGATCGAGGCACCATCAGCGAGGCAGCAGGAGCCGCAGCAGCAACGGCGACAGTGACCCGGAATTCGGAAACAAGTTCAGCACTTTCTGTGAGTGTTAGCATTGACGATACGACCGAAATCGCAGTCCCTGGCACTGTTACCATTCCTGTCGGCCAGGCCTCCGCTCAGTTCCCGATCTCAGCGGTAGACGATCTTCTTATCGATGGCACGCAAACCGTTACCATCACCGCTGCAGCTGCTGGTCACATCAATGGCACGACAACCCTGGACGTAACCAGTGACGACGTCGCGCTCCTGACGTTCACGATCACCCCTTCCACCATGTCGGAGAACGGAGGATCCGCGACAGGTCGACTGGAGCGCAATGGAGATCTAACCAATTCGCTTTCAGTAAACCTGTCGAATAGTGATCTTTCCGAAGCTGCTGCGCCCCTGACGGTGACGATTCCCACGTCGCAATCCAGCGCTGACTTCACGATCACTGCCATCGACGATGCAATCAACGACGGAAATCAAATCGTGACTCTCACAGCCGCTGCGGGCGGGTTTCCGTCGGTGTCGGCCTCCATCACTGTGACCGACGACGATGCCGCTGCACTTCTCCTCACCATCGACAAGGCAGCAATCTCAGAGGCAGACGGGACATCAGCAGCCACGGCCACCGTGACTCGCAACACGGATCCCTCATCGGCACTGTCCGTGACAGTCTTGAGTAGCGATACGAGTGAGGCCACGGCTCCGGCGTCGGTCACGATTCCAGCTGCCCAGGCATCCTTTCAATTTCCAATCGATGCCGTCGATGATGCACTCGTCGATGGAATCCAGACCGTGATCCTGACGGCATCCGCAACTGCTCACGCCAGTGGCAGCGCCATGATCGATGTCCGGGACAACGATGTTCCTCTCGAAGTCCCCAGCCCACCCGGTGACGGCGTTCTGGTGCGGGGAGAGCCACTCCAGCTTGGGCCCCAGTTGATCCCGGCGACTTACTTGCCGGACGATGCCACGTTGCTCTGGTTCATCGACGCACGACCACTGGACGGACCATTCCCACAGCTGACGGATGAACAAATCGAAGAGTTGGCTGATGGCACGTCTTCGCTTTATGTCGTGATCAACGAGACAACAACGCTCAAACTCAAGCTGAAGTTCATCGAAGGACTTTTCGTCGACTACGGCGATCTTCCTGATTTCACCCAGGGAACGGACAAGGGAACCATTGGTGCCACCAGCGTCGTGGTGCCTGACTACCGGACGAAGTTCAGCGACGGTGGGCCGCGACACGTGGTCAAAGATGGCATGGAATTGATCACCTGGGGCGGCTCATTCGTAGAAGAAGCTCCCGATGCGGAGATCGACGCGGCCACGCACCTCATGGCTGAGGGTGATAATCAGGCCAACAGACAAGACGAGGCGACGCCGTCTCTGTTCCTGAAAGAGCAAAAGGTGAAGGCATTGCCTGCTGGCGGCACTGGCGGCAACTTCAGCCATCAACTGGATGCCGAGCTGGAACTGGGCTTCTGGGCGCGGAATCCATTCGAACAGAATGCCTATGTCAACGGCTGGTGCGATTTGAACTTCGACGGCGAATTCACGGAAGCAGAAGAGATGATGGTGTCGGTAGATGGAAGTGGTAATGGAGTCGTACCAAAGGAATCGGAGTTGCCACCTCCTGGAACCGACACGGACGGCGACGGGATCAGTGGATTCTTCGGAAGGTTTACGATCAAAGTGCAGATCCCATTGATCGCCGGGGACGACTGCAAGTTCACCGAGGAAGCCTACTTTCCGATTCGTATTCGTTACGCCACCAATCCCTTTCTCGGCCCGGACGATCATCAATTCACAGCGATCGTCTATCCCGGCGAAGTGGAGGATCACTTCCTGCCATTCACCTTTCTCGTGGATACGCCCTGCGGCGATGACGACAGCGATTCGCTGGTGATCGACGATATCCCGTGGACTGCCGGTTCGCCACTTCAGTTGAATCCTGAGCTGGTGCCGCTCGCCTATCGAGACGATGCAACGGAAGGCGAATGGTTTCTGAATCGCAAAAACCTCGGCGTCATGCCATTGCTCGATCCAGAGCAGGCCGCTGCCGTAGCTAATGGCACTGGCACTCTCGCAGTGAACATCCGCCAGAGCCGCACCGTCCAGTTCACCGGAGGCAACGGAACCATCGCTGTTGAAATCGACCACAACCACCGCGTTGCACCCAAACT
>JAGROY010000441.1:3211-3647 GCA_020439995.1 Verrucomicrobiia bacterium
GCCCTGCGCGGTGCACCGCTGAGGCTTGGGCCAGAATTCGTGCCCATGGAATACCGGAGCGTTGCCAGCGATCCAGAATGGTTCTTGAATGGCCAGTCGGTCGGTAGATCTCCATTGCTGACAGCGCTGCAAGTCGCAGGGATCGCCGACGGAACCTCACAGCTGACGTTTACCGCCGGAGGGGTCAAAATTTCGCCGAAAATCCCGGTCTACGATTCTCCTGCAATGGCCGAGTATCTTCGCGCCCAGGGCGTAAACGAAGAACAACTGGCACCGTATCTTGACATTGATGGCGATGGCTTCAGCGCATTGGAAGAATTCGGATTCGGCACAAAGGCTGGTGATGGATCGAGCCGCCCCTACATCATCGGAGTACTTGTAGGAATCCCAGGAACACCCGAGCAAAAATTCGAACTCGTGTATCCCCGACGCACTG
>JAGROY010000442.1 GCA_020439995.1 Verrucomicrobiia bacterium
AGGGGGACGTCGGGCAACTGGCGTTCCTACCTTAATCTCTCAAGAAAATGCAGTTCGACGAACCAAAAGTTATCGAAGCGCTGAATGCAGAGTGGAGTTGGATTCTGCCCACGATTAATGCAGTCGTGGCCGTAAATTCGATGGGGAACGTGATGCTTCGCGACGTGGATCAGAACCACTGGCGCATCTGCCCTGAAGAATTATCTGCGGAGATCTTCGCGAGGACTCCTGATGAGCTTCAGGCCGCCTATGCAGATCCTGAGCGCAAGGCTGATTGGCAGATGGGTTCTCTGGTGTCTGAGTTGGTCGAGGAGTTTGGTGAGCCCGAAGTTGGCGAGTGTTTCGGCCTCGTTATTCCAGCCGTATTGGGAGGCGAGTATTCGGCAGGCAACATTCGACGACGTGATCTATATGAGTATCTTCGATACACCGGTGATGTTGCGAATCAGACGAAGGATTTGAAGGACGGAGAGACCGTTAAGTTTGATGTCGTATAGCCGAGAACAACAAGGAGAGAACAAATCGCGGCACACCAACCGCTGCCCTCGCTTGTGTTTTCGACGCTACTTGGTAATTTGTGAGTCAGCACCTGTTTTAGAGCCGCCTGTCCGGGCAGCGGCGGGTGCGCTTTGACGTTAGGCCGATAAAATGAATGCGAAGGCCGTCTATACCGAAATCGATCAATTGGATCGAGAGCTGAACGTCCGCCTTAAACGGGAATTCCAATCTCTGGCGGAAACTGGGTCGTCGATGATCCTTTCCTGGTATCGGAAACGAAGAATCTACACGGGATCGTTTTGGAGAAACGAGGAAACTCAGGAATTCCAGAGGATTGTCGATCGACTGAACAGATTGTCCGAGAAAGTAGCTGATCCCTCAGCATCACCAATGTTGTCTGTAATCACCGACTGGAAGGAACTCCACTCCGAATTGCCGCACCACGAAAGAGGGCGCAGTCCGACGCATCACCGCCGCCGTGATCTCGAAGGTTGAATGTCGATTAGGACATCGCTAGATTAGCCGGGGATCGCCCTCGCTGTGACGCGCGGCTGGCCCCGGACGTTCTCTAAAATAATGAAACTAGATTTTCAGACTATGACCCGCAGTTACGCTGCTCAGGTCGTTTCGTGGCGTTACGAAGAGCCGTATGATATTTACGGTTACGCCGAAAACGAACGAGAGAAAGCAATCGAAGATCTAGCTAATGAAGAAAATGGATTCTATGCAGTGCTGAACGACGGCGTGCTTATTGCCTTTCGGTCCTACGGCAAAGATGGCAGAGTACTCGGTGGCGCCTACGACGAGCACCATTTGGACACCGGTGGCGGATTGCGACCCGACCTCACAGGAAAAGGACTCGGTTCGAAAGTAATTATTGAAGGATTAAGATTTGGAGCTAAGAAGTTTGGAACCAAACGTTTTCGAGTCACGATTGCTGATTTCAACGAAAGAGCGAAGAAAGCATGCGAGAAGATTGGTTTTCGTCCCAGTGATCGATTTCTTCGGACTGGCGACAACAAGCCATTCACAGTCTACACGATAGAAATCAAAGAAGAGAACCAGTCGGTGCAGACAACTCGCGCAAGCGCTCGCGTCTGACCTCGACGTTAGCCCAACAACCGTATGCCCTACGACATCAAACTGACGAATGCAGAGACGATTTTCACTGCTGTCATCCGTAGCCGCGTGCCACCGAAGGAGCTCCCGAAGTTCGTTCCCGCTGCGTGCGGAGAAGTGTGGTCATTCATTCGCTCCGCTGGCCTCCAGCGTCCGGGACGCCACATTGCCTTGTATTTGGATGGAGGGTCGGTTGAGGTCGGGGCGGAGGTTTCTGAGCGATTCGTCGGTAATGACCGCGTTCACTGTTCCCAGTTACCCGCTGGCCGCGTGGCGACTACCACCCACTTCGGCCCGTATCCACGTCTCAGCGATGCCCATTCCGAAGTTCGCCAGTGGTGTGCCAAGCACGGCCATCGGTTTTCCGGAGTTTGTTGGGAGATTTATGGGCACTGGGATGAGAGTTGGAATGCAAACCCATCAAAGATACGCACCGATGTTTTCCACCTGCTTGAAGGACAGAAGGGCTAACAAACCGGCTACACCGAACGCTGGGATCGCGTCTCAGTTGACAAGCGAACATCATTGGCCCGGCGTCGGTGAGCCAGGACGTTGAAGAAATGACAGCAGCCTCTGAAATCGCCATGCGCATCTATCGCGAGATGGGTTTGTCGACGCCAGAAGTAATCGACTATCCCTCCGTGACGCAGGCAATCGAGCGTTTTGCAGAATGGAAGCCGCGAATTCGGAAGTTCTCCGCTGTCCTTTGGGACTATCAGTATCCCGTCCTTAACCCAGCAGGCTATTGGGCGCAGTTCCACCTTTTTGACGAGGGCTTTCAGTTCGACCTAACGCGAACGGCGAACGCCGGCGGATGCTATTGCTACCCAAAGTATCTCTCCAAGATTCCCATCGAGCCGAAGCTTCTTTACGGGCGATTCCTCAGCGCTGCGATTGAGGCAGCGCGCAACACCGAGCCCAACGAGTTCGATTCAGCGATATCGCAATTGATGGATTCACATGAGATGTTCTTCGATGCGCTGATGGACATGCAGCATGGAGAGGATCCAACGAGCCAAGCGCCCATAGAGAGTCGCGTGTTTCTCGCTCCGCAAGCGTGGAGTTTGACATGCTTAGGAGTATGCGTTCTTGGGTTCAGAATCCGGTCTGTGACGAACACTACCAGAACGTTAAACTTCTCCTCGACCACAATGGCGTTTTAATGACATTTGGGAATTTGGTCGTATCCGCGCCACTCGAACCCAGCGCCGAACAATAAAGCGGCTCAACGATGCGTCAATGCAGGAATTTGGAATTCCGGATTTATTTATCCCGATCCAGGGGACTAGCAGGTCAGGATTTAGAATTATCAACAGGTAGTGAGCATCATGAATTCTTTTTTGAATGTTTTTTGGAGCGATTCGATAGTGGGAACGATTTCTGAGATTCGAACCGATACGTTTCATATTTCGGGACGCTGGGCACCTGCTGATTCTCCGAATCTGGAGGCCTTTCTGTCTTGCTTCGAGTCAGATGATGAGGGCGTATGCATTGGACTTGGCGATGATCGACCGACAATGCAAGCTCGGGCATATGAGAAACCTGACGATTACTTTGACGTAAATATCGTGCCTTCTGGTGGAGAATTTAGTGACGAGCCTTTAGTTGCAGAGTAAGTTCGCAACGGGTGAGCGGTCAAAAAGATGT
>JAGROY010000443.1 GCA_020439995.1 Verrucomicrobiia bacterium
GAGCTGCGCATTTCAGGCGAAACTAGCACTTCACTGTTCGGAAGGATTCGTAGGCCGCCCTGATCTTCGGGGAACGGCAGCAACTCATCTCTATGATACTGACAATAGCATTGCGGATCTTCATTACCGCGACGTCCTGGAATATGCAGTTGGTCACGGAACATCCGTCGATTACGAGCCGGTAAATTCCAATGGAACCGTAGAAACAGTTTTCACCACCTGGCTGCCAAGTCATGAGGTAGAACGTGTCATCCCCAGCATCATCAACGATGTGGAGTTCCGCATGTTCACATTGGCTGCTTTTGAGTCTGCCGAGTCTCTAGCCGATAGCCTGGTACCGCTGGTTGCCCACTACCGAACATGGATCGACGCTCAAACGTCTATCGCTGAAGCACTAGACAGCGAAGCACGAAAGGATACGGCAAACGCAGCGCTTGGGGAAGCTCGGGCTGCCGCCGAACGTATTGAAGAAGGCATCGAATTACTCCGGACGAACGCAGAAGCTTTCGAAGCATTCGTTCTCGCAAACAAGTGCATGGGTCAAGCTGCCGAAAGGCGGCTAAAAGATGTTCCCCACGAGAAGATTGCGTGGCGTCCCTTTCAGCTTGCATTTGTCCTGCTGAACTTGCCGGGGTTGATCGATCCGAAGAATGACCAGCGCAAGTTCGTCGAACTCTTGTTCTTCCCGACGGGCGGCGGAAAGACGGAGGCTTACCTAGGTCTGGCAGCTTTCCAGCTCGTCTTCCGTCGACTGACGTATACTGGCATACGATCCTGCGGTCTCAGTGTGTTAATGCGCTACACCTTGCGCCTCCTAACGCTTGACCAACTTGGGCGCGCCTCTGCGCTCATCTGCGCTCTGGAGTTGGAAAGGCGCAAGCAACCTGAACGCTTGGGCGAATGGCCCTTCGAGATTGGCCTCTGGGTCGGCTCCGCAGCTGCCCCTAATCGGTTAGGCCGTGTCGGCTACAACGGCCCGGGTGCTGATCAAACGGCATACATCAAAACGAAACGTTTCCGAGAGAACAGCATCGCCAATCCCGCTCCGATTCCGTTAGAGAGCTGTCCGTGGTGCGAGAGCAAGTTTAGCAAGGTGAGCTTCAAGATGACGCCCAACGAAAGGGCACCCACTCATCTCAGAATCACCTGTTCAAATTACGGTTGTGAATTCTCTCAGGGCAATGGGCTTCCCATTTTAACCGTGGACGAAACGATCTACCGACGGCTCCCTGCATTCCTCATTGCTACCGTCGACAAGTTTGCCTCTTTGCCATGGGAAGGCCGCGTTGGCGCGCTCTTTGGGCGCGTAAATCGTCATGATGCGCAGGGATTTTATGGCCCTACAGATGCACCAAGCATCGGGACACGTATGGATGATATTCTACCAGGGCCAGACCTGATCATTCAAGATGAGCTGCACCTGATTTCAGGCCCTCTAGGCACGATTGCTGGTGTCTATGAGACAGCCATCGAGAAACTCAGTGAGCGTTATGCCTCGGATGGTCGCCAGCGAAAGGTTCCGAAGATCATCGCATCAACGGCAACCGTCCGAAGGGCGACACATCAGATTCAGGCTCTGTTCGGTCGCAGTACGACCAAGATCTTTCCACCTCCGGGCGTCAATAGGTCGCACTCATTCTTTGCCGAAACCGTGGAGATCAACGAAGACGACGCATCGACAAACGGGCGTCTCTACGTTGGCGTGGCCGCACAGGGGAGAAGCTTGAAGCGGACATTGTTGAGGGCGATGCTGACACTCATGAGCCGGGCGGAAACCCTCTACAAGAGTGGCGAAGAGGGTGCGGAAGATTCTGTCGATGCCTACATGACCACGCTCGGGTATTTCAACAGCCTTCGTGAGCTGGGCGGTAGTCGTCGGATCGTTGAGGACGAAGTTCTCATGCAGTTAGACCGCTACTCAAACCGTCGTCGCCTTGATCCAGCCGAATCCCTGTTCTCGGATCGCACGATTGATATGGATCATATCAAAGAACTCACCTCTCGTGTCTCCACCAACGAAGTCTCTTCAACGAAGGAGAAAGTAAGCAAGTCCCATAGCGAGAATCAGGGGTGCGATGTCGTCTTGGCAACGAATATGATCTCGGTGGGTCTGGATATTACTCGGCTAGGATTGATGGTCGTTCTCGGACAACCCAAGGGAAGCTCCGAATACATCCAAGCAACCAGCCGCGTGGGGCGTGAATCGAAACGGCCGGGACTCGTGATCACACTATTGAATCCTCACAAAGCGCGTGATCGATCTCACTTCGAGCAGTTTAAGAATTACCATCAGTCTTTCTACAGGTCAGTCGAAGCGACGAGCGTCACTCCATATTCACCAAGGGCGCTTGATCGGGCTCTGGCCGCGACGTTGGTCGGCGTCATCCGGCATTCTCTCGACAATATGACATCCTCGCTGGGAGCTACGCAGATCCTTGATCCCAGCATGAACAAGAGTTTGGACGATTTCTGCATCTTGCTAGCCGAACGAGCAGGGGATCATCGACCGGACGTCGACCAGGCGACCCGTGACGAACTCTACCATTACGTTCTAAATCGCTGCCGTCGACTCATCGATGATTGGCGATTGATTGCCAATGACTACAGAACTGGCCCTAACATCCAACTGAAATACCAGGCCTACGAAGATGGCTCGAATGCCAAACCATTGCTTCACGGATTCCTCGATCCAGAGCTTACCGTTTTACAGCCAGAGTTTATGAAGTTCCGAGCAAACCGCTCAATGCGTGACGTGGAAACCAGCACCGAACTCAAAGTAAAAGAACTCACCGAGCCCCTAACGAACGAAAGCGCCAAAGCAGGTTCATAAACCAATCATACATATGGCTATTCAACAGTTGCGCACGAGCCAGCTAATCACGACATTTGGCACGGGATCGATGGTGGATCTCCCTGAGGCCTCGGTCATCATTGGCGGCCCTGATCATTGGGTATATCGGGAAGACGAGATCGCGGATCACCTCATCCGGGAAGATCGGCTTAGCAAACGCATTGCCCAGTACCTCAACGAGATCTTTGACTACAACCTTCAAGACGTGCAACTAAGGCGTCCTCCGCGGATGCGCAGCGCGCTACAGTACCAAGGGCTCAACCCCGAAGTCGTGGCGTGGAAATTCCCTGAATGGTATGTGGTGCAACAGATTGAGGAGACTCCTGCGGGCAAACGTCGCCGACTGGTAAATAAGCACCTACTAGACAAGGGCAAGTTCCGTGATGAAAATGGCAAGCGCCAGCCAGTTGTTCCCATCCGATTTGTTCGAGCCTGTGACAAAGGGCATGTCGATGATATTGACTGGCTAACATACGTTCACGGTGTTGAAGAACGAAACTGTGTGCAGGCTCAGGGTGGCCTTTTTCTGCTTGAACGCGGCAGTTCTGGTGCGTTGGCGGATATTATCGTTTCATGCAACTGCGGGAGAAATCGATCCCTTGCTCTGGCACGAAAAGACAAGACGATTCTCGGATACTGCAACGGCCGTCGGCCTTGGCTAGGGCCCTTGAGCAAGGAAAGGTGCGTTAACAAAGCGAATCATCGAGTCTATGCGAAGCTACTCGTGCGCAGTGCTAGCAACGCCTATTTCCCCCAGCTCTATTCAGTGATTTCGATCCCTGAAGGGTCATCAGGTCTACCAGCCGTCCTGAAAAAGTATCAGGCTGATCTAACGAAGGTCACGTCGGTAGAGCTATTGGCAATGGCCCGGCAGTTTAATGGCAACCTCGACAAGAGCCTTGGCGATCACTCCGATCAGGAAGTGTTCGATGCGCTAACGAAGATGCGAAACCATTCGACAGATCAGGCGGTTTCTACCAAGACGTTAGAATTTGCTGCGCTGACTGGGCCAACGAGCAATCTCGCGGATGACCAGGTAGAAGGCGACTTTTTGATCAGGCATCTGGACGATGAGCTGTGGAAATCAGATCCGCTACTTTCCTCTTGTCTTGAGAAAGTGGTGCTGGTCGATCGGTTGCGTGAAGTTGTGGCTCAGGTTGGCTTCACGCGTTTCGAATCTCGAGGCACCAACCTTGACGGTGAACTCGACCTCGATTTACAGCCCGCTCCATTGGCGAAGGATAAGACCAATATTATTCCGGCATTTGAGAACCGTGGTGAAGGTGTCTTTCTCCAGTTTAAGCCCGATCAGATCCTCGCATGGAGCCGGAAGTCAGCAGTTCAAGCGCGGGCTGATGCGCTCAACGAAGGATTCAGTCTCAAAGTGGCTGACAGGGGACAGGAGAGCTTGGAGTTCCACGGAGTTTCCTTCTACATGCTACACACGCTAGCCCATCTCTTGATCCAAGAAATTGCTCTCGAATGCGGATACCCTACCAGTTCACTCAAAGAGAGGATCTACTGCGATGCTCCGAAGAACGAGTTCGGCATTCTGATTTACACTGGTAGTTCCGATGCGGAAGGAACATTGGGAGGCCTAGTAAATTCGGCTAAGCGGATTCAGCCAATCATGCTGAACACGATCCACAACGCTTCGATATGTTCATCGGATCCTGTATGTGCTCATACCAAACCTGAACCAGACAATCCAAGTCACTGGCTTCTCGGTAGCGCTTGTCATTGTTGCACCCATCTCCCGGAAACCTCGTGCGAGCAGATGAACCAGTTCCTTGATAGAGCCCTCGTTGTGCCAACGCTGGCTGGATACGAAAGCGAGTTTTTCAGTCTGACTCAACAATGAACCCGCTCGTCACAATCCCGTCGAGCAATCTCGAATCGCTCAAATCCGGCTTTTCTCATGGATCACTCAAACATGGGGTAAGCACGAAAACTCTAATCCAGAGCGGAGCGCCTAGTGAGATAGCAGGGGAACTGAACGCTTACATCAGAGACCGCAAGCTGCCATCGGAATTCACGGTGACCCTGATCGAAAGCATTCTCGATGCCCGAACGCATGCACACAACGTGGCTCTTACACAAAGCCTCGTCGTCACCGGCCCGGAGGTCTCCCACGCTACAAACCTCAAAACGGGTTCTCGTTTTCTCCAGATAGTAGAGCACGCAAAGAGGGAATTGACGCTCGCTACTTTTGCCCTCTACAGAGGCGACCAAATCCTGGAACCGATTCACCAGGCGATGACTCGAAATCCCGATCTTGCCGTCACCTTGATCATAAACATCTCGCGCGGCTACGGCGACAAAACGCTATCCTCTGACCTCATCGAAAAGCAACGTCAAGAATTCCTAACCAAACATTGGCCCTGGG
>JAGROY010000444.1 GCA_020439995.1 Verrucomicrobiia bacterium
TACGCTTCTCTTTCACTGCGAAAATCGCTGCGGGAATTAAATAGGCAAGCGACTTGCCCACGCCCGTCCCAGCCTCAACGAGAAGCGGCGCAGACCTGTGTAGCGCGCGAGCCACCGCAACTGCCATCGCCTGCTGCTCTTCGCGGTATTCAAAATCCGGTGACCGCGAGAGAACGCCCTTCGCAGAGAACGCGTCGTGAACACGCTGGACGAACGCGCTTTCCGCATTGCGGGCGGCTCGCGCGGAAAAGGCAGCTGCGTCAGCTGCCGCTCGATCCTCAGGGTCGTAAGAAATCACTCCTTCTCCTTAGCCCAACTTGCGTCGAATGCGGGATGTTTTTACACACTCGACGAGACGCATTGGAGTCGCTAAAGTTGCAGCAATTCTTCTCAATATGGCGGGGCCGGAAACGCGACAAACACTCCTGATCAGGATTCGCGATAACGAAGACTCACACTCCTGGCAACGGTTTGTGAAAGTCTACGCGCCTTTGATTCGCCATTTTTGTCAATGGCGCGGAGCAACACTCGCAGACGCTCAAGACATTACCCAAGAGGTTCTCGGCACGGTATCCCGCGCTATCAAGACCTTCGACTACGACCCAACCAAGGGATCTTTTCGAAGTTGGCTACTGAAAGTCACACGAAACAAACTGATCAACCACGTCGAGCGTGAGAAAAGGCAACCCGTCGCGGCAGGCAATCAATCATCCATCGAACACTTGGCGAACCAATCCCAGCCGGATTCAAGCGAAATGGATTTTTGGGAGAGAGACTACCGGCAGCGGCTGTTCGACTGGGCCGTTGGCGAAATTCAAGACGAGTTCCGGGAGGAGACGTGGAATGCATTCTGGGCGACTGCGGTGGATTCACAGCGAGGGACAAAAGTCGCCGAGCAGCTGGGAGTAAATGTAAGCTCGGTCTATGCAGCCAAATCGAGAATCCTCAGGCGCATACGGGAGAAAATTGGCTCAGTCGCGGGTGACTGGGATCTTTATCTAAAAAACCGTGAGTGAGCACCCGACCAGAGACCAGTGGATTTCGTTTCTGACGGGCCTGGAAACGGAAGATTCGATTGCCAGCCTTTCAGCTCATCTGGATGCATGCGTCGATTGCTGCGGTACGGTTGAAGCGCTCGATCAGGATCTTAACCGGCACCACCGGCTGCCTCTGGAAGCCACGCCAGCACTTGACATCACATCTCCGCCATTGCTGGCACCGTGTTGCGTCGACGGATTCATTGGACAAATCGACTCCTACCCGGTGCGGAGCCTCATCGCCCGGGGTGGCATGGGAGTCGTCTACCACGCCTTAGACCGCTCTCTCGAACGTGACGTAGCCATCAAAGTTCTAGCGCCCGAACTCGCATCCCAGCCCGGTGCCACAGAGCGCTTTCTCCGGGAAGCCCGTGCCGCTGCAGTCGCCGATCACCCTAACATTCTCCCCGTCTACTCCGTTTCTCAAGATTCAACACCGCCTTACATCGTCATGGCCTTCAACGATGGGGAAACGCTAGCCGATTTGCTGGAGCGGGAGGGAGCACTCCCAGTTGAAGAGGCAGCCAGGATCGGAGCCGATATCGCTCGCGGCCTTGCTGCCGCGCATTCGTTGAACTTGATTCATCGTGATATCAAGCCCGCCAATATCCTGCTCAGTGCGGATGGCAAAGTGCGGATAGCTGACTTTGGCCTCGCGCGTGGCATGGACGCCCCGCACATTACCCACGCGGGCATGATCACCGGCACACCACTGTTCATGGCACCGGAGCAAATCGACGGACTTGAGTTGGACCCCAGAGCCGATCTGTTCAGCCTCGGCGTGATCCTCTACTACATGGTTTCCGGGAAGCATCCCTTTGATGCCTCATCGACAACAGCAATCATGAAACGCGTCGCCCTTGATCCCGTTCCAAAGCTTGAAAAAGCCCCGGACTGGTTTCAGGGCATCCTCGAATCCCTCCTCGCCAAAGCACCAGACCAGCGTATCCAGTCGGCAAAACAAACCGCCGACTTCCTGGAATCCCGCTCCTTTCCAAAGATTTCGCGGGCAAAACGCAACCTGAAGAACAGGCGGATCGCCGCTGCACTGCTGCTGGTCGGCACAGCGACGGGGTTCGGCACGCTCCAGAAAACTCCTGAGCCGGACACCGTGACCGTCGTCGCTCCAGTAGATGAAACGGTCTTGGCTAAAGATTGGTTCGTTACCATCAGTGGCAAACCGAATCAGTATTCCACTCTGGAGGAAGCGGCGCAAAAGGCACCTGCCCAGGCCACACTTTTCATTCACGGGACGGGCCGCATCGTTCTCCCCAAACAGCACTTCGAGAAGCCCGTCAGGATTGCGGCAGCAAAGGGCTCGTTGCCCAGACTGGAAGCAATCGATTCCACAGTCGGCAATCTTTTCTCCTCGACGAGTCATCTGACCCTTGAGGGATTGATCCTCCACCAGACAGTAACCGATCCCACAAAATGTCTGCCAGTGATCGATTCTGCGGGAACCCTCGCCATCTCCAACTGCCGGATAGTGCGCGTTTGGCGAGGCGACGAACGTATTATCGGCGCACCCGCAGTAGTAAAGTCCACTGGAAAGAAACTCGCAATAGCAAACAGTGAAATCTACGCCCCCTCGTCACATGTGATCATCGCCAGGGCGGAAGAACTAGAAAACGTGACCGATCAGCGAGTTCACATCCAGCTGGCGAACAATTTGCTCTGCGGATCATTCATCGTCACAATCGCGTCCCAATTAAAGAACCCTCACTGGATTCTCAATTTTTCGCACAACAATTTCCTCGGAGGAGGCGCGGTAATGGCAGACTTTGGGGCAACGCCAGCGACGGCCACATTCAAGGTCCAAAGCTGCGTATTCGAGACCAATGGTTTGTACACGTCCCCATCCCAGTGGCAGACTATGATCGAAAACGTCGAAAATGTCAGCTGGCTCGGGAGCGAAAACCTCTACCATGTAAAACTCTTTTTCCACTCCTGCGCGGACAATGCAAGCTACTCGAAGTTCGTAAAATCCTTCGAGCACTGGGATCGAATGCTTGATCCACCGGAGAGAGATTCCGCAGTCATCGGCACGCCATTCGCAGCCTGGCTGCCGCAGGATTTTACCATTGGCACCGAGCGGATCGAAGTCGAAGGACATCTGTGCAAAGAAGACTTTGCCCTCTCGCCCGCATTGCAAAAAAAGTATCCGGGAAGAGGGGCCAATCTAAACATCATCGGTCCCGGTGCCACCTTTGACCACTGGCGCGAGACTTCGGCCTACGAAAAGTGGCAGGAGCACCCCTGATAGCAGGCGGTAGCCCTGAGGTTTCCGATCTACGGACGTCCGGCCACAGAAACCTTGTCTGGGCGCCTCCGATGCCCTACTGTCCGCACATGAGTTCCAACGCAGATACCCGTCGCTACGCGCAGCCCACACGCCGATCATTTTTGAAAGGTGCCACCGCTGCTGCCACAGCACCCGCATTCATCGCCAATCTGCGTGCCCAGGCTCCGGGTGCCAAACTGAATCACGCAGCAATCGGCGTGGACGGCCAGGGCTGGAGTGACCTGCAGGCAATCGCCACTCACCCTTCCGTCAATATCACCGCGATCTGCGATGTCGACACCGCCAGGATGGCGAAAGCAGCGGAGAAGTTTCCCCAGGCACGCAAGTATCAAGACTGGCGCGAGCTTCTTGAGAAAGA
>JAGROY010000445.1 GCA_020439995.1 Verrucomicrobiia bacterium
GATTTGAATATTTCAAAGGTAAGAAAAAAGCTAGTAGTTGACCTGATCAACTGCAAGTCAAATGGTGGCTGCCAGGCGTTTAATTTCTTCGAACGCGATAATTATCTGCGCTGACTGTATCGTCCGTGTAGGTCGTTTCCGCCCCCTGGGACGCGTGACTGTCAGAAAGTTCCAGCCAGTTGGCGAAGTCTAGGGAATAGTCGATGGCGTAAAGTCTCCCCGGCTGTGATGCCCACTTGAGTTCGACAGATCTCGGCTCGTCGCCACTGCCCGACCTAGTGATCGCCGTGAAGGCGAGCGAGTAGCCTCCCCCTGAATCACCCGCTGCAATTGCCGCGATATCAGCATCGGACAAACTTGTGGCGTAGAGTCTGAAATCATCCATCAATCCGTCAAAACCTTCGACATTGTTGTGCCGAATGCCGATATTCATGAGCCCGCTTAGTCTGGCGGCGGGCACCCCTTGGCCAGTGTATTCCAGCTGGCCGTTGATGAAGAGTTGCATATCGTCCGGCCCGTCCCCGTCGTTTCGCCAGGCTATGTGCGTCCAGTCATCCAACGGAATCGTCACATCGGTGACCATCCATCCCGTCCCCTCGTAGTAACTCAGAGTCAGGCCGGTATCCGAACTCGTTCCACCTACTGCGTTGGCATCCCCTATGGCCGTTTCGAAACCATCACCAGTCCTGCTGGTCAACCGCTCCAACCCAGCATTTCCCTGCGGCGAACCGTCGGGGTTGATGAAGTAAGCCAGCGTGAACGGGCTGCTGTTGAGCAGATCATTCGCCTCCAGGGTCACACCATCGACGTCGCCCTCAGCGAGCCGCAATGCCTGACCTCCTCCTAAATTCTCAGGAACCGTGTCATCGAATGATGGATCGCCAATTGCAATCCCGTCATTGCTATTGCCGCTGTCATCATCGAGCCCTCCGTCAAAAGTCAGGTGAACGACCAGCAATCCCTCCGCCCCCGGCACGCTTGCCTCGTCCAGAGGGTCCGAACCATTCGCCAACTCAAACCCGTCTTGAAAACCGTCGCCATCCGTGTCTGGATCCTTTGGCTTTGTCCCTGCAACGACCTCATCGCCATCGCTCAACCCGTCACTGTCAGTGTCTTCATCGAGCGGATCAGTACCAGCGAGAAGCTCATCATTATCTTTTACTCCATCGTCGTCGCTGTCGTCATCTTGCGCTAGAGTTCCGTTTTCGAACTCCCCCTCATTATTCAATCCGTCCCCATCCGGGTCACCCTCAGCTCCGTTGGCCGGGTCACCCGCACCGTCGTCATCTGGATCAAGGCCATTCGCCGTTTCCCACACATCGGGCAGACCGTCGCCATCACTATCCTCGTCAAAGCCTAGAAACGCTGCCATTCCTCCGCTGGCGATCGCAGCAATCGCTTCTTCGCTCAACGGATTCTCAGAATCATCCCAGAAAAAAACATCGTCGATCAGCCCTTCGAAGCCTTCGATGTTGTTGTGGCGAACACCGACGTTCATGAATCCCGTGCCCGCCCCGGGAGGCAACGCTGGCCCGGTGTATTCCAGCGCGCCATTCAGGTAGAGCTGCATTTCGTCGGTTGTGTTCTTCCAAACGACGTGCACCCATTCGTCTTCAGGTATCTCGACGTCCGTCACATTCCAGCCCCCCTGATAATAACTCAAAGTCGTGCCGGTCGACGAAGATGTGCCGCCTACTGCGCTGGCGTCACCAACAGCAGTTTCAAAAGTGTCTCCCTCCCTGCTTGTCAGGCGTTCCAGTCCCGCTCCCTCCTGCACCGCACCATTCTGGTTGATAAAATACCCCAGCGTGAACTCATCCACATCAAGCGCCGGATCCGCGTCCACTTTGAAGCCATCAAGATTCCCACCTCCCAGCCGAAGAACTTTTGCCCCCACGGGCGAGGGCACTGCGTCATCGAAAGTTGCTCCACCTAAAAGCGTAGTGGTGAAGGGCTCGCCTGCTCCCTGGCGAACCGAACCATTCAGCGGCCACCAACCGATCAGGTCAGCCTCTGCTGGTGGGACTAAAGCGGACCAGATCAAACAGAGACTGGAAAATGTGAGGAGTCGCGATCTCAGTAGGGATTTCATCCGTCCGGCCTATCACAACCATGCATGGCGAGGAAGCCATTCCTCACCACAACCACTACTTTCTATTTCCAATCTTGATGAGAGAAACCTCGTGCAAAGAGCCCAAGCTACCATTCCTGAAATCGCAAAGGGTATTACTAAGATTGGAACGGTTAACAACTATGAAAATTCGCGCAAATCCGGACATCTCCTCGCAAAATCCGGTACTTCAAGTTTCCAAATCCCGGTTGATTTTTACCCCGGCTCTCATTAGAGCTAAGGGTTCCGTTCTCTCGAGCGTTCCAGGACGGAGCACTCAAACCCACTCTATAGATTTATGAAAATTGCACTCACGTTCCTCACTCTGTCTGTTGTGCTGCTTCTTGGCTCCCTGATGTGGGGAATGAAGACATACACAGATCTCGCACATGCACTGAGCGATGTGGCTGAACTCAAACACGAACTGGAGCGCTACCGCTCAGGCGTGCAGACCTATCCGGTGGGAATGCCAGGCGTTGTCGCTCAGGTCCCCACTCAACCAGTTCCAGCTCAACCGACCACTCAAGTGCCCGCTCCTCAGCCTGTCGCCCCCGCCCTTGATGAAGATGAAATCGAAGCACGGCTGGAGGAAATGATCGCCAGCAGACTCGGCGAAGAAGCTCCCAAACCCGCAGTTACGAGGGACAGCGAAATCAGCGCGATGGAAGCCGAGCTTGCCGCGATGGAAAGGGAGAGCAGCGCCATTGATCGCGAGCGCGCTTCGTTGCTCGATCCTCAGGAGCAAGCGGAGAAGGTGTCGGGCCCGCTGCTCACGGATGCTCAGAATCAGATTGCAACCGCTCCAGTGCTGGCGACGGTTACGGAAGCAAACACGCAGTATTCGTTTGTGGTCATGGATGGTGGTGAGAACAAAAACATTTCCGTTGGGGACACCTACTCGATCCGTCGCGAACACATGATCATCGGCGAAGCCGTCATTGATACTGTCGAACCCGCAGCAGCAGTGGCGAACGTGAAGGCCAGCTCGATTCCTGCCGGAGTCGTAATCCAAAAGGGTGACCAAGTAGTCGAGTTCGTCGGAATGAGCGGCAGCTGATCCATTCCTTCATTCATCACCTAAAGGGCATGAAGATCAGTATTGTATTCCTCGTCCTCGCTCTCGGACTCATCGGCTCAGCACTTTATATTGCGACCGACACTCGAGCCAATATTGCCCCCGCTCCGTCGAAAGATAATCACCGCTCTAAGAAGGGGGAATCGGGCGATTTCCGGGGAGCCGAAAAGGTGGACAACACTTCCACTGGAGATGCCACGTCCGACGAAGATATTGCCCGCCAGCTGAAAGATCTGGAGCGTGAGCTGAGTGGTGAAGGCACCGCAGCGGAAGAATTCTCCATCGAGAAAGCGATGAGTAATCAGGACTTCGCTTTGACCCCATTGCAAAAACAAGTCCGCGACACACCCGCGATCGCCCGTATTAAGGACGTACAGGCAAAAGAAGGTTTCGTCGTCCTCGACTCTGGACTCGACCAGAACCTTCGCGAAGGAATGGATCTCGCGGTCAGAAGGGAGTATTACATCGTCGCAAAACTCATCGTGGGTGCCACGGTCGACACCTCCGAATCAATCGCCAATATCGCACCGCATACGATTCCCACAGGGATCGAGCTTCGCCAGGGAGATACCGTCATTCCATGGGCGGATATCGTAACTCTCAGGAAGTAGCAGGGCAAAGGTAGGGCGGCCTTACGAGGCGTCACTTTGCTATGTCCATTTTCAGTGCATTCGCGAGGAACGCATAGATGTCAGCATATTCATCGATCGTCTTCGATGTAGGGCGGCCCGCACCGTGCCCAGCCTTGCGGTCGATTCGGAGAATAATCGGAGCCTCGCCACCTTGTGCATGCTGCAGTGCGGCACCGTATTTGAAACTGTGCGCGGGAAACACACGGTCATCGTGATCGCCAGTGAGAATGAGAGTCGCCGGATAGACAGCCCCTTCTTTCACATTGTGGTAAGGAGAATAGCCTAACAGATACTTAAACTCCTCGGCATTGTCATCGGGGAAGCCGTATTCTTCCTGCCACGCCCAGCCAATGGTAAACTTGTGGAAGCGTAGCATGTCGTGCACCCCCACCCCGGGAACCGCAGCAGCAAAGAGATCTGGCCGCTGATTCAAACACGCACCGACCAGCAATCCACCATTGCTCCGCCCGCTGATCCCCAGTCGCTCGTGAGTCGTAATTTTCTCGCGAATCAGGTATTCGGCGGCACCGATGAAATCGTCGAATACGTTCTGCTTGTTCATGCGCTTCCCAGCATTGTGCCATGCCTCGCCGTATTCCCCACCGCCCCGGAGGATCGCCATCGCATAGACACCACCCGCCTCCAGCCATCCCATGATCGCTGGCGAAAACGACGGCCCCAGAGAAATGTCGAATCCACCGTAGCCGTAAAGCAGCGTCGGATGAGAGCCATCGCGCACCATCCCTTTCCGATGCACGATGAACACCGGCACCCTTGTGCCGTCCTTGCTCTGGAAGAACTCCTGAGTCGTGGTGTATTTGTCAGGATCATAAGCCAGTTCCGTCTGGTAAAAAACCTCCGACTTTCCACTGCTGATGTTGTAGCGATAAAGCGTTCCCGGAGTCGTAAAGCCACTCACATGGTAGAAGGTCTCCGCCGCATCCTGCCGACCGCCGAAGCCACCGACACTACCCGAAACCTCCAACTGCAACGTCCCCGCAGCGGCGCCGTCTTTCTCGAAAAACCTCACCTCATCTCTGGCGTCCACCAGATAGGTCAGCACAAATTTCCCACCAATGAAACTCGCGCCAGTGAGCGTCTCCTTCGCCTCCGGAATAATCGTCTTCCAGTTCTCAACCCCAGGGTTGCCAGTGGGAATAGCGATCACCCGGCCATTGGGCGCACTCAGCGACGTAGTGAAATAAAACACCGGCCCGTCGTTTCCGATAAAATCGTACTTGGCATCGAAGTCTTTGAGCAACTCAATCACCGGCGCCTCCCCGTCAGCCTTCAGATCCCGGTAAAAAAACGCATTCTTTGAAGCACTTCCGGCCCACACAGAGAACAACTGGTAGCGCTCATCGTCAGTAAAGTAGCATCCGAATCCCCAAGTCTTTTCGTCGGGGCGCTCATAGATCAGAGTGTCCTCGTCCTGCGATGTGCCGAGCTTGTGCAGGTAAACCTTTTGAAAATAGTTTTCCCCCTTCAGCTCATCACCTTCTTTGGGTGCGGCATAGCGGCTGTAGACCAGCCCCTTGTTGTCCGGCGTCCATACCGCACTGGAGAATTTGATCCATCGCAGGTGGTCAGTCAGATCTCTACCAGTTTCGATCTCCCGCACCCGCCACTCCTGCCAGTCCGATCCCGAGGCAGACGTGCCGTACGCCATCAGCCTTCCATCATCGCTGATCGAATAGCCGGTCAACGCCACAGTGCCATCCTCTGACAACGTGTTAGGGTCGAGCAGCACTTTCTCGACCGAGGCCGGCGCATCCTCACGCCAGTACACGATACTCTGATTCTGCAGCCCCGTCTGTCGCGAGTAGAACAACCGACCGGCAATGATCCGCGGGATGCCGTGCTTGTCGTAATTCCAGAGCTGCTCCAGACTTTCGCGGATCTTGTTCCGCCCAGGCAGAGACTCAAGGTAGTGCTGCGCAAAGTCTGCCTGCCCCGCCACCCAGGCATCCACCTCGGCGTCATCCGCGGCTTCCAGCCATCGGTAAGGATCCGGCACATCAATTCCATGAATGGTGTCTGTGTGGTTCGTCCGCCTCGTGTCAGGAGGATTCACGGCGGCACCCTGGGCGAAAACGGAGGAAGGCATCATCTGTAAAAAAGATATGACACACGCCAAGCCGCCTGAAGCGGCAAAAACACGTGAACGAAGCGGTTTCATCATTCCGAACCATTAGCCAGACTGGCAAAAAAGTCGAGTCTTCCATCTAAACCTAAGCCACTTCGTAGAAAGCATTTGGTGCAAGCGATGAGGGACTCTTCCGGGAGGATGCGGTGACGTGATAGTCGGAGATGATTGCATCTATCCCCCACTGAAACACTGTCGGCCATTTTCACCCATCTTTGTAGAGTCGTTCGTTCGGCCAGTAGTCAGACCGCAACCCTAGTCGACGTCCGATCCAGGAGGTTAATGTAGACCAGACGCTTCAGAGAACGCCCTGCCAGGGCAGGGATGGTTCTCCTAGATAGGCGTCCGGGCTGCACACGCGGCCGCATCAAAGCCGCGCCGGCATTTTCAGCACGCTCCCCTAACGGACTCACATGCTTGGCAGGAACTCCCCTGGTTTTCCTGGAACATGGGCCTTTCGGCTGTGAGTCCACTTCGGATGATGACCATCGCTGAGCGATGGACGATCAGTCAACGATAGGGCAGCCTGCTTTCGCGGTCGTTACTAAGCACTTCGATCGTCTCGGCGAGGAGCGTTCGGCGCACCTTTCCTTCCAGAAAAGCTGGAAGATCAAGGATCACCTCAGCAGTGTGACGCCTTTCACCTTTCGCTTGCCCTTTCCTTGCCCAAAAAGGGCAGGAGACCCTGCGCAACCATTCGCAACCCTGCGCCGATCAACCTTCACCTAAACACCTAACCTTTAGTTCATTATGATCGCAACTCACTAAAACGGAGAGGGAAGGAATCGAACCAACCTGGACGCGTTAAACGCCCACAACGGTTTTGAAGACCGTTGATTATGCTTGTATTACAGCTAAATACTGACTTTGTAACGCATATGTAACGGAAATTGTTGCATTGGTGACCGTTTTCGCTAACGTTTGACCTGTGAAGAAATCTAGCCGGAAAGCCATTAAAGCGTTCAAGTATGCGGCAGTCTACCGCGTCCAGCATCCCCGCTACGACTACCGCGTGACCTACTTGGCCGAAGGGAAGCCGCAGCAGCGATATTTCAAGAACCAGCGGGACGCGATCGAGCACGCAAAAGAAAAGTCCGATGAACTCGCGAAGCACGGCACCACATCGGTAGAAATCTCGGCAGACGACCGGGCGGCGGTCGCCGCTCACCGCCAATTCCTCGACGAATGCGGGTGGACTATCCGGAAGGCGCTGGAATTTGCTGAAGATCACCTGGTCCGGTCGATTAACAGTCCGACGGTCGCAGAGGGCGTGAAAGAATTTCTCGGAGAGAAACTGAACCAAGGAATCGCTGATCGGACGCTAAGCGATCTCTCCAGCCGACTGAACGCGTTCACCGATGAATTCGGCGAATGCTCAATCGCGGCCGTGGGCACAGACCAGCTGACCGACTACATTCGCAAGAAGGGAAAACCCCAGACTCAACGAAATCACCGCCGAATCATCGCAGGATTCTTCATCTATGCGCAGTCCCGGCAATGGACGGATTGCAATCCGGCAGATCCAAAAGGGATGAAGCTGGCGAAAGTAAAGGCCCGCACGATCGGCATTCTTACGCCAGGCCAGGCTTGCGCGATGCTGACCCATGCCATCGCCGAGATCGTCCCGCTGATAGCGCTGGCGCTCTTTGCGGGCATTCGGCGAGAAGAAATCGAACGACTCGACTGGGAGGACGTGAGAATGCCTACAGCCAAAAAGCCAGGCGTCATTCGAATTCCGGCTAATGTCAGTAAGACCGGCTTCGCACGCAAGATTGCGATGGCATCGAATCTCGCACAGTGGCTTGCCCCCCACCGGAAAGAATCAGGGCTCATTCATCCCGGGGCACGCGGGATCGGAGAATGGCAGATTCGGAACTGGTTTTCTGAGGCGAGGGAAGCAGCGGGCATCACTGAATGGCCCGCCAACGCCTTTCGCCACAGTTTTGGCACTTATCGGATGGAGCAAATACACGACATCGGGCTAGTGTCCGAAGAAATGGGCAATTCTCCCGCGATGGTCAAGAAGCACTATCAAGACGCATTTGTTGAGCCAGAGGACGCCCACACGTTCTGGAGCATTGCACCGACCACGGAGGCGAAAGTTGTGAGCATCGCCGCAGGCTAGTAGCTTTTCAACTTTGAA
>JAGROY010000446.1 GCA_020439995.1 Verrucomicrobiia bacterium
ATGCATTATTGTGCAGTGTTTTTGGGAAGAATTGACGATGAACACAGGATCAATCTGTTACGAATGTTCGTAAAATTATTATTGTGCAATCGCTCGGTTGCGGTTGGAGCAGACGATTGAATTCTAGTAATTAGAATTTTTTTGTGTGAGTTTTCAAATTAAGTGGCACAAATCTCTCGGAATTATTTGGCATATCCGAGAGCGCAACTTTCCGGGCCGAGCGCACACTACCAGCGGCTTGTGGCTACGGATGTCCAGGCTGGAGGTGTCAGGCGATGCTGTCTCAGTGGTGAATCTGCCGACTTTGTGCCATTTAATTCCGAGAAAAACCTGCCAAATAGCTCCGTGATTTACATAGAATTCGAGGCTTAGTTTCGGTGGTTGCCTGAATATTAGCTTGTTGATGCAGATTCTTAACATACGCTCTGGTGGGTACCGCTGAGTAGAGATATGGAGAAAGTTTTTGTTTATACAGCACCCGGAATTGTGGTTGGAATGCTGCTGGGATATTTTGTGGGACAGCATGTCGGCTTGGGACGCCAGGGTGAGGTCAGCAGAACGACGATAGAGGTTAGGTCTGACCGGCATCCGGATCAGCTGAATCAACATGGGACGACTGACAAGGAAGGGGATCATGAGTCGGACTCCACAACAGATTCTGTCAGCTTGGATGATCTGCTTGCCCTGGCAGATGGGCCTTATTCGAGAATGGTGTTGGATCTTCACGGTGCCATTCAATCGAAGTCTGCAGAGCAACTTTCCGCTTTGGTGCGTGAGCTAGAGGGCTCCACCAGCAACAAGCGCTACCAAATTCTAAGCGTGGTGTTTCAGCGATGGGTTGAGGTGGATCCGGATGGTGTTTTCGCGTATGCGGCAACGGCATCGAGCCGTCAGAGGCATCATGTCTACTCTTCCGCTCTTGCTCATTTAGCGGGCAGTGATCCAGACCGGGCATTGCGGGAGTTCGACAAACTTGAACCTCATGTTCGTACTAACAGTATTCATGGGCTGGTTATGGCCTTAGCCGAGCAAAGGCCTGATGAAGCATTTAAGATCTTGAGCCAAGTGCCCAAAAACTGGGGAGGTGCCCACGGCCAGTTCTTCCAAAGCATTTGTGAGAAAAATCCTGCCCAAGCGTTGTCCTATCTGCAGAAGATCGAGCGACCAGGTAAGCGACGTGAGGCGCTTCAGGGGATTGTACGAGCGTGGACGGAAGACGATCCGCAGGCCGCTCTTGCCATGTTGAAGCAACTGCCCAACGCGTTGGAGCGAACACAAGCGATGCAGAGTTATCTTCAAACGATTGCTATTAAAGATCCCGAAAGGGCACTGGAGATTGCGGAAACCGAGAGTTCGTCGGGCAATCGATCCGAAGCAATTGGCACAGTAATCTCAGCGTGGTTTTATGAGGAGCCCGATGCAGCGCTCCGTCATTTTAAAACTCTTTCACCGATTATGCAAAACAGGGTGGGCAGTGACCACCTTGTATGGGAATTAAGCCGACATCCGGAGCGGGCCCTTGACCTCTTGAAGGATTTGCCAAAGGGGGAATTTCATGACTCGCTTCTCGAAGGTTCGCTAGCAAATCTGACCGATCATTCTCCCGAAAAAGCTAAGGCATTTGTAGGGGCGATTGACGACCCCAAGGAGCGAAAGACAGCGGCGGAGAAATTCGCAGGATCGCTTTCAGATCGGGATCCGAGTGCGGCCGCCTCTTATGTGAAGAACTTTAAGAGCGAAGATCTCTTGAGTGCAGATGTTTTCAGAACAATTTCCCAGAATTGGGCGCAAAGGGATCCGCTGCAAGCCCTGGAGTGGGCGAGCAGCCTTGATCCATCGGATCAACGGGCTTCTGCCCTGCAAGCTCTCGTTGGGCCGCTTGCGGAGCGAGATCCTCAGTCGCTGGTAAAGTTGCTTCGCACAGAATCGAATGAAGAATCTCAGAAAAAGTGGATCGCATCTGCTACGGAGCATTTGGTCAGAGCCGATTCGGAGAGTGCTGAGCGGCTGGTAGAATTTCTTCCTGAGCAACACCGTGCAGTAGCCATGGGCAAGATCATTCAGCATGTTGCGAGTCAGGATCCCAAAGCTGCCGCTGGTCAACTGAAAAACTTGATTGAAGGCCTTGGAGAAGACCTAGACATGAGCAGTTTGATTGATTCCTCAAGAACCATTGCGTCATCATGGAGCAGACTAGAACCAGAAAATGCAACACGGTGGGCAGCGAATTTGCCAGATGAGAAAACGCGGGAAAAGGCAGTCGAATCTGCTATTGGAAAATGGATCGAAGATGATTCACTGGCCGCCTCGGAGTGGATCAGCGAATTGGACGCGGGGGCTACGCGTGACGCAGCCGTTGGGAAGCTCGTACTCGATGTGAGAAACGAAGATCCAGAAGCAGGATTTGCGTGGGCTGCATCGATCTCGGATGACGAGGCGCGTGCCAACAATTTGAAATGGGTCATCAACACCTGGAAATCGAAGGACAAAGAGGCCGCCACCGATGCAGTGGTCAATGGCGGGTTTTCTGAGGATGTCACACAGAAGCTCTTAAAGGAATTGGAGTGAATATTAAGAATTCAACTATCCTTTTTTGCGGCCTTGCTGTTGCTATATTGGTGATATGGCTTCAGCGGGGTGATGATTCTTCGAGTGTGGTAGAGCGCTCTCTGGAAGAACTTCTCGCCACTGGCCATGTACGAAGTGCGCTGGAATTGGCGGAAAATAAACGAGGGACGGATGAATTTGCCATATGCATTAACCAAATAGTCACCTTGGGAACGCAGGACGACTGGCGTTCAGTATTTGATTGGATTAAGACAGTTATTGAGCCTTCACAACAGTCCGACTTAATTCTCAAGATGGTAGATGTGCTTGGCGAAATTGATCCAGCAGGTGGTATCAAGCTCGTTGATCTCCTATTTTCCGACCCTGCTTTGCAGTTAAATGCAATTGTTCGCCTCGTTGAGACGTGGGGGCACAAAAGCCCTGGGCAGGCAATGCGTTGGCTGGTATTGAGTATGGAGGTGAATAAATTTGACGAGGAACAACTGCTTCAGACCTCAGATGTAATGCGATTGCTGATTGAAGCCTGGGCAGAGGAAGCGCCGATGGAAGTGACCACATGGCTGCAGGGCTTGGATCCAGCAATGAAGTTGACTGCTGCTGTATGGAATTCAGCCTTGAGTTTATTAATCGTTAGAGACCCAGGAACAGCAACTAATTTGTTGACAGCATTGCCCTTGGCCAAACTGGGAACTAAATCACGGAGGATTGCAATGGAGGGTGGTTCTTGGGCGCATGTCGATCCAGAGGCTGCGCTCTCCCACTTTCGAGATGGTGATTACGAAACTGTAGAGACCGTTCGATATCAGAATAGCATTTTTCTAAAATGGGCCATTTCAGACCCAGTGAACGCTGCTGAGAGGATCAGCAAAGATATGAATAATACCGATATAAATAATATCGATATGATGATGAGTGTTGGCTATGTGGCTAGTGAATACTTAAAGGTCGATCCACTGGACGCCTCTAAATGGGTTGTTAGCCTGCCATATGGGAGAAATCGCGATGGAGCGATATCCCAGATCATAGTTTCAACGCTTAAATCAGATCCTGATGCTGCGTTTGAATGGGCCACCTTGCTATCAAGTGAAGAGAAAATGAGAGCAAAGAACCGGATGTTCTACCTCCACGAGAGTGTTCGGCAACTGCATGGAAAGGGCTATTCTCGGGAAATGCTTGCAGATAAAATAGGGGACGCTCATCTAAACACAGATGAGATAGAGGGATTGATCGAGACGATTGCAGCGATTACAGTAGGGGAATCCACAGAATAATGGGTATTTAGGTTCAGAGAATGCGAGGATCTGTCGCTGGGTGGAGATGCCGAAGCCTCAGCCGTGCCAAAAGCACAACTTCCTCCACTGCGCAGTAATGTGAAATTGCATGATTGACCAGACGGTGACTTTGACGAATGATGGGGAGGACAATTCCCAAATGAGAATCCACGAACTTTCAGGAGTGCCGACTGAGGCATTGTGAGGTGGCTGGTTGAAACGGA
>JAGROY010000447.1 GCA_020439995.1 Verrucomicrobiia bacterium
GAGCAAGCATCTCGCTGCTGGATCTATTCTGCTGGTCGCCGTGATCGTCGTCTGGTTCTACAATTCCGGCAGCAAAGGAATCCAGATTTTCGAGATCATTCTCAAGGTGATGGTGGGAATCGTGGTGCTCTGTTTCTTCGGCGTGGTGATCGCGCTTACCAAGTCGGGCACTCTCCCGTGGGGCGATATTTTCTCGGGGCTGATCCCAGATTTCACTCGCCTCTTCAAGCCAGTTCCATCCCTCGAACCTGCTATCGCAGCCACCGGAGCACACGCCCAGTGGTGGTCGGATTCCATCGCAGAGCTACAGCGTGACAAGATCATTACTGCTTTTGCTACAGCCGTGGGCATCAATATGACGTTTCTTCTCCCCTACTCTATGCTGCGCAAGGGCTGGGGTAAACCTCATCGTGGACTGGCGATCTACGACCTTTCGATCGGTCTTATCGTACCCTTTGTTCTCGCCACCGCCTGCGTCGTCATTGCCGCCGCAAGTCAGTTTCACGGCAATGGCACGCCAAGCACGTCCGGGAAATCTCAGGGCAGCTACAACAGCTTTCTGGATAAACGACTCGCGGAAGAATTCGGAGATGAGTTTAAATCGATTCAGGCAAATGTCAAAGCAGCCCCCGATGAAGCCACGAAAACTGCCGCAACCACAGCTCTTCAGGGAAAACGTGACGCCTTGTCCGAAGCGGATCGAGCACTTGCGGCGATGATGGCGGAACGCGACAACCAGGACTTAGCGTTGACGCTTGAACCGCTCACCGGGAAAGAAGTCGCGCAAAAAGTGTTTGGCATTGGCGTCCTTGGGATGGCCGTATCTACCGTGATTATCCTGATGCTCATCAACGGGTTCGCGTTCTGCGAAGCGATAGGAAAGCCCGCAAACGGGAACTGGCACCGCATCGGCAGTCTGATCCCGGCGATCGGTGTAGTTGGCCCATTTTACTGGGCAAAAGCAGCTCCGGCTCTGGCAACGCCCACCTCCGTCCTCGGCGGAGCCATGCTGCCGATCGCCTACGTTACCTTCCTGCTTTTGATGAACTCAAGGAGCCTTCTTGGAGATGCCATGCCAAAGGGCGGCCAACGGATCATGTGGAACGTCCTCATGATCACCGCTACGCTGATTGCATCATTCACTTCAGTGTGGGGAATGTGGTCGAAGACTTACACCACAAGTTCAGGCGGCTCCATCCCGGCAGGCAAGATCGGCATCGCGATTCTGGCCACATTGCTCGTTGTTGGCGTTATCGGATTCATTCGCAATTTCGCCAAACCTAGGGCCTGATCCCGATCGGCTCCGAGATAACCGATAGCGATTCCGGGAATCATGGTTCACATTGGAACCGTGTCTGCTTCCAGTTTTTGTCATTTCAAAATCCGCCGTGCGACCGCCC
This sequence comes from Verrucomicrobiia bacterium, assembly GCA_020439995.1. Classification (GTDB taxonomy): domain Bacteria; phylum Verrucomicrobiota; class Verrucomicrobiia; order Verrucomicrobiales; family DEV007; genus JAGROY01. Next base: position 1,401 of record JAGROY010000447.1, read on the forward strand.
GGTGGGGCGTTGTGCTAGTCGGCATTTTGCGGTTTTCAACAGGCGAAAGCGCCGCCCAGCAGGATTCCTCCTCATACGAGCAGGTGATTCTTCCCGTAATCGAAAAATACTGCTTCGACTGCCACTCAGAAGACGTGGGTAAGGGAGATCTTGTGCTGGACCGTTTCCTCACTGAACCGGATGCTACCCAAGCTCCGATTGAGCTTTGGGAAAAGGTCGAACAGCACGTTCTCCTGCACGTGATGCCACCACCGGACAAGCCCTGGCCTACTGACACAGAGCGCAATTTACTCCTCCAGTGGATCGACAACAAAGCACTCGCCTGCGACTGCTCCGTTCCACTGCCGGGCAATGTCACGATACGCCGCCTCAATCGGGTCGAATACAACAACACTATTCGCGACCTTTTTGATTGGCCACTGGACAACGATTTCCATCCATCCGCAGAATTCCCGCAGGACGACACCGGCTATGGATTCGACAATATTGGCGATGTCCTAACATTGCCCCCAATCATGCTCGAGAAATACCTCCGCGCTGCGGAGCGCGTGCTGGACAGGGCCATCATCACCACTCTTCCGGAATCGTCTACCACAGTGGTACCTTTAGAATCGTTCGCAGGCGGCACCATGACGGGAGGCCTGCTCCTGGTCGATCGATCATCCGAGATCACTGCTCCCTGGAACTTTCCGTATCGCGGCGATTTCGAACTCCGCGTCACGGCTTTCTCTCACAAGGCAGGAAACGAAGACGCTCTCGTTCGACTCAGTATCGGAGACCGACTGCTGGGCGACTATTGGGTTCCAGGCACCCGCCAGAATCCGACCGGGATCGTCCGCCGTTTCAACGTTGCCAGTCCGGGTGCGAGACAACTGAGTATTTCGTTTCTCAATGACTGGGACGATCCCGACGCCCCCGATCCCAATCGCCGTGATCGCAACGTCTTAATCACACGTGTCGAAGTAGCTGGCCCGTTTGAACCTGGCGCGCCGGACCTGCCAGTATCCCATCAAAAATTCTTTGGCCGCGAATGGACCGGACAGTCGCCTTTCATTTCCCAAGAATCTCGTGCCAGAGAGGTGATCACCTCCTTCGCCACTGCCGCCTTTCGCCGTCCAGTGACCACTGCGGAAGTCGACAAACTTCAGCGCCTGTACTGGCTCGGTGATCGCGAAGGCGAGACATTCGAAGGGGCGGTGCGTGTCGCCATGACCGCCGTTCTCGTCTCGCCAAGTTTCCTTTTTAGAGAAGAGCAATCGATTGGAGACAAAAATGGACTCTCATCTCCAGTCGAATACATTGACGAATATGCGCTGGCGAGCCGGCTGTCCTACTTCCTATGGAGCAGCATGCCAGACCAGCGCCTGCTAGCACTTGCTGCCGAAGGAAGTCTTAGAAAGCACCTGGCATCCGAAGTTTCACGCATGCTAGCCGACCCGAAGTCCCGGGCTCTTACTGCAAACTTCGCTGGCCAGTGGCTTCAGCTGCGCGACGTCTCGATAATCAAGCCCGATCCCCGCACCTTCACCGAGTTTGATCCGGAACTGCGGGCGTCCATGCTCGGAGAAACCGAACGATTCTTTGAATACATCCTGCACGAAAACCGCAGCGTTCTTGAATTCCTGAACGCCGACTACACCTTCATCAACGAGCGCCTTGCCCGTCACTACGGAATCAGCGGCATTTCTGGCAGTGGATTTCAAAAAGTATCGCTGGTCGGCACGCAGCGCCGTGGAATGCTGACCCAGGCAAGCTTCCTAACATTGACGTCTAACCCGAATCGCACCTCACCCGTGCGCCGGGGAAAGTGGATCATGGAGAATATCCTAGGCACCCCCCCCCCGCCTGCTCCACAAGTCGTTCCGCCTATCGAGCGCTCAGAGGTGGCACAACTTCAAGGATCCTTTCGCAAAAAACTCGAGATGCACCGGAGAGACAACGCCTGTGCCGGGTGTCACTTTGCAATGGATACCATTGGCTTCGCTTTCGAGCATTTCGACGGCATCGGTGCCTGGCGCAGCGATGACGGCGGAGCTGAGATCGAGGCAGCCGGCAAACTCCTCACCGGCGAGAAATTCAACGACGCAGTTGATCTAACGAGCATTCTCGCAACCGACCGCCGGGACGATTTCTTGAAGTGTTTCACCGAACGTCTGCTCACCTACTCTCTGGGCCGGGGCCTTCAGCACACTGATCGCTGCGCAGTGGATGCAGTCCTTGAGCAGGCCGCAAAGGACGACTATCGCTTCACCAGCTTCATCAAAGCCGTAACGGACAGCATCCCATTCCAGATGAGAAAAACACAAACCCTTTAGCATCAGCATACTATAGCGTAATTCGACAGATCAAATGCCACTTGCACATGATCAAGACTCGGGCTACTCTGGCCCCAATTAGTCAATGCGGGCTGTAGCTCAGCTTGGTAGAGCACACGCCTGGGGGGCGTGGGGTCGTCGGTTCGAATCCGGCCAGCCCGACCATTATTTACAAGCATCTAGTTGCAAGGAGCTTACAGCCGAAAGAACCCGCTCGAAACCTCCCAGTGACTACGAGAGTGACTACAGGATGATTAAAGTTTTTTCTGTAGATTGACGTGGTCAAGGCTCAATTCAGAACCACCCCCTCCCCCCGAAGCATCATGGCCGACTCCGCATCACAGAGGCCAGACGCTTTCATTTCAATTGGATCGGGCCTTGCGATCGTCGGCTGTATAGCCAGTTCATCACCGTAACTTTGGGTCGGTTCTTTGCTACCATTGGCATCGCCATTGCCGACAAGTTCACCGGAGGCAACAGTATATCGACACCCCCATCGCAGATCGAACGAATACCATTGAGGCATTTGATCGTCCAAGGATCCGCTACGCCCTGGACACATCGACGCAGGCGAGATTCTTAGAAAATCTTGAAGATCCTGATCCTGGCGGCGGTCTGTGGCCTCCGCATTTCGGAAATCGATTTCCTCCTCTGGGAAGCGTTCGATTTTGCCGATGCCGTGCTCCGCTTCGAGGACTCCGAGTATCATCGATTGAAGAGTGAAGACTCAGCTGGTGAAATCGCCCTCGACGATGAAATGAACAATGACCAGGATATTCATGGCTTTCCACAGTGCGTCCGAAGGAGAGTTTGTAGTTCAGTCAAGTGGCTCGATCTCACGATCTCCAGGTTCGGGTTCCTATCGCTGCCAAAACCATATCGATTTTCTGAAAGCACGGCTGCGAGACAACGGGATCGTCGCCAGAAAGCCGATTCACGAACTTCGGAAAAAGTGGAAAGGGAACGGTTCTGCCTAAAACTCGATTGAGGCATCTTTGCTGTCCGGGGTCACTCAAAGTGTAC
>JAGROY010000089.1 GCA_020439995.1 Verrucomicrobiia bacterium
TACATCTTTTTGACCGCTCACCCAGCATCGGTCTCGATTTTTTTCCACAGCACCCGCATCTCTTCTACCCGCTTTGGCTGCTCAAGGCTCAAGAGCTAAGTCGCTCATTTCTGTTCTATCACTTACAAGATCGTAAGGCTCCCACCGGCCGCCTCTTGCCGAAACGAGCTTCCACCGTTCCTGCATGATGGCACGATTGTCTGAGAAATGGAAATGGAATTACAGCCAGGGATGCGGATCTCACTCTCCGCCGACGAACACAGACACTAGACTGAAGTTAAACGCTTGGAATAGAATTAACTCATTGCAATTCAGCGTCTTAAAAAATGCAGATTTCCCGCAGGCGCCCAGCCTGTATCGTAAGTCCAGTAGGAATCAGCTTCCCATGGCCGCTTACTCTTCCCCTTATTTCGCTTAATAGGACACGCCCCGTTGTCCGAGCAAAACATCACCAGCATGTTATCGAGCTTTCCTTGCTCCTTTAGATAGGCGACCACGCGACCGATGCTCTGATCAAGGCGATCGAGGTGCCGGGCGTCAACCGCACCGAGAATTCTTACGATACCTTCGACCGCTCCTACAAAATGGTGGTAAAAGCCCTGTATGGCGGCGGCTGGACATCTGGCACCATCAGCTACCCCTTCTACGCTGGAACCGAATTGATTCAAGAGATTCAAGATTCGACTCAGTCTTCCTGCAGAGCGCCGTACTCAGTTGCGAACAGCCTTGAGAACCGTATTCGTAGGATTCTCGAATTTCGCCGACATCGGCTGAGCGGGCTCATTGACGATCCCAAAACTGGGAGAACTATAAAGGATATAGTCGATGTCGGTTTATTGACTTGGGAGGTTCGACATTGCAGATTCCAGCTCTTAACACAGTATTATAAGACTCCATGCAAACCACTTTCCGACCGTTACGCAGATCTGCACGCAATAGGGGGACGTCGACGCTTACCAACTTACTGCCGGTGAGGACTTGAAATCTGAATGAACGCCACCATCTTTAACGTTTATTCGAAATCCCGCTGCCCGCAGTTGGTGGCAAGTCTTTGGACGTTGGCGTGAAAATGAAGATCAGAAAGGCCACACAGAATGATGCGGACGCTATTCGGGGCATTCATTTCGCGGCATTCCCTGAAGGCGAGCGTGATCTCGTTTCCGATGTCGCCGTCAAGATGCTTTCCGAGGAGACATCTCCGCCTGTGCTCTCATTGGTTGCAGAAGTTGACGACACCGTCATCGGACACATCACCTTCAGCCCAGTGACATCACACGACACGAAGAAACACCTCGGCTACATCCTGGCCCCCCTAGCCGTAAGACCAAGTCATCAGAAGCGAGGCATCGCGTCACAACTGATCATGAGTGGCGTTCAGCATTTATCGGAGTTGGGTTCAGGGGCTCTACTAGTCTACGGTGATCCGGACTTTTACAGCAGGTTCGGATTTGGCGCAGACCGTGGAGGGTGCTACCCGCCGCCCTACCAGCTTGAATACGCGTTTGGATGGCAGGCGATGGCGTTGGGGGATTTCGATTTTCCGTCTTCTTCGATCAGCATTTCCTGTGTATCTTCTCTCAGTAACCCTGCCCTTTGGTAAGAATCAACAATGCCGAACAAGGCGAGGATGATCAAACGGCTACCCGCGCTGAGGCGGAAGCCAGATGAACATATGTGGCTCCTAAGATCGCCTCAATTTTGTTTGCGGCTCTGCTGTTTTATCCAATCGCACGGACGCTCTATGGAATTTGTATCTTTGAGTTCTCTCCTGAGAGTGAGATATGCCTCAGAGACTTCCCATCGCCACCGATGAGCGAGATTTCGTTACCTTCATTTACTGCCCTATGCAAGATTTGAAGCCCCATATCGCATCTGAGATCGTTAATGGCACCGAGGAACTCTGGTGCACCTCAGATTCGACAGTTGATCCATCTGAGCGTCGAAGTCGGCACGGGTATCGCGCGAGGTTTTTCCCGCAGGCTCGGCCCTGGAGTTGTCACTGATGGGAGAGCCTTCGTCGCGCTGCCCCCCCCGCAGGATGCGGGCCCGCACAGATCACTGAGCTGTTTCGATCAAGACCTTTGCCTGGTCGACATTGAACGTGGCTTCGGGTGCCTTGATGTAGATGAAGGCGGTACGGCCCGGCTGGTTTGACTCGAATGAGCCCGAGACCTCGATGTAACGAGTGCCGGTGTCGATCCCTTCGCTGTAGGTGACGAGAAAACTGGCAGGCGTTCCTTTCACCATAAAATCTTCGCGGCTAGAACTGACTTCTTTGGTAGGCTCGATCTCTTTGCGCTTGCGCTGAGCATTCTGCTTGGAGATCTCGGCCCGCATTTGCGTTTCGAAAGCCTCACCGGTGCCGAGCACTTTTGGATCACCATCCATGACAACCAGAAATGCGCTTTCGTCTTCGTTGCCATAGGCCGCCATCTTCATGATTAAGATGTCCATTGCAAACTGCGGCCTCCATTTTGAATCATTCCCGAAATCGAGCAGAGCCATGTCGTTGGACATCGCCAATACCTTAGCCGGATCGGTGGCGAAATTGTCCTTCATCTTTGCATATCCCCAAACGCCAAGCCCGACCACTACCGCAACACCGATGGCCACGATCACAGCTACAACGACCGCCGCGATGATGCAGCCTTTGTTCGATTTTTTCCCGGAAGGCTGCGGGGCAGTTTGGGTCAAGTCCAAGGGAGGTGGCGTGGGATTCATGTTGTTGTAGAAGCGGTGCTGATTTATAAACTCGCGTGTTCGCGCTGCGATTCGAACGGATTCTGCCGTATTTGCTTCCATTGGTCAAATCTTGGTGTGCCCGTTGAGTTTGAGGAGTTCACGAGCAAATTCGTTTGCCTCGCTGGGAATCCGCTGGTTTGCTCCTACTATGAGCAGTACCAGCATTGCACCGCCCCACATTTGTCATCTCGAAGCGCTTCGATGGATTGAAGAAATGATCACCCACTGTGAACCCGCTGCCATTCACTGGTGCGATGGATCAGAAGAGGAATCGGCGCGACTGAGCGAGGAAATGGTGGCGGCGGGAACATTCATCCGGCTGAATCCAGAACTCCGACCGAACAGCTTTCTCGCCAGATCCGATCCGGGCGATGTCGCGCGTGTGGAAGAGCGCACGTTCATGTGCTCAAAGCGCAAAGTGGATGCGGGGCCGAACAATAACTGGGAGGCGCCGGAAAAGATGAAAGCAAAGCTCGCCCCGCTGTTCAAAGGCTGCATGAAGGGACGCACGCTCTATGTGGTGCCCTTCTGCATGGGGCCGCTTGACTCGCCGCTGGCGCTGATCGGCATTCAAGTAACCGACTCCCCGTACGTGGTGGTGAACATGCGCATCATGACACGCATGGGCAATGCGATCTGGGACGCTCTGGGTGAAGATAATCGCACGTTCGTGCCGTGTCTCCACAGTGTGGGCAAGCCGCTGGCTCCAGGAGAGCAAGATGTCCCCTGGCCGTGCAATCCAGAGAAATATATCGTTCATTTCCCAGAGGAACGCATGGTGTGGTCTTACGGCAGCGGCTATGGCGGCAATGCGCTGCTGGGGAAAAAGTGCCTGGCCCTGCGCATCGCAAGCTGCATTGCGCGGGATGAAGACTGGCTCGCCGAGCATATGTTGATCCTGGGTGCCGAATCGCCGGACAGAGAAAAAACGTATATCGCAGCTGCCTTTCCGAGCGCCTGTGGCAAGACGAACTTTGCCATGCTGATCCCACCACAATCCTATCAGGAGTCTGGGTGGAAAGTGACGACGGTAGGTGACGACATCGCCTGGCTGTGGTCGGATGAAAACGGCGACCTGCGCGCGATCAATCCCGAGTCTGGATACTTCGGAGTGGCCCCGGGCACGTCTGCCGAATCCAACCCCAACGCGCTGGCATCCGCAGCGGCGAACACCATTTTCACCAACACTGCGCTCACTCCTGACGGCGACGTCTGGTGGGAAGGCATGACAGAGGAACCGCCCGCCGGATTGATCGACTGGCACGGCAACCTCTGGGATCCAGCCAGTGGCACGCCAGCTGCGCATCCCAACTCACGCTTCACCGCACCCGCCTCTCAGAATCCTGCCATCGATTCCGATTGGGAGAACCCGGCAGGCGTTAAGATCAATGCATTAATCTTTGGCGGCAGACGCCCCAGCACGATGCCGCTGGTCTATCAGGCATTTAACTGGATGCACGGAGTCTTCATAGGGGCCACCATGGGATCTGAGCGCACAGCAGCCGCAGCCGGGAAGATCGGCGAAGTCCGCAGGGATCCGATGGCCATGCTTCCCTTCTGCGGATACAACATGGGCGACTACTTCCATCACTGGCTGGAGATGGGCACCAAAATCAAGAACTTGCCGCGCATCTTTCATGTGAACTGGTTCCGCCGCACTGCCGACGGCAGTTATCTGTGGCCCGGATTTGGCGACAACGTCCGCGTACTGGAATGGATCATCAACCGCTGCCGTGGCCGCGCCGCTGGTCACGAAACCGGCATTGGCTGGGTGCCGCACTGGGGCGAACTCAACGTCGACGGACTCGCAGATTTCGAGAAAGAAGACTTTGACGAAGCCATGGCGATACGAGGAAGCGAGTGGAGACCGGAACTCCTGTCTCAGGGCGAGCTGTATCTGAAACTCTACGACCACATGCCGAAGGAGCTAATTTTTCAAAGAGAACTGCTGGCATCACGGCTTTCGTAGGGGCAATCTGCGACAGCAAGAGTGACACGTGGTGTGAAATGGACTGTGCGCCGTGACGCTCGCTGGTCTTTTGGCACTGGTAGTGTTCATTCTCGAACCCGCCACTTTTGGCGCTGGCGAACCCGCCGCCTAGCAGTAGCCACAGCTGTCATCAACCGAGTCCAGTGATCAACTTGGAAAAGCCGTGGGCGGATTGGGAATCTTCATTCCCCTGCCCCACGGTTCACGGATTGCGAACACCACGCAGACACTCATGCTGGCGGCCTCAGATCCCTCGCGCGATCGGCCGGGATAGCAGGGGAAAGTGGTTCGAAAGCTCCCGACATTTTTGCAGCACATTCCACCTCTATCAGAGGGAGCAGAAGATGCTCAATGAGCTGTCCGAATGCTTCGCGTCAGCTCTGCGGAAACCAGTAGGATTTCGATCGATGGAGAATCGTCAAAGCCGATCCTTGGGCAAAAAGCCCGACCACGCAACGCACAGGGCTTCAGATGCTGAGTTCTTGATTGCCCTCGGTGCTGCGACCTGAAGAGTCGCCCGCAAACGTGATCAGGTCGCTGCCTCGGGCGCTGCGAATAGAGCAGGAGCAAATCGCCGGGCCATCGCTATCGCGCTCGGGATTGAAGCAAATGTCCGTCGTGTAGAGAAGGAACTCCTATATACATACATAGTTCTACTTTGGTAAGATACCAAAGTAGAAATAGGCATCTCATCACAGCTCGAAAGAGCCCAGCAGTCTGCCAGTCGCCCGCCTACGCTAAAATATCGCGAACCACTTTACTGGGTTTCACGCCGGTAAGGCGTTGGTCGAGACCTTGGAACGGGTAGTAGAGCTGCTTGTGGGGAAGTCCGGCTAAGTGGAGAAGCGTGGCATGGAAGTCTCGCAGATGCACAGGATTCTCGGCAGCCTGGTAGCCGACGGGATCGGTCTCGCCGTAGCTGATGCCGGACTTAATTCCTGCTCCTGCCATCCAGATGGTGAAAGCGTTAGGGTTGTGATCCCGCCCGATGAATCGCATCTCTTTGCCATTCCGGTTCTCGCGCATCGGGGTCCGGCCAAATTCTCCGCCCCAGATCACCAGCGTGTCATCGAGCATGCCGCGCTGCTTGAGGTCTTGCAGCAGCGCCGCGATGGGCCGGTCGGTTTGCTCGCACTTTCGCACGAATCCTCCATTAAGTGATTCACTGTCGTTCGAGCCGTGGGTGTCCCACCCCCAGTCGAAGAGCTGAATGAAGCGCACGCCGTTCTCTGCCAGTCGCCGTGCGAGCAGGCAGTTGTTGGCAAAGTTCTCCTTCCCGGGCCTGGTGCCGTAGAGTTCGTGAACGTGTTGCGGTTCCTGGGAAATATCCATGACCTCGGGCAGAGACGTTTGCATGCGGAATGCCATCTCGTACTGGGCGATGCGCGTGATCGTCTCCGGATCGCCGATGCTCTGGTGCGTGAGCATGTTGAGCTCGCTGAGACCGTCGAGCGCGGCCCTTCTGACATTTCGCGTCACACCACTGGGATTCGCAATGTTCAACACCGGATCGCCGAACGAACGACACTGCACGCCCTGGTAGACGCTCGGCAAAAAGCCTGATCCCCAGAGAGACTTGCCGACACGGGGAAGGCGCCCGCCGGAGATCAGCACCATGTATCCGGGCAAATTATCGTTCTCGGTACCAAGCCCCCACGTTACCCATGATCCGATCGAAGGCTTGCCCGGTGTTGCGCTGCCGGTGTGCACCATCAGCTGTGCCGGGCCATGGTTGAACTGCTCGGTGGTCATCGTTTTGACAAAACAGATGTCATCGACGTGCTGCGAGAGATGCGGCATGCGATCGGACACCCACGCACCACTCTGCCCGTGTTGCTTGAACGGATACTGCGAGCCGAGCATCTTCGGCACACCGCGAATGAACGCGAAGCGCTTGCCGGCGAGGAACTCTTCCGGACAATCTTTCCCGTCCAGGCGAGCGAGTTCCGGTTTGTAATCGAACAGCTCCAGCTGGCTGGGAGCGCCGATCATGTGCAGGTAGATGATGCGCTTCGCCCTGGGCGCGACTCTGGCAGCCCGCGTGCCTAGCGGATTTGCCGGATCATGGGCAATGGGGGCACCGCCACTGCTGGCCAGCGCGCTCTGGGCCTGAGATGCCAGCCACATTCCACCGAGGCCACTCGCACAATTCCGCAAAAAGTGGCGACGAGTCGCGGCAGTCAGGCGCTCCATTTCGAGTCCTGCTGCGGATGGATCGTTGGATAGAGGAAATGGTTTCATTTGGTCAGCGATTCATCGAGGTTCAGTAGTACCGTAGCCAGAGACTGCAAGGCAGCCTTGTCGTAGTCGGCGATTCCTTCTGGTTTGTCAGCGCGATACGTCTGCAGTAACCGGTCGTGCAATTTCATCAATTGCGCCATGCGCGCGGCATCGAGTTCATGAGATGTGCACACCCGGTAGCCCAGGCGAAGTTGCTGTGCCAGATCAGGGCTATGGGCGGCCATGCGGTCGGCCAGAGCATTTGCAGCTTCGACGAAGACCGGATCGTTCAGAGTCACCAACGCCTGCAACGGCGTGTTGCTGGGAAGACGCCGCTGATTACAAAGCTCCCTGCTCGGCGCATCGAAGGTGGCAAAGGAAGGAAACGGAATGCTCCGCTTCCAGTAGACGTAGATGGAACGACGGTAGCGCTCAGCGTCTTTCTCCGTCTTCCATGGATCATTCGCAAAGGGTTTCCAGACGCCATCAGGAATCGGCGGGCGCACTGGGGAGCCATGCTGCTTGCGCGTCAACTGGCCGCTAGCAGTGAGGGCAAAATCCCGCACCATCTCGGCATTCACCCGTTTCCTTGGGCCGCGGGCGAGAAGTCGGTTCTGCGGATCCCGCTCGTGCAGTTCCTCGCCAGCTGCGGCGGTCTGCTGATAGACCGCAGACGTAACGATAACTCTAAGCAATGCCTTCACATTCCACTGCAGGTCATCACGGAAATGAATCGCCAGCCAGTCGAGCAACTCTGGGTAACTCGGCTTCTCTCCTGCTGCGCCAAAATCTTCTAACGTTAATACAATTCCGTAGCCGAACAATTGCTCCCAGAAGCGATTCACGGCAACCCGGGCTGTCAGTGGATTATCCTTGCTCACCAGCCAGCGTGCCAGGGCCAGCCTGTCCTTTGGCGCGTCCTTAGGCAGCGGCGGCAGAAACGCCGGAACGTCCGCACTTACTACGTCCCCCTTCTCCAGCCAGTTTCCTCTGTTGAAAATGCGTGTTTCACGTTGCAGGTGCAGCGGCCGCTCCTGCATGACTGGTACCGTGCTGGCCGGAATATCGCGAAGTTTGCGCCGCGCTTCGGCGAGTTCCTGCCGCAATTCATTCCATTCGCTGCTGCCAGCAAACTCCGTCCACTGCGCATCATCCGTCATACTGAACGCCCCGCGCTTCGTTACGAGCGGAAACGCCCCCAGCGCCTGAATATCGTGTTGCAATTTCAACTGCAGCACCGCCCCTTTTTCCAGCTTCAGCGGCTGCATGGGCAGGACGATACAAGTGCGACGCTGAAAAATCTTACTCATTGCACCGAACCCGGAGCCGCCCTTTTTGAGACTATCGTTAGGATCGTAGACAGGATCAGCCTCGTCTCCCACCACTTCCGCCAGCCCCACTGGAACAAACTCCTGAGCGCCGGGTGCCTTCACTTTCAAAGTGATGCGCGACAGGATCCCGCCCCATTCCGGAGTGTGCCGGGCCTTTGCTTCATCGACCGGCATCTGCTCAATACGCAAGGCGGTCAGCGACTCCAGATTTGTGGGCGGACTGAACTCAAATGTGTACTCGGTGCCTGCTGCTATGTTGCCTTCTGCGATAAATTCGGAGGTGCCGCCGTTGGCCACAATGCGCACACCATTTCCAGACGATGTCGCCGAAATGCTTTCCGCAGCAGGACTGATCCATGCGGTCTGTGCCATTCGCCTGCGGGCTTCCTCAGTGAGGTCTTCGCTAACCAGCGCGGCATGGTCGCGCAACTGTTTTGCCTTCGCATAGTCGGACCGATCCTTGGGCACCCTAAGCTGCGGCCAGTGATCCCCCAGATCTGCGTCCGCTGTGTTGTTAAAGAATGCGGTGAACTTGTAGAACTCGTCGTTGGCGATGGGATCATACGGATGCGAGTGACACTGAACACACCCGAACGTGACACCTTGGAATGCCTCCCACGTGGTGCTCGTGCGATCCAACACAGCAGCTACGCGGAACTCCTCATCGTCGGTTCCCCCTTCGCCGTTGCTTTGAGTCTGGCGATGAAATGCAGTCGCGACCAATTGATCGATCGTCGGGTCTGGCAACAAGTCGCCGGCGAGTTGCTCGATGGTAAACTGGTCGAATGGCAGATTGCGATTGAAGGCGTCAATGACCCAGTCACGATAGGCCCATGTATCACGACGCGAATCGACACCGAGTCCTTCGGAGTCCGCATAGCGTGCCAGATCCAGCCACATGGCAGCCCAGCGCTCGCCAAATTCTGGAGCATCGAGCAGCTCGTCCACTGCATTGGCGAACGCGTCCTTACTTGTGTCTGCGAGAAAGCGATCGAGCTGCTCAATCGTGGGCGGCAGCCCGGTAAGATCAAAACACAGCCTTCGCAGAAGGGTTGCCTTGTCGGCCCGTGGCGATGGCTTGAGGCCTTCTTCATCGAGCCTGTGCAAAACGAATTGATCGATCGGCGTCTGGCACCAGCCTGGATCGGACACGTCAGGCGGTGCCGCGCTGAGAGGCGGCTCAAAGGCCCAGTGATTCTGCCATTCCGCCCCCTCCGCAATCCATTGCCGCAGCGTCGCCACTTCTTCCGCGCTGAGCGCCGGGCCGTGCTCGACAGGCGGCATGTGCTCATCCGGATCCGGGGATACAATGCGCTCAAGAATGTGCGAATTCGCAACGTCGCCAGGAATGATCGCATGCAGGCCAGACTTGCCTTTTGCCAGTGCAGAATGCCGAGCAAGAAAAGACAGATTCCCAGCTTTCTTCACCCCGCCATGGCAACTGACACAATGCTTATTCAGAACAGGGCGAATATCCTCGTTGAACTGGATCTTGCCCGCCTCTGTCCGGGCGGAAAACATCAGCATGGTCATGCAGGTCGCGGTGACGATGAGCCCTGGAGTTCTCTGGATGAAGGATCGGGGGGAATACACCCCATTACCGAAAGCCCTAATGCCCACCGGGTCAAGGTATGAGCAACCGGGAAGCGGCTAAAAATCTCCTGGATCACGGGACTTTAATATTCTCGCCAACACGCAATCAAGGGCTTAGTCATCGCATGCTTGATGATTAGCTCCGCAGCGACAGCCTTTCGAGTCCTCCTTGCAACGGCAGTAGTGGGAGGATTTCTGTCCCATTGCGCCCCGCCCGAGCCAGTCGAAAAAATCGAGAATGTTTCGCCAGCGGCACGGCTCGCCGAGTGCACTCACACCGCACAGCTGTCCGCGCTGACCGAGGAAACAGTACGGTCACACATGCTGACGAGCTGCTACTGGCTTCAAGAAACATCCAACACACTATCGATCCCGATTGAGGAAGCGCTGGCTGCGGCGCGCGCCTCCAATGGCGAGACGGATTCGGTGATGGCCCAAGAAACAGGTGAGACTCTGGCACGAAATCTTGAAATTTTGAAAAGCCTCGGCTGCCTGGAGCAGGCGGGAATGCAACGCCTCCGTAAAGGAGAAGCACCAGCAGTTCCAACGGGCCCCAACGCGGGAACGAACGTTTCCATCATCCACATCATCCCACCCAGTCGCGTTCAAGATCTCGCGAACCAGGCATTCAACCTGACAATCACCGACTCCCCTGCAACAGGCGAGACCAGCCTCGAAACTCAACTGGAATTTGCCCGGCGCTGGAACTGGCAGGGGTTACTTGATGACCATGGGTTCGCCACCATCGTCTACGCATTTCCAGGCGCACCAGGCAAATCGAGACCAACGGACAAAAGCGCGTATTGATCTTTTCTACGGATTCGGTCACGATGAAAAATCACGCTTCCTACTCTATGCGCACCATCCCCCAGACACTCCTCCATTACGCATTATGTATCATTGTTAGCATCACGTGCTCTGGCCAGGAAGAACTGGCGCGAGAATCACCTGGCTCGTCCACTTTCCCCGTACAGCAGAAAGGCACCGAGACCCGCCACGCGGAAAAAATTGCAGCACTCAAGGACGGGCAGTACGACCTGCTGATGATCGGCGACTCGATCACGCACAACTTCGACAGACCCGAGTTCAAAGCAGTGTGGGACGACTTTTACGCTCCGCGCAACGCGATTTCCCTGGGTTACAGCGGTGGCCGGACGGAAAACACTTTGTGGAATCTTGCCAACGGCGAACTCGAAGGACAATCCCCCAAGGTAGTGACGCTGCTCATCGGAACCAACAACAGCGACGACGCCAACTATCCGATCGTACACAACGCGGAGGAAATCGCTGCAGGAACGAAGTCGATCGTCGAGTTCCTTCGCCAACGGCTGCCGGAGACGAAGATCCTGCTACTTCGAATCTTCCCACGCACGAACGAATATCGCAGGCCTGATGGCACGGAACGGGGCAGCGCGGCGAAGCGTTTTGCCACCAATCTGCGTGCCGGTGAACTGGTCGCAGCGCTCGCCGACGACAAGCATGTTTTCTATCTCGATCTCAACCACATTTTCCTCCAACCTGACGGCAGCATCGATCCGCAACTCATGCCGGATTTACTCCACCCTTCTCCTGCTGGCGCGCGCAAGTGGGCAGAGGCGATGGAGCCGTTGCTATCAAAGTTGCTCGGAGACGAACCGCGCTGCGCTACGCCTTCGAACAACGCTCTCATTCCCGTGCCCAAGATCGAAGAGGATTTCTACGACTGGTGGAAGCGGCATGAGGCGGTACTCAAAATCAAGGACATCATCGATCCAGAAATTGTCCTGCTTGGTGATTCCATCACGCACCTCTGGGGCGGGCTGCCGGAATGGGAAGGACGGGCACCGGGCGGAGCGGAATCATTTGCCAAAACCTTTGCCGGCAAGCGCGTGCTGAACCTCGGCTATGGCTACGATCGCATTCAGAACGTGCTCTGGCGGCTCGATCACGGCGAAGTTGAAGGATTGCGCCCCGAGCATGTGGTCGTGAACATCGGCACCAATAACCTCTGGCCATCGCACCGGGCACGAGGAAACACCGTTGACGAAATCGCTGATGGAGTGCGCGAGATCGTGCTGAGACTTCGTGCTAAATTGCCAGACACCCAAATCATTCTCATGGGCCTGTTCCCCAGAGGCGAACGGCCTGATGACCGTTCTCGCGCAAAGATAGCTGAAATCAACGCCCGCCTGACCGCACTGGCAAACGAAGGCGGACTCACTTACATTGATCTAAAAGACAAGCTTACCGAGCCGGGCGGCACCATTTCAAAAGAAGTCATGGGGGACTTTCTCCACCCCGGCGAAAAGGGCTACGCCATCTGGGGCGAAGCACTGGCAAAATGGATTCGCGAGTGACGGCATGACAAGCGACGAGCCCGATCGACACTCCTTTTCCGTTGCCATTGCCCCCTCACCTCTTCATAGTCCGCCGTTATGATGACACACAGCGTATACTTCTGGCTCAAACACGGCCTTTCCGATCAAGACATCAAGAAATTTGAAGCAGGCCTCCGCGGCCTGTTTTCGATCGATGAGATCGCACGCGGATCGATCGGCACCCCGGCGGCAACTCCAGAACGCCCGGTGACTGACAAATCTTACAGTTACTCACTGATTCTTGAGTTCAAATCCATCGAGGCTCACGACGTCTACCAGGATCACCCCGACCACCACAAGTTCGTCGACGGCTGCAAGCATCTGTGGGATCGAGTGGTGGTCTACGATACGCAGGAAATTTAGGTACAAGGAATCTGACGCGGATACAAACTAGAGCCAGTGGCCGGGAACTACCGCTTCCACTGATCGATCCACGGCAGAAAAGCAGCTGGAATGGCTGCCTCAAAATCCATGCGTTCGCCTGTCCCTGGATGCACGAATCCAAGCTTCCAGGCGTGCAACATTAGCCGTCCCGAATACTGTTTCTGCTTCACTGGTTTCGCGTAAATCGGATCGCCGAGCAGCGGGTGCCCGATCTCTTTCATATGAACCCGGATCTGGTGTGTCCGCCCGGTGTGAAGCGTGCACTGGACCAGCGCGTCACCATTTACCAATGCCAGCACGCGGTAGTCGGTCAGGGCATGCTTTCCTGCGGGAGCATTGACGACGGCCATCCTTTGCCGGTTTACCGGATGGCGACCAATGTTGGTATCGACGGTGCCACTGGCGCGTACAGGCATGCCCTCAACGACTGCCAGGTAAATTTTGGATGTCTCGCGATTTGAGAATTGCTCCGTTAACGCACGATGCGTCACATCATTGCGAGCGACCACCATGCAACCGCTGGTGTCCTTGTCGAGCCGGTGAACGATTCCCGGGCGCAGGACTCCGCCGATCTCTGACAGCGCACCGAAGTGATGCAACAGCGCATTTACCAGCGTTCCATCTGGATTGCCCGCCGCGGGATGCACCACCATTCCTTCCGCCTTGTCGATCACGGCCAGATCATCATCCTCGTAGAGCACATGAATCGGCAGGTCCTGCGGCAATGCCTCCGCTGGCTGGGCATCCGGAATGCACACTGTGACACGCGCACCATTGGACAGCACCAGCTTTGGCTTGGCGATCGCACCATTGACCCGGACATCGCCACTCTTGATCAACGCCTGAACCCTGGAACGTGACAACTCACTCAAGGCGTCGGCAAGAAATCGATCAAGACGCTCGCCCACCCCCGCGCTATGAGGGCCATCGTTCGCAATCTCAAATTCACGCTCTAGTTCGGATTCTTCCATCGCCGGTATTCATCGTGGGATTCGGGCGCTCTGACACGTCCTTTCGATGACAAATGTCGCCCAAGCATCAAAATCACGCGTCGCATTTTTGAAAAACATGAAATACCAAGAAATTCTGATTTTTACCTTCACAAAGACTATTAAGATGAATTAAATATTTGCCGACCCAGCCGCTCCCGCATATTCCACCTCTGAATATCTGACACGCCGTGACTCCACCAATCTCTTCCCAGCAGCAATTGAGCGAAATCCAGCAACTGAAGGCCGTCAATCACCACCTGCGAATCGCAGCAGATCAGGTGAGTGAGGGGATCATGATCCTCGAACCGGAACCCACTGTCGGCACCGGTCCCCGGATCGTGTATGTCAACAAAGCCCTCTGCAAGATGACCCGACGAACCATGGAGGAACTACTGGGGCACTCGTTGTCACTCCTGTTCGATGCTGACAAGCTGTCCGGGTTCCTCACCCGTCTTCCGGCAGTGGCCGAAGCCGGACGAATGTTCCACACGATAGCGGGTCTGAACTGCGCCGATGGAAACAACGATGACTTCCGGTGGACAGTGAGAGCGGTGAACGATCGCTATGGCCGTACGCTGAACTACACCATCACCGTGCGCCGCGAGATCGTTCCCGAGATCCTGCCGATCGAGAGCCCCGTTCTCGAGAATTCCGTGAGCGAAGATCAACAAGCTCAGAATGAGATTGCGATCATCGAAAAATCCCGCCTGGAGTCGCTCGCTATTGTCGCAGGAGGAATGGCGCACGACTTCAACAATCTGCTGCAGACAATGATGGGGCGCTTCGATCTCATCCGTCCAGAGATTAAAGGGAACCTCAAGCTGGAGACTCACTTGAAGGAAATCGAAGACGCCGCGAAATCCGCACGAGGCCTGACCACGCACCTGCTGGCGTTCGCCAAAGGTGGAGATCGCCAGCGAAAGCTCGCAGATGTTTGCGATGTGGTGTGCAAGGCAAAAACGCTGGCCTGCATTGGATCCTCAGTGGATTGCGATGTAGAATTCGATGGTGAAGTGCACCCGGCAATGATCGATGAAACTCAAATCACTCAGGTGGTGAGCAACTTGATCATCAATGGCCGACAGGCGATGAACAACACCGGCATCATCAAATTGCGTGCGGAAAACGTCTGGGTAAGTTCAGATACGGATGTCGACGCCCCGGAGGGCCAGTATGTGAAGATCACGGTCGCGGATCGCGGCTGCGGCATCCCGCAGGAAAATCTTTCGAACATTTTCAATGCCTTTTTTACCACCAAAAAAGAAGGTACCGGCCTGGGCCTGGTGGTCACCCGCGCGATCGTCCGCTCCCACGGCGGCGATATCACGGTGAGATCCAAGGTCAATATCGGAACCGAGTTTTCAGTTTATCTGCCAGCGTCCCAGTGGCCGGAGGCGGAACTTCAGGCCGAGGAAGCGCAATACCAGAGTAGACTCAACTTGCCCACGTCTCCAGAGACCGTCACAGGCAAAGTGCTGGTGATCGACGACCAACCGGGAGTCCGGAGTGTGGCGTGCGCGCTTATACAGAGTCTCGGCTTTGAATCTGCTTCCGCCCCCAGCGGCGAGGAAGGCGTGCGGCTTTATCGCGAGGCGATGATGGAGAACGATCCGTTTTCCGCAGTGCTTCTGGACATGACGCTGCCAGGCGGCATCAGTGGTGATGAGACAATGTTAGAGCTTCGTCGAATCGATCCAGTGGCGAGGATTATTGCCAGCAGTGGTGCTCTGGAGCACGACGAAGAGATCGACCTGTGTGCTGGAGGTTATACCGGCGTCCTGCCCAAGCCATACTCGTCGGAGGAATTGAAGGAATCCCTCTACGAAGCTCTCATCGCACTGCCCGTCTAATTTTTTGGCTGGCGAGCAAAGAATTTCCGCCAGTTTCCTGAGGCACGGCTGCTTTCCAGCAACTGTTGTAAATGCGCGTTGTCGCGGTAGCTGGCATAGCGGACGAGGGCGACGCGCATGGGGGGATCATCTTCCAGATAGTAGCCCCATTTGTCGATCTTGCCTTCCAGAGCTGGATTCTCATCGATCATGCGCGCTTGCAACTGCGTTGCCTCAACGTGATTCTCGGGCAGTTGATCGAAAGGGCCGTCGTAGTAGTTGTTCCCGCTAACGCTGGCTGATTGAACAGCAATCAGCACTTTTCGATTCGCCGCAGCGTCATCGACACGAAATACGAATCCCGTCCGCCGCTCTATCAGCACACCGGACTCAAACTCCTCAAAATGCGCGCTTCCCCTGCCCTGCTCCGTTTCGTCGAGAACCCAAAAGAAGTAGCGCGCTGACCTTTGATACATCAGCAGAAACTGGAGGCCCGATTCGTCACACGTTCGGCCGACGAACTCATCGCCAGCCAGCAATTGCGCATCTTGAGGAGGCGACTGACTCAGGCTCTCCAGATGAAACCGGACGAAGTGATCACTGTATCCCAGATCGTAGACACCTTGCCTGGCTTTCGTTAGCGTCACACCATCATCGGGGCCGAGCATCGCTCTGCCAACGATCCGCGTGGAATCTTCGCCCCTAGTGACACGACGCTCGGAATAGGCGAAACTGATGAACCCGTCGTCCCGTTCCCTGGCTGGAAAGCGGATATTCCCAGTGATGTGGCGGCCGTCCATATCCAGCTGCCAGTAATAGTAATTCTCGCTGGGGTAAACTCTGACTTCGTTAGGAATCCTGGAAAAGACGTACCAGAACACGGAACGGAGATTTTCGAAATCGACCGCCGAATCCTCAGCCCGCCATGCATCCACGAGACCTTCATGCAATGTCAGCCGGACGCCAGAGGGATCAGCATCATCAGCAGGACTGTCGCCTGCAGCCAGCACAAAACCCAACGCCAAGCCTGACAGGCACAGATCCCCTCCCCTTAGCAGCAAGCGATCGATGCTCATCTGTGGAGATCCTCATACATCTGTGTTCCATCCAAAACCGAAGCATTCAATCGATCGGATTGATCTAAAGCTACTTTGCCGGTTCAGGCTTCCTTACTTCCAGGTAGGTATCGCCGAGGCTCTTGCCATTCCCGGGATCGATCGTCTCGACCTGCATTTGCTTCAGGATCCACACCCCATCGATCTTTTGCACCTTGGTCACGAGAAATTTTTTGACTGGATTTTCGGACGGTTTCCATCCGTAGCCTTCCATCTTGATAAGAGCACCACTCGCCTGATGTACCCAGATTAGCACCGATTGATAAGGGCCAGTTCGATTCGGATTCACGACGCGCAGTTTCCAGCATTTTTTGAAGCCCACTCGCTCTTCCTTAAGCATGACAGGCTTCGGCCAGTAGAGGAAACGCATCGAGAGATCCTCATAGGTCACGTCGGTTCCACGAATGATCTTGCCATAGTCAGCAGCAGGAATAGCAGCACTTCCCTCCCTCGTCTGCCTATGGAGTATCGAACCTTCTTCGGCCATCTCCAGTTGGATAATTTCATCGGGATCACGAAACTTAAAGTAGATCGAGCCCTTCCTCATGCTGATTCCGAGCGGGGTGTAATCCTTGCCGTTGCGCAGGCGAGCACTGAGATCGTGATTCAGCAGTGCCTGACTCAGCCGCACCAGCTCCAGAATCTGCTCGCCAGTCAGGTTCTTGAATTCCTCGGGGACTGCCTCGTCATCTTGAGCCCTGGCAGGGAGAATCGCGGCGGACGACAATCCAATAATCAAACTTAATATGCTTACTGTAAGAGCTTTATAAAAATCCTTCATAACGGAAAGTATTGGTAGAGTTGTGCTTGTGCGACCTCAACAATGGGCGGTTAATCTCTTTGACACGGTCCCGCACGAACGTATTCAATTTCTCATACTAATTTAAGTTTTCTAAATAATCAAAGAGGCACTTCAGACATTCCTGGCGAACCCGCAGGCACTATGGCACAGCCATCGCCGACTGTTCTGGGCACTGCTGGCAGTCACGGCCTGCCGTATCCTGATTGGGGCGTCGACTGATCTCTCGCCGGACGAGTCTTACTACCACATGTGGAGCGAGCGGCTCGCGCCCAGCTACTACAGCAAGGGCCCCGGGGTCGCGGTTGCGATCCGCATCAGCACGACGCTGTTTGGAGACACCGCACTGGGGGTTCGATTCTTCTCGGCGCTGCTGGGCCTCGGCACCAGCGTGATTCTCTACACTCTGGCAACGAGCCTGTACAATGACAAGGTGGCGGCGTGGGCGATCGTTGTTCTGAACCTCACGCCGATTTTCAATGCCGGCTCAACCTTGATGACGATCGATCCATTGATGATCTTCTTCTGGTGCGGATCGATGCTCACGTTCTGGCGGGCGCTGCACCGGACATCCACCGCTTCCGACAGATACTGGCTGGCGACGGGATTGCTGGTTGGGCTTGGGTTTCTGTGCAAGTACACCTGCGCCCTGCAACTGCTGTCGATGGCGCTATTGTTAGGGCTTTCCCGGCGCTGGCGCGGACAACTGGGGCGCAAGGGTTTCTACAAGGCTCTAGCCGTGTTTCTCATCTGCACGATTCCGGTGCTCATCTGGAATGCCCAGCACCACTGGATTACGGTCACGCACCTGAAGGAACGCGCCGGCGGCGACGAGAGTGGCGGCCTGCACCTCTCTGAGTTTGGTGAATTTCTGGGAATGCATTTCGGTGTCTATTCCCCCATCCTTTTCGTAGGGCTACTGTGGGCACTCTATAGGACAGCCGGGACTTTCCTGCACAACGATGCCGAACGCTTTCTCGCTGCGTTCACGTTTCCGATTCTGGCTATGTACTTCGCATTGTCATTCAGGGAAGCGGGCGAGGCGAACTGGACCGCTCCGGGATTCTTGAGCGCTGGCATCTTGCTCGCCCACTTCTGGGACACGGTGCGTCTGGCACCGGGATGGAAACGCGGCCTGCAGAACTCGGCACTGTTCACCGCAGGCGCGATTTCGTGCGTCGCCCTCCACACCGATATCGTGCGGCAGCTGGGAATCCCGTGGCCCTACCATCGTGACCCGTCATACCGACTTCGCGGGTGGGAAGAAACGGCGGAAGCAGTCGAGGACATCACCCAGTCGATCCTCAAGGATCAGGTGAAACGGAAGCAAATAGACAACGTCTTCCTGATCGCAAACCGCTGGCAGGTAGCATCCGAATTGTCGTTTTACATGCGCGACGACCTGGCGGTGATCCGGCCCAATCCCAAATACCCGCTGGTGCACACGATTCAATCGCCGCTGCCCGAGCATCAGTTTTCATTCTGGCCCAGGTACGACGGTATTGACATCGCGAAAAGCGGCGACTCGAAGGGCACGTCGCCTGCCGTGCGGGAGCCTGGCTCACCGTTTCTGGGCCAAACAGCGCTCTACATCACGGACGACAGCGATCGCCAGAATCCCCCAAAATCGATCCAGTCGACTTTCGAAAAATTCCATCTGATCCGCATCATGGACGTCCTGCGCGGCGGCAATGTGGTGCGACGAATCAAAATATTCGCTTGCTACAACTACAAGCACCCGCCCATATAAGCCGCCGTGTCGGACTCCAACGAATCCTCCCCATCTCCTGCTCCGAAGCTCTCTGTAGTCGTTCCGCTCTACAACGAAGAGGACAATGTACTGCCGATGATCGAGGAGCTTCATCGCGCCCTTGATGGAATCCCGCACGAGCTGGTTCTGGTGGACGACGGCTCCACCGATGGCACGGCTGGTAAAATTCCGCCGAACGATCCTACGATTCGCTTCGTGCGCTTTGAAGCCAACACCGGCCAGAGCGCGGCGATGTACGCAGGAGTGCACGCGGCAGCAGGTGAGATCATCGCATTGATTGATGGCGATCTGCAGAATGATCCGGCAGACATCCCAAAGCTCATTGAAGAACTCAACCGCGGTGCCGACCTTGCCTGTGGCTACCGAGCCAGTCGAAAGGACACCGCTTTCAAACGCCTGCAAAGCCGCATCGCAAACTTCGTCAGAAGCCGGTTCACTGGTGATGGCGTGCGTGACACCGGGTGCACATTGAAAGCGATGAAGCGCCCCTGCCGAGATGCCCTGGTTCCTTTCACCGGAATGCACCGGTTCATTCCCGCGCTGATCAAAGGTGCGGGATTCAAAGTCGTCGAGCTGCCCGTAAATCATCGCGCCCGGCAGCACGGCGTTAGCAAGTATGGATTTGGGAACCGCGCAGTGCGCGCGACGATGGATATGTTTGGAGTGAAGTGGCTTTTGTCCCGGCGGTTTTCTTATAAAATCAACAATCGCTAGGGAGCCCGCCACCCACCAAACTAAGCACAGAAACCAGTGATGGATTCGTGCAGCCGTAGCGCTTGACTGGATCGTCAACGGCCTTCAATCTTCGGGTGAAAAGGGCACAGCGTCTGACTGGCCCTTACCTTCCTCAATCATCCAACAACACAGCCCACCGTCCATAGTTTGTCTGACATCGATCAGTCGAAGATGAGTCTTCGCGAGCAACTCCGGGAAATCCTTCCCGAGATCCTGCCCGCTAATCCAGCAGAACCGATCAAAGGTACGGATTTGATCCAACTGGTGAAGTATCGACTCAAGCAGAGCTACAGTGATGCAACACTTCGCTATCACTTCTCGATCATGTGCTGCGATCCCTCCTCGCCCATCGCAAAAGTCGATCAAGGCCAGGGCTACTATCGGCGTCAGTCGGGTAGAGCAAACATCAACAGTGCCCGCCATTCGGTATCACCACTGCAGGCGCGATTCAGCGGATCCCTTTTTGATTCGGCAGGAAGCTACGCCGATTCAGCGATTTCTAGAGCTGATCAGTTCTGCGCGATTTTCCAGCACTACGAGGAAACCAGCGGACGTTTCCCATTTGTTTTTGATACCTCGTTCGGAGCCGATGCACCTTACGAAAATTTTTGGAAATGCCCGGATGCCGTAGTGGTCGACTGGCATGTTCAGGCAGTCGATGACGACGGCCCTCAGATCACGCCTGAGCTGGTCGCCTTCAAGCGCAATATGGGGATCGAACCCTTTTCGATGATCAGCACCAAACTGAAGCTGTCCGTAAGCCAAGACAGTTTCCGCGAAGACTTCTTTCAGGCGCTCAGCATCTCGCGATGGGCGCACCGGGGCCAACTCGTGATCGCCGCCTCCATTCCCGATGAACAACTGGTAGAACACCTGCGACTGCTGGGAACCGAATACGGAATCGGCATCGTCACTCTAGGCCTCGATACCCAGACACTTGATGACCTGCCATCAGCCATCGAGATCCAGAACATGCACCCGCGGGAAAAAGAAGCACTGCTGGCAAAGATAACGCCACGGGTAATCACCATCCCGTCAGCAAGCCGCCATTTATCCTGGGCGCAACTGGAATCGGTGCGCCGTGACAACAGCGACTTTGACAGATTGTTCAGCTGGGTTCAACGCTGCCTGAGCGATCACAGGGCATATTCACAAGTGGAGTGGGTGGACTTGACCGATGGTACCGCCGCATGCGGAACGCCTGACGACTGCGACGCGGAAGCAGGAGAGCCCTGCCCAAACTCCAGCAATGTCGCGGCCCCCCCCACCATCGCAGTAGTGAAAGTTTGAGTTCACGCCGCGCGCCTGGGAGCGCCGCACCAAGATTGAAGCCGAACCCGGAACTCCCGTCACATTCGCCCTCCATCAACCCGCGTTTTTTTGCTTCCAATCTTCGTGCGCCTCAGCACACTGACGGTTTATGCGTATCGCCGTCGGTGGAATCCATATTGAAAGTTGCACGTTCTCGCCTCTACGCGCGGGTTGCGAAGATTTTACGTTGCGCCGTGGGGACGAATTGCTGGCTCGGTATCCATTTCTGGATCAGTTTTCGGTCGAGGCCATTCCGCTGGTGCACGCACGGGCATTGCCGGGCGGCATGGTATTGAGAGATTTCTACCAGGCGGTCAAACAGGAATTCCTCGATCGGCTGGCGGACGCAGGAAACGTGGACGGGGTTTATCTGGACATTCATGGCGCCATGAACGTGGACGGAATCGATGACGCGGAAGCAGACTTTGCCCGTGCGGTCAGAGCATGCGTGGGAGATATGCCCTTGATCTCTGCAAGTATGGACCTGCATGGCAATGTGTCGGGCGAACTGGTCGGGGCGGTCGACATTTTTACCGCCTACCGGACCGCGCCGCATATCGATGTCGAAGAAACCCGCAAGAAGGCATTCCGCCTGCTTGTGGAATGCTTGAAAAATGGCACACGTCCACTACGCGCGTGGGTATCGGTGCCTGTCATCCTTCCTGGCGAACGCACGAGTACGATCGCCGAGCCAGGCAGGGCCTTTTATCGATCGATTGAAGAATTTGATCCTGTTCCCGGTGTTCTGGATGCCTCGTTCTGGGTGGGCTACGTCTGGGCGGATGAGCCAAGAGTCGCAGCCACAGCAGTCGTCACCGGCACGGATCCTGTTGCAATCAAACGAACTGCCGAAACACTTGCGGACCGTTACTGGAAGCTGCGCGAGGAATTTGAATTCGGAGTCGATGCGGACACGGCGGAGGCATGTATCGAGCGTGCCGTCAGCGCCAGCGAAAAACTTGTGATCATTAGCGATTCCGGCGACAACCCGACCGGCGGCGGTGCTGGCGATGTCCCGGTCATGGTGGAAACACTCTTGACCAACGAGCACCTGGCCACGTCTGGACTCAAGGCCCTCTACGCAAGCATGCCCGGCCCAGTTGCCATTCAATTGTGCTTTGAAGCAGGCGAAGGGAACAACGTCAGCTGCGAGGTCGGTGGTGAACTTGACCCCGTGCATGGCTATCCCATCACACTCAGTGGCACAGTCAAAAAACTGCACACCGGTGATCTCGACGCGCTCAGGCAGGCGGTGCTCGAATGCGGCCACGTCACCGTCATTCTTACCGAGCGCCGCAAGCCGTTCCACCACATTCGCGACTTCACTGAGCTGGGACTCGACCTCGCTGACTTCAAAATTCTTTCGGTAAAAGTCGGCTATCTCGTGCCCGAACTCGAGCAGGCGGCGGATCTTGCGCTACTCGCCCTCACCCCGGGATCGGTGAATCAGGACATACCAGCGCTCGAACACAAAAGGGTAAAACGGCCGGTTTACCCCATCGATACCAGCTTCGAGTGGGCACCCGTGGCTACCCTCTTTGGAGAGACTGCGGAACAGCCATGAACAACGCACGCATAGCAGAATCTCTGCTCTGGACGCTGCTCATTGTCAGCGGCATCTCATTCACAGGGTGCAGTCACATCCCGGTGTCGGCATCCCGATCCGTTGCGGCTACGGTGGACTTTTCACCCGCAGCATCCGTGTCGCGGACTGAGAGCATTCGAATTGCCGAAGCCTACCGCACCCATCGCTGGCGGCCCGCTTCCCACAATGCCTTCAGCGGGATAGATGCAACGGGTGTCCACGTGCAAACACCTGACATCGCATTCCAGCCAACGGATCCTGACAGCCGCCCCGGCTGGTGGGTGCCCAATGAATCGAATACCGGCATCCCCTATCAATGGGGCGGCTTTGATACCCCGCAGGAATTCGATCGTAAAGTCGCTGCAGGATTCTACGCTGGCGACATCTACACTGCGGCAAAGCGCAAAGCACTCGACGACGCCGTCAGCGCCAAGGCCTGCGGCATCGACTGCTCGGGTTTCATATCGCGATGCTGGAGGCTCGACCGTTCGTACTCGACCCGTGAACTCGCATCACTCTGCCAGCCACTCCCGGATTTTGCATCGCTTAAACAAGGAGATCTCGTAAACAAGACGAATGCACACGCCCTCCTTTTCGTGCGTTTTCTCGATGCAGAAAAGACACGTTTCCTGGCCTACGAAACAGGCTCACCTCCCACTTGGAAAGTCCTCAAGCACCCGATCCAGGTCGACTACGTGAAAGGCCTCGGCTATCTCCCCTATCGCTATCACCATATCCGTGAAGATTGAGGGCAATGCCCCGTCAGTCACACCACGATGCCCAGCACCCGACGGAGACGCTCGGGCGCGTAGTGAAAGTTGTACTTGTTAGGATTTTTGATCGGCTTCGGTTCCCGGGGCGCTTGCCGGAGCTGATTCTCAAACACCGCATCGCTGGGATTGCCAGGAACCTGCTCCTCGGACCCGGCAACTTCCACTTCAGCGATGGCTGCAATGTCGCCAATGTCCACGCCGATGACCGATGCCCCCTCGCAGACGTCCGCAGCGATCCCTTTGCACTCGTAATGATCGACTGTCATTGTAGGTTTGTTAGAATCCAGTTGTTCTAACTCTAATTGCAAATCCTGCCCGTGGATGCTAATGCGAGTCAGTTGATCCGCACTGATCTCGCTGACTGAATTCGCCAAACGGGCGATCGCATTTTCATCCAATTCGATTGCAACAGGTGCGCCATTGCCGGCCTCGATACCCACGCCATTTGTGACGCCACCCTGGCCGATCACGCCACTGCTGGCGGACGGTAGATCGCCCCGCAATCCGGCCAAAAGCTCTCCATGGCCTTCGTTGAGATTGCAGTAGCCGATAATTCCAGCAACGGAAAGCACCGCCAAATCTACGACAATGTCCCCAAGCGAGAACCCATGACAGGACAATGCGCGGCGGCTTGGTTTAATCGGGTTCATCCTCATAATCACATCTGATTCTATTTAATGTGACAATTATCACATTTAGAACTCATTCCGGCAAGCTGTTTTCGTATTTTCTATACATAAACATGCATATAGTATCAAAAATGATAAAATCGCCAGGTGCATCAGACTTTGAGCTGAACCTCAAGTCACTCTCCGGGGCAGTCACCTGCGGGGGCCGCGAACGTTAGCCACAGATCTCCCGCCGATCGCCAAGCCGAATCTCTGGCAGCGCTTAGACTTAGAGAGAGGCAGCTCTTACCCGGTCTCTCAGAGTCTTCAAATCGAAGCTGACCGTGCCGGATGTTGAGAACTCGAGCTTGGAATCGACCGTCCTGAGTGCTGCCGCTGCCTGATCACTGAATTCTTTCTCGATACAGAGATCAATGTAAGGGACGATCAAATTGTAAAACAGGAGCCCTCCCGCCTTTGACTTAAAATCGTTAATCACCGCATCGAAGGCCTTGCTCGCCTCCTCCAGCTTTCCCATCTCAAGCAGTTCCAGAACACCATCAGCAGCGATCGCGACGGCAAGATCAAAACGGCCGGAAACATTGTCTTTTTCAATGCTGGATCGCAGGCGCTCTTCTGCCGGTTTTTCACCCAGCACTCGCAGAGCACGTATCAATCTCATCTGACCTCGGAATTCCAGATCCGGCTGATCACGGAAGGCCATGATCCAGCTCTGCCAGAATGTCCGCCATTGATCAGCTGATGCACGACTTTCACCGAGCCGGGCCTCCTCCATTTCCCATGCCTCCAGCAACTGTGGCGCGAGCTTTCGGGCGTGAGCCAGAAGCGCTGGGTAGTCACTATGTCCCACATTCATCTCCGCCCACTGCAGCACCAGCCGCGCTGCTCGATCGGCAGAAGAGCCGCCACCCTGCGCTTTTACCAGCAGATTGAATTGATCACTGGTGACGCGCCGCCAGGTTTGCGGATCGAATGCCTTGCCCACTGGATACTTTTCCTGACGGTACTTGGCCACCTCCAGATTCCAGTTTCCCGGTTCCGGCATGAATCCAGTCCACGCATGCCCACCATTCCGCCCCTGACCAACAAAGATTACCGTAGGGACTCCCTTCGCCTTGCCGCACTGGGTCATGTAAAATGCCTGATCCGCACACACGCCACCATTGCGGCCAATGTCGATCAAGCGGTAAGTCCCCTCCCACATCGAGGCGCCGCCATCGAGTCGCGCCTTATCGTACGGAATCGCCTGATAGACGTCCTTCAAGCGCTCCGCATTTTTCAGCTTCACCTGCTGCACGTACTGCAGCTCGCGAAATTCTAACGGCGTATCGACTACGCACATCAGCTCGCGAACGGAGAGACGCTTGGGATCGATAAGAAATGCCTTCGCGTCGACACAGCGAAGGTAGAATTTGAAACGCTCGACTGGATTCTCATCGCCGATCGCCAGCTGAGATTTACGGGCGTTGGAATGCGGCCAGCTCTGTGGGAACGGCTGATCGAAGACGAGTGCGAACGCGACTGCCAGCTTTCGATACTCGACCGCGACTTTGGGATCGGCCGCGTAGATTTCGCATAAGATTTCAGCTGCCCGTGGCACGTTGTCATATGTGGAAAGCGAAGCCGTAAAGATCTCCGTGAGCAGCGGAGCTTCCCGGCTGATCCGCGCGAACACAGCCGCGCCATTCGCAGTGGATAGGAACCCGTTGGCATCCTTGGCTTGCCCATAGAGCGTCAGCCAGCGCAGGTGCTCCAGCCATGCAGCGAAGTGGCTGTTGGCAAAGACCTTCGCAATTCCGTGTTCCGCCTGCGCAGCCAGTAGTAGTCCGTGTAACTCATCCGCACCTGCCTGCCAGGATTCAGGTTCCGAATGCTCGGCCCACCAGTTCGCCGCTGCCCGCTCACTCCATCCTGTGAGTTTCTTCTGCGGCTCTGACTCTTGCGCGGACAGCCCTCCCGCAACGATGGCGGAAACCAACGACAGAGAGCTGAACCATCGCAAAATACTCATTCCTGAGTATGACCGCCAGGCACATCAGACGTCAATCCCGCAGCCGCTCAAAGTATCTTGCGCTTCTGCTCAACGCATTGGCCAGTGACTCAGAAAGACTCGAGCTGAAGCTCGGGCTACTTTCCGGCAACGATTCAATCGGTGATCACCGCTCGCAAAAGTTGGCCAACGCCGTCTGCTACCTGAGCGTCACTTTGATCAACGATCACGCCTTTCATTGAGCGCTCAACCGACTTCCGCCAAAAGAAACTACCGGTTGCTTTTGCCGCTGCCTGCAATCGCACCTCAGCAGGTTGCTCACGATCCTCCAGAATCCCGCACGCATGGTGCATGGCCCGCAGATCCAGGACGGCGAGAAATGTTAGAGCAAACACACTGGTCAAAGCAAAGCTGATTCCGATCCATGCCAGTCTCGAAACCGATGCTGCGATCAGTCCTGCGGCCATGAGTGCGAGCAGCAGCGGCATCCCGAAGTGCCGACTCGCCAGTTGCGCGGCACTTGAAGATTTCTCTCTCCGCGAAAGATTTTCCCGAATGGAATCGGTATCCAGAGAAAATGGAGCAGCCGGATCGCCCTCTTCGATATTGCCCTTCAATGAGGTGATGGCGCTGAAATCGATCGCACACAACTCTTCAATTCCCCCACCGACCATTGAGGCATTTGGCTCACTTACGGCGACGGCAACATAGAACTGATACGGATCGACCCGCCCGACTTGAGAGGCTCCCCAGCCCAGCCAACGATTCGGATCATCCCACTGGGCGCTGATCGACACAGGAACAACAGTAACACCGATCGCTTTGAAGAATCCGTGCCGGACGGTGGATGGAAGCTCCTGAAACTCGCCATCGCCAAGTGGATAGCGGCAGCTCAGCTCCATCTCGTTTCCCAAAAATAGGCTGTCTGATTCAGGTTTCCAACGGATCTGGAGCACGAACATGTCCGTCGCCATTCTGAAATCGGCGAGTTCGCTCAGCGTGACCGTTCGCTGCGCCACATCCACCAGATAGGTTGGATCATTCGGTGCCGTAACAATCCCGTAGACAGTGTAGGAACGTTGCTCCAGCGGGATCGTTGTAGCTATATCGATGATGGAAGGTGACAGCGGAATCTGAAGTTCTGGAGCCGGAAGCTGCGGCACGGCTCGGTAACCAGCGTGCATCGCCACATCATGCTGGATCCCCAGCGCAGCCAGCAGCGCGATCCCTATTGCCAGACCACAGACGCGCAGCACCATCAAGAGTCGCGACAATTCATTGAACCTCACCGGGCTGAAGAGCAAATTGGTAGAAATAGTCATGTGCAGATGCGAAATTAGAAACGAAACATTGAAGGCCGGTAAAAGCTCTCTGGATCGGCCCTCCAGACAAATACAATCTGGGGCAGGAAGACCTGAACCGCTACACTGCCAACAATCAATAACCCTAACATTGCCGAAAGAACACGTGACGGCAGCATCCCTCCCGCAGATTTCCGATTGAAGGCCACCGCTCCCAGTGCGATCGCCACGACTCCCAGCCCCGCCGAAACTATCGCCATACTCAGTGCGTAGACATTCCACTGAGTCGTAACGTCGACGTCTGGCGATTTGAATGCGAATAGATAGACCAGACAGCCAGCGAGATGAGTCCCGAACAACCACAAGCCCAGTCCTGCGACGGAAGTGCTGATAAAGATCGACCGCCCGGCGTGATTGGCAGTGATGGCAAACGTCACCGCGTAACTTCCCAACACCATCGCAAGGGCACGCATCCAGGAGTCAAACCCGTCATTGGAAAATGCTCCATCCGTCACCCCCGATTCGACTACCAGTCCCCAGATCTGCGGCCCGATCCGATACAGCGTCGCAAAGTGCCCAACAAAAAGGAACACCTCCACCACCACGATCCCGAACAGAAAGCGAATCCAGAAATATGCCCACCGACTGGGCGGGAGGGAAAGGCTGAAGGCTTCACTGCCCCAGCCACTATCCCCTCCCGCCAGTCGCACCGCGAGCAGCTGTCCCAACATCACACACGTCAGTATCACCGGAGTCGTTCGCACGAATACCGGCAGCACCAGCGTCACCACCAACCAGAGCCCGAACAGATTCAAAATAAGGTGTCGATTCACCCGCCACTCCCGCCAGAGAATCATGCGCCAGATTTGCGAAAGGATATTCTTCTGTGTTCTCATGGATCGCTTGGTCGAACGGTTCGATTCCTGGGCCAGAAAAAAGTTTTCTGTTCCTTGTTTTTCCAAAGTTGCAAAAGTTCAGGCTGGGCGCGGACATCGGCCCTCTGCAGCATTTCTTTGGAGACGAGCACACTGCGGTGTTCAAGCACCATCACCAACCCGATCGCAGCGATCGAAAACGCAATGCAAGCTGGACCGCGCCACGGGCACGGGCAAATAAGCCCCAGAGCCCCGGCGCTCAATAGCAGGCCGACGGCAGGCAACCCGAAGACGTGGAAAAAATGGGACGGCCCCTCGTAATGAATTCGTCCCCATGTCGGCTGTAGCTCCTCACCCGATTCCCGGGCGCTCCACAGGCGGGCGATTCCTTCTGGAATCACCGTTCTCACAGCCTCTTGGTGCGCAACTACAATCAGAACGATGGCCACAGCAGCGGCAACGCCGAGACCGATTCGGGCCCAGCGGGGTATATCCTTAGTTGTCCGAGCAAGGGTACGTCCCCACAAGTGCGCCATGACGATCATGCAGGCAGCAAATGGCAGGACTGGCGACGTGCGGAGCAACGGCAGCCAACCGACCCACGCAAGGAAGGCAACGACGGCAAACCCAGACGTAGCGAGAAATACCGCAAACAGCAGCCCGATGATTACCCACCATCGGTGTCGGACATTGCCGTATTCCCTGCGCAGACACACCGCCACAGCACAAATCGATACGATCAACGTCAATGCGATCAACAATTCCGTTGGGCCATAGTCGAATCGGACTCCGATCATCACCATGAAGACAGCCCCGATCGCGACTGGAAAACCGATTCCCGCAAAAGCAGCCCCGATCAACGCGCGCCGAGGAAGCGTAGCAGCCCATGAGAACGTCGAGACGAAAGAACACACCAGCAGCGCGAGCACCAGATTCCACGAAGAAGCAATCCAACCAGGATCTCCATGCGAAGCCTTGAACCCAAAGATCACTCCCCCTGGAGCCAGCAACTCCGCCACCATTCCCCATACCTCAAGAGCAATCCTGCTCAGCAGGATTGCAGCGAAAGCAAACACAAGAA
Source organism: Verrucomicrobiia bacterium (assembly GCA_020439995.1). Classification (GTDB taxonomy): domain Bacteria; phylum Verrucomicrobiota; class Verrucomicrobiia; order Verrucomicrobiales; family DEV007; genus JAGROY01. Next base: position 29,404 of record JAGROY010000089.1, read on the forward strand.
CGACAGCAAGCCCGCCACTGCCGCGCACCAGAAAGTAGTCCAATCGTCGCGGCGGCAGCGCAATCGAGAACTCCTCAGCCTGCTCACTGGAATCGGAACCACCCGTTCGCAGAGCCACGATCAATCCCAACAGTCCACAAAGCTGCAGGATGTCCCACCTATCCACCACCACCGGCACCACCAGAAATAGAAGAATCCACACCCAGAACAACGATTTCAACCAGGAGCGACTCACCCGCCACTCCCGCCAGAGAATCATGCGCCAGATTTGCCAGGTAGCACGGAGTGGCACTCCGCGAGCGGAACCTCCGCTTACTTCCATAGGCTCTCGGCACGGAATGCCACTCTGTGTTACGTTCGGAATATCATGTCGTCCAGTCATTCGTTCCTCCTTCTGATGATAATATCGTCGTGAACCTCCCGGTAAAATCGACCAATCCCGTCCGGCTCCTTGCCAACGGCCTGCTTTAGAATCCTCCGAGCGGTCTGCTTCCAGAAAACTGTCCGGGACAGTTTGGTCGCGGCCTCAGCTTTCGCCTGAATGGTGGAAGCGTCAGATCTGATCACGCCCATCGAGTGGCTCACGCTCAAACGATCGAGCACGGCAAGGTATCCGATAAACACCACCACCAACCCAAGGAAGCATCGCTTTCTCCAACGCCGTTGGCCCATTGCGATAAGGGCAACACTTCCAAGCCCAATGATCGACGGCCAACGAAAGTAGCGAATGAGTTCGTTTGGGCTCAGGAATAACTCTGGTAACTGGATTGGATACTGATCGGTCCCGACAAACACAAAATTCATGGACTCCCACCCCGACGGGTACCGTAGCCCGTGAAATTTACCACCGCCGGTTCCATTCTCAAAAAGACGCAACGGATCGGCCTCGACAATCCCAGCAGCCCTCGCACGTGTGATGAGATCTGCGATCGAAATGCTCACCGGCTCATTGGAATCATCTGGCACGACAAACGCAGCGCACCAGAGCCTGTAAGGCATCGAGAGTCCCTGCTCTTTCATTCCCCAGAGGCCGAGGGAGTTTCGAGTCGGCCCGATATACCCCTGGCCATCCTCGCCCGTGAATGGCGCTGCCGTCTCAAGGCGGTCCGTCAGTCCGTTCTCTGATTTTATCCAGAACGGCGCCCCTGTGTAGTCGCCACTCGAGTCGCACGAAAGGAACAATCGGTGGAGCACATTAAATTCCCAGCGTGCATCCACGGCGATGGGAACCGTATCTCCATTGATGACCATGAGCTGAACCGAACGAGTGTCATGGGGAGCAGCACCCTGGGCACCCGGTCGAATCGAAAATGGTGTCGCCGCGATCACGGTATTCGGATCAAAAATCGGGGTAGCGTATATTACCGCATTCACCGTGGCCGCATGGTTCGCCGCTGGCCATTGCACTGTTCGATTGGTCGTCGCCGTTTCGTATTGATAGCCTGCACGAACCGCTTGCCAATGGGTCACGAACAGCCATACGAAACTCGCGACGGAGAGTAAACGGACGGCAACTCTCGATCGACTGAGCATGCTGCGCTCCCGAAATTCTCTAGTCGACGAGGCTCTCCAACGCACTTGAGACAGAAATACGCTGCCCCCTGTCAGCAAAGTGATCGCAAGAACCACACTCCACCGAGCCTCCCACAAGGGCCCAGTAGGTAAAAACAGTTCAACAGTGCCGTCCAGCGCTGTAACGAGGAAATACACGGCCATCCACATCAACGCGGCAAGCACGATGACCAATGCCCGGAGCGATCTTGCATCGGAATATTGCCGCGACTTCGAATCGAATAGGCCCAGCAAAAATGCGCTACCCACTCCGACGAAGCAAGCGACCGTCCAACTGGCTCTTCGGAACGAATGCTCCGATTGAGAAGCGGCGAGTGATTCGGGCAGCTTCTGCCCCAGAGCCACCCCCAGCAAACCGAACGACATACACAATAGAAGTCCAAGCGGTATCCCGATCATCGCCAACCGGGTTCCGAACCCATGAACACTGACAAACACACAAGAGAAGAGACCGATTACCGTCCCGATCCTTGCGATCAGATTCCATGTCTCTTGACCTTGCCAATTCCAACCATTCGGCTCGTGCCCAACGGACTCGGTCAGTCCAGATTCAACGAAAATGCTCCAGAATAACTGCACCAGAACTCCCATGATCCATGCTGACAGAACAAACGCACAAACCAACACTGCCCCTGCAAGAAATCGACTGCACAGGTAGTCCGTTCGCCTGGGTGGCAGGATCAGCGCGAATTCTTCCGCGCCATCCATCGAGTCGCTGCTTCCGAGCCGGTAGCCAATGAAAATGGCAACGAAGCCACCGAGAAGCATCTCTTCCGTCGACGATTGAACCAATGGAAAGGCGAAGAAGACAAAGATCCAGGCGAATGTGATCACGGAAAGGGCTTTGCGATTCCGCCGCCAGTCGCGTTCAAGAATCTTCCACCACGTCGGTAAAATACTAGACTTCATCACCACTCCCTCCTTTCACTTTCCCACTCTCCATCAGCTCAATCAGCGCGTCTTCGAGGGACACAGGAAACAACTGGATTCGCACTCCGGGTCGATCGCGCAGGTTTTTGAAATCGTCGGTGGGGACGCGGGCGGTGGCGGTGTAGACGTTGCCTTCGCGGGTTGGGGTGCCCAGTTGGCCGGGGAGTTGGAAGGCATCGGGCATTGCGGTTTCGGTGAAAATCACCTGCACTTTGCGCAAGTTTGAGGTGAGGTCTTCGACCGACGATTCATGGGTGATCACTCCCTTTTTCAGGATGCCGATGGTATCGGCGATGCGCTCGAGGTCGCTGAGAATGTGGGTGCTGAAGAGTACCGTGGTGCCTTCGCGATCGGCGAGGACACCGGCGAGTTCTTCGAGCAATGTGCGGCGCGCCATCGGGTCGAGATTTGCGGCGGGCTCGTCCATGATAAGGACTTGGGCACGGGTGGCCAGGGCAAGAAGAATCGATGCCCGGCGACGCTCGCCTCCAGACAACTGGCCAAGTGGGGTATCGGCTGGCAACTCAAAGCGGCCACGCAGGTGATCGGCGAATGTTTGATCCCACAGATGATAGAAACCGCTGAGGTAGTAGCAGAGTTCTGCCAGCGTCATCGATGGATAGGCACTGTGCTCCTGCGATACCGAGGCCACGCGCGCGCGCTCGGCGGGCGACGATTTTCCAAAGGGCTTGCCGAACAAATGCGCGGTGCCCTGTTTGCTTCGCAGCAATCCGAGCAGGATCTTAATCAGCGTTGTCTTGCCAGCGCCATTGGCACCCACGAGGCCATACACTTGCCCGGGCTGAACGGTGAGGCTGGCACCATTGAGCGCATCTTTGCCTCCAGAATATGTTTTGTGCAGATCACGCACCTCAATGAGCGGTGAAGTTTCTGCCTTTACCGTTTGTGTTACTGTTTCAGTTTCACTGTTCATTTTCGATCCTCCTGCGTTCGTGTTCGATGATTTCCTGCACCAGTTCCGGATCAGCGCCGAGCTGCGCCGCCTCGACCCAAAGCTGACGCGCGAGTTGCGCCAGCGCTTCATTTTGCTCTCTGGTAGTCATGCGCTTACTGGCCTCGGCGACGAATGCCCCGAGGCCCTGCTTATTCACCACCGTGCCCTCGTGCTCAAGCTCGGTGTAGGCTTTCACGATGGTGCTCGGGTTCACGGCGAGACTCCGCGCCAGCGAACGGATCGATGGCAACTTATCCCCCGGCTTAAGCACTGCAGACGCCACGAAATACCGCACCTGATCCATGATCTGGCGATAGACCGGCAAGCCGGAGCTGGGATTTACGTGAAAGCGCATGTTTCCATACACCTGTTTGGTGTATGGTTACACCCATACAGTAATCACACGATGGCGACAAGAGAAAAAATCAGGGGAAAGGTGTTTCGTTTCGCCTTGAAGTTGCTCTGGATCGGAACTGCGGGGCTGCGAACGCGTTTCAGGTTCCGCACGCATACCAGCCGGACGTTTGGGACAGACGTCGCTGCCAAGGGGCCGCTTCGGCACTTATCCTTAACTCTGACTTTCCAAGGCTAGCAAAAAGCGCTTGCGCCAGAGGCCACCACCGTAGCCGGTGAGCTTGCCATCCGCGCCAACGATACGGTGGCATGGGACAACAATCGAGAGACGGTTCTCCCCCACTGCTCGGGCGACAGATCGGACTGCTGTGGCTTTGCCGACGTGTTCGGCTAGCTGCCCGTAGGTCCAGGTGGCGCCGGGTGGCACCTCCAACAACGCCCGCCAGACAGCCTCCTGATGTTGGCTTCCCGGAAAGCGTACGGGCGTTTCGAACACCGTCAGGGTTCCGGAAAAGTACGCGGCGATCTCTCGCTCCATGCTCTCGATCGCCGGGGTTCTACCCGGAAAAAAAACTGCGCCGATGCGCTTCTCCAGGGAATCGAACTGGGTCTCGAGCATTCGCCGATCCCAGAATTCGATGAGGTAAATCGCTTCCTCATCGCCAGCCAACATGATCGGCCCCAGCGGTGATGCCATTTGCGCGACGGCGATACTTTTCCTGTCCTTGGCTTTTGATGGACTCGCGCCTGTCTTGCGGCGGATGGCGTCGCAGAAACCACTGACGGAATCAAAATCCGCGTCCATGGAGGCCTCAATAATATCGGCTCCCTCCTGGATTCTCGAGAACGCCTGCCCCAGGCGCCGGGCACGAAGATAAGCCATGAACGTCATCCCGTAAGAGGCTTGGAACCACCGACGCGCGCGGGCCGGATCGATTCCGCTCGTGCGCAAATCCTGCGATGTCCAACGACGCAGGGGGTCAGCATCGACGGCATCCATGAGAGGCCTGAGCCAATCGGGAACGCTACCCTTTGCTTCCATCGGCTTACAGCGCTTGCACGGACGATAGCCCGCCGCGAGAGCATCCCCTGCACACAGGAAGAATTCAACGTTCTCGCGCTTGGGCTTGCGTGCCGGGCAAGTAGGTCGACAGAAGATCCCTGTCGTGCGCACGCCCGTGAGGAAGATACCCTCGAAACTGGCATCCCTGTTCACGAAGGCGCGAAACATCGTCGCTTCGTCAGGCAGCAAGTGCAGGTCTGATTGAATCATGTGTGCACTGTAGGACAAGCGGCCGTCCCTGGGCCACCGATTTTGTTACAGGGAATTTTGGCGAACTGCAGTGCCGCGGCAGAGAACGACGAGAGCAACGAAATCATAGAGAGCATGGGCGATAGCAGGCGCGACGAGATCGGGCCCGGAAATACGCCACACCCACCCGAGGTAAACACCAATGAGCCCGGCGACCAAAACGTAGCTACGGGAAATCGGATGCATCAATCCGAACACGAGACCAGTAACTAGCAATGCAACTATCGGAGGCAGGTGCTCCAGGGCGAAGGTGTGGATCAACCCGCGGGTCAGCATTTCCTCCCCTACTCCCGCAGCAAGAGCAACGATCGCGAGTCCAACAATGCCGCACGGGGCAAGAAACATCCGCGCCATGTGCCGCGTCTTATCCACGAGTCCCGCAAGAGGGCCCTCCGGCCAGCGCAGCATGCAATTCAGCATCAAAAGCAATGGCACAGTGGCCAGGGCTCCGATTGCGACACCGCGCGCCGACAACTGCGCTGACTGAAGTACATCTATTTCTGCTACGCTGCCCACACCCCATGCAACTGCCCCTAAGCCAAGTTCGAATCCAGCAACAAACACTAAGGTACGCCAAGCCAGACAGTCTGCAGGAAGCCACCGCATTGCCTACTTATTATCGCCCCAGAATTCCGATATTTTCAATTTCAGAAATTCAGCACTTCGCGCCAACTGATCGATGCCATCGACTCCATCTTCGATACTGATCCAGCCGTCAAAGCCAACGCCCTTCAGGATTCCGAAAATCGCATCGTAGTCGTTCAATCCTTCGCCGATCTGTCCATGCCTCAGACGTTTCGCATAGCCTTCCGCGCCGTTTTCGTCCCTGCGAAGGTCTTCGATGGTGCCCTCAGCAAGATATCGATCACTCGCATGCATCGTTACCACCCTATCCGCTACCCGTCGAAGCAACTCCAGCGGATCCTCGCCAGCCAAGAAGGTATTGCTCGGGTCGTAGTTCACTCCAAAATTCGGATGATCGATCCGCGCAACGACTTCACAAAAGATATCCATCTTCTGGGCGAACTCCGGATAGTTCCAAAAATCGTCCTTATAGTGGTTTTCGATGATCAGGGTGACTCCCAGTTCCTCAGCCAGAGGCAGACAGGCGTGGATGGAATCCACTGTATACCCGACTCCCTCTTCAACTTCGACCTCCGGTCGGCGCTGGCCGGACAATACCCGGCAATAGCGGGCACCAAGCGCTGAGGCCATTCTTAGCCAGTTCTTTTCCTTCTCAATTTCAGCCGCTCTGAAAGCCTGATCCGGATGGGTGAAGTCCGGCGAACAGCACAGCATCGGAATGCACATTCCGGCACCTTCCACCGCCTGCCGAAGCGGCCCCCAGTTCGCCCTGTCCTGCATCTCCAGAAACCCACTATACCATTCAAGTCCGTCTACCCCCAGAGGTCTGGCAAGATCAATCCACTCTTGCAATTTCATGTCCCCGGCTTTGCACAGGGACTGCATGTAGGCTTTTGGGAAGGCGGCGAGACGGGGCATAAGAAAATACGTTAAACTTGAATAAATAAGAGTATTTGAAATACGGTCAAATATACATGGCGCGATTGGCGCACAACAAAAAAGCCCCGGATTGCTCCGGGGTGATTAAGGTTTACGAAGTAGCTTTGCCCGCTGGCTATGTTCTACTAAATCCAAAAGCGATTTAAGCCAGTACAAGTCAGCAAACGAAAAAGACCTGTGAGTTACTGAAAGAGACGATTCTCAGCAAGGATCACTTTCCTTTCTTTGCCTTGGCCCAACGTGCCTTCTGTGCAGCACGAATGCGCTCCAACCCTTCTGGACTGATAACGCGCTTTCCGCCTTTACGCTTGGAAGCTTTCTTTTTGGCTGGAGCAGCTATTGCAGCTGATGCTCCAGCTGCCTGAATGTTACCGCTACCCTTCGGACGGCCCGGCTTTTTCTTAGGAGCTGCCGGAGCAGCATCACCTGAAAGGATTGCAACAAGACTGGCTTGCAGCGCTTCGATCTGTTCGCGAATATCCGCAGCGTTGCGGAGAGCGTCAGCACTAATATTATTAAGGGGATGGTCACTCATACGCTAAGAAGTTCGACTGAAAGCCTCATCTGTCAAGAGGCAAGGAACGATCCGGATATAGGCGACTAACGTGCGAGATAGCCCTAAGGGCTTACGCTTGGTCGAATTTTTCTACTGGTGCCCCCTTAGCTATGAGGCACTTCAGAGTTAGCCCCTGAACGGCGATGCTAAACACTACAATGAAATAGGTCGCGGTGAGGAAGAGCGTTCTTTCAGCTTCTGGAGGAATCGCGAGAGCCAATGCCACAGAAATCCCGCCTCTTAGACCTCCCCATGTCAAGATCCGCACAGCACGGGGACTGAACGGGCGTGACCGCCTCATAATCGAAACCGGGACACCGACTGACACAAACCTTGCGCCAAGCACCAGGAAAATGGAGATCAATCCAATGAAGATATGTGTCCAGTTAAACTCCAGCACTAGAATCTCCAATCCGATCAGCACGAACAGCAGAGCATTCAAAATCTCATCCGCAAGCTCCCAGAACTTATCAAGGTGGTCGCGAGTGGTGTCGCTCATCGCGAACGAACGCCCTTGATTCCCAATCATTAATCCAGCAACAACCATTGCGAGCAGGCCAGAAGTGTGAAGAGCGGTGGCCAGACTGTAGCCTCCCGTTACCAGAGCCAGGCTGATCAGCACCTCGATCTGGTATTGGTCAATGCTTTTCAACATCCGATAGCCAAGGTACCCCAGAGCGAGCCCCAGCAGCACACCGCCAACAACCTCAAACAGGAAGAGCTCGGCGGCCTTTGCAAAATCCAAATGCACTTCGCCGATTGCCATCTGCTCGCGGGCCAGCTCCAGAACAAAGAGAAAAACCACCACGCCCACGCCATCGTTGAACAGGGATTCGCCCGTGATTTTAGTTTCCAGTGACTTCGGAGCGCCCGCCGTTTTCAGGATACCGAGGACAGCCACCGGATCGGTCGGCGCTACGAGCGCGCCGAACAGCAGGCAATATATGAACGGAACACTTCCGCCGTCGGAATGCTGAACCCCAAAAGCCTGCAGAAGAAAATACATCGCTCCTCCGGTAAGCAGGGTGGAAGTGATGACCCCTATCGTCGCCAGGATTCCAATGACTTTCCTCTGTGACTTGAGGTCATCCAGATTCACATGCAGGGCCCCCGCAAACAACAGGTAGCCGAGCATGATTTTCAGCAGCGTATCATCAAAATCAACCGCATCGAGAATGGTACGGGCTTGATCCACCACCGCCGTGTTCACGGTGCCGAAAGCGATCAGCGCCAGTGAAAACACCAGGCTGATGAGCATGATACCGATTGTCGTTGGCAATTTCAGCCAGCGATAGTTCGCATAGCCGAAGGAGGCCGCCAGCGTAAGAAGGATTGCTGCTATGTTGAATGCGTCCATCTCGTCGGCTCCTCTACAATCCTTTAAAAGGTATGCACGACCAGCCCGGAACGCAGCTTGGGCTCAAACCAGGTGCTCTTTGGTGGCATGATCTGGTCGGCATCTGCGATCGCCATCAATTGCTCGACGGTGACGGGGTACATTGAGAATGCCACTCCTGCTTTGCCGCTGTTGACCCGCTCTTCCAGACAATCCGTTCCCCGGATACCGCCGATAAAATCGATACGATTGTTGGTGCGGGGGTCATCGATATCAAATACGGGATTCAGCAGGCGCTCCTGAAGGACACTCACATCGAGCGAGTCGACTGGATTTGCATCTGGATCCGGCGTCCAGGACACCGCATGCCATTTTCCATCAAGATACATATGCACACTCCCCGGCGCTGATGGCGATGGCGAGGAGGCATCGGTAACAGTGAAGGTTTCGCCCACCTTTTGCAGAACTTGCTCTGGAGTGAGTCCATTGAGATCCGCCACGGCACGGTTGTATGGTAATATCTTCAGTTCCGAAGCGGGGAACAACACTCCAAGAAACCAATTGTAGTCTTCACTGCCATCGTGATTGGGATTGGCGGCCCGTCGCTCAGATCCAACACGATAGGCACTGGCACTGCGGTGGTGACCGTCCGCGACATAGGAAAGCGGCACCTTGTCAAAGAACCCCTTCCAGTCCGACAAATTGCTGGTAACACGCCAGAAAACATGTCGAACACCATCATCAGCAGTAAAGTCATAGAGCGGAGCTTCGTTTGAAGTGATCGCCGCAACCCTATCGTTGATCTCATCGCGATCCCGATAGGTCAAAAAGATCGGGCCGGTGTTCGCACTGAGTTCATCGACCAGCCGTGTGCGGTCGTCTTCTTTTACCTTACGTGTCTTCTCGTGCTTGCGGATGATGTCGTTCTGGTAGTCATCAATGTGACATGCTGCGACAAGTCCAGTTTGAGAATGCCCGTCCATAACCTGACGATAGAGGTAGATTGCCGGGACGGTCTCGCGCTCCAGGATACCTTCGCGCTGCAAGCGTTGAAATGTCTCAACGGCCTTTGCATAAACTTGATCTGAATAGGGATCCGTGTCCGCCGGCAGATCGATTTCGGCCCGGTCAACGTGAAGCAGATTGTTCGGTTTATCGCCAGCGAGCGCGGCCGCTTCGGCAGTATCTACGACATCATAAGGGACAGCTGCAACTTCTTCGACAAATTGCAGTTGAGGGACGAGGCCCTGGAATGGCTGGATGCGCATGGTGATGAAATCAATCAGTGTTAGGGGTAAGTCGAGCGGTGCCGGTGGTCTTCTGCTCACACAGAAACGGGACATTGGGCAATGGCGGACACTCAAACCGCTGAAGCGCAGGCGTCAAGTAATCGCAACCACTTTCTCAGCTCGACTTAGCTTAGAGCAATCCAGGAGGATGGCCGAATCCAGCCAGTCGTCCCTTGCCGCGTCGTCGAAGCCCCTTAAACTCAAAATAATCCACTTCGTTGCCTGTCAGTCCCTTGGACCTGCCTCCCCTGGCACCGAACATAAGGTGCTTTCCTGTAGCCCGATCAAAGCCCACGTATACCATGACATGGGTGATGTTAGGAGAGCGCTGGACTTCGTACGTACCTTCCCAGAATAAAAGATCCCCCGGGCGCACCTCGCTCAGAAGCCGCTCCTGCGTCATCCTGGAATCCACGATCCGAAGCGATCGGGCCTTCTGTAGCCAGAGGTATTGCGTGTTTGCCTGTCGCGGAACTCCCGAGATCCCCTGTTTTTGCAAAAGAAACTGCACTGTACCCGAGCAATCCAGCCCACCGCTCGCAGGATCGCAGGCTCCGTATTGGTAGCGAAGCCCCCTGCGGCTTAAGCGCTGGCAATGCGCGAAAAGATTTTCTGCGGAACCTGCACGCACGTGCCCGAGCGGGCTCACACGGCCTCGGAAATGAACCTCTAATGACCTTTTAATCAGCGAGTCACGCGCCTGAAGATGAACTGGCACCTGATTCGCAGGCGCCGCTTGTGCTGTCGTACCAATGGTGGAAAATAGGCATATTGTGACGAAATTAAGGAAGGAGTGGAACTTCACAACTCCAATTTACCATAATTACCATAATTATCAAAACGGCGCAGTCTTTTACTTCTCAGGAGCTGCGTCGGCAGACGTCTCCGGCATGACGGGCGGGGTCAAAAAGGAATCGAACTCCTTTGGCAGAGAGTTCTGAAAGCGTTCATTAAACAAAACGGCAAGGGCGTGCGCCTGTTTCTGGACTGTATACTGGAATGATATTTCAGGGTGGCGCTTCAGAAGGCGCAGCGCTCCGAGCATCGAAAGACGGGTAAGCCCCTCTTCCCTGCCCGCGTCGACGGTATAGACCCGCGCGTAGTCGACGAGGGCAAGCGCATCATTCTTCAGGTGCTCGTTCGCCGTTGCGCGGAGAAATGCCAGTTGTGAAACCAAATTTGCTGGAAGTGGTTTGAAGGGAGGGGTCGCCGGTGGCGGGATTTTCCCACTAGTGGAAAGTGGAAGCTCCCAGTCGTTCACCACCAGGAGAAGCTCCTTCCACGCCTGACTGCCGATGTGTCCCCAGGCGCGGAAGATTTCCATTTCATCCTTGTATCTTTCACTGAGGCTCACATTCCTGGCCATGGCACGCACCCGCTCCTGATTCACCTCCTTGTAGTTCCCACTGCGACGATAGGCATCGATGGCCCAGTAACTGGCCAGGGCTGAGGGGCTATCGACGAAGGGAGCGATTGCAGCATAGTCCTTTGCTATCGCAGCGAATGCCGCTGCCGCCTTCTCATACTGGCGCGCCTGCTGCAGTGCCATGGCATCTTCCCAGCCCAGCGGCATTCGAAATTGAAGGTTGTCGATCTGCGACAACGGAATCACAGTCTTTGGATTTCCATTGGCATTCTTCGAGCAATGCACGCCCTTGCTATCGACAGCGAGAATGTAGTAGTTATCAGACGCTCGCTTCTTAACTTTGATCTGCGCCAGCAGGGGGTCCGCACTTTGGGCACTCTGGCTGAAAATGCCGATCATAGCGGCAGCAGCCAACAGCGAAAGAATGAGTCTCATGGTATTCATTTTTGAATTTCCTCCGGGTTACTCCTTTTCCCGCTTCAAGTCTTCTTCAGCATTCTTCCCCAGTTCGCGGGCGAGGGTAAGATGCAGGTCGCGAGCCTTGGCGATGCTGCGGGTCTTGTCCGAGTCCTGCAGGTGCCCCATTCGCAGCAGCATATCGGTGAGCGTCTTGTATGCCTGATCCTTTTTCCCGCTCTTTTGCATCAGACTGGCAGCACGATAGTAGGCATCAGCCGAATATTGAATCTGGCTGGTATAGGGGAGATAGACATTAAGGTAAGCATGCATGGCTTCGTCGCCTTTGCCCAATTCCTCATAGCACCTCCCTGCCATCCAGCTTACCTCGGCCCTGGCCTGGCCCCAGTTTTTGTTTTCAATGTATTGCACCAGAGCATCATCGAGCGCGGCCTTCCATTTATCCTGTTTGAACAAGACCCGTCCAAGTCCAAGCACGGCTTCCGGGATCAAGCTGGGTGTCTTGTAAACTTCGATGATTTCACGGAACAGGTCGATTGCCTCGGCATTCATGGCGCTGCTTTTCGAGTTTGCTTTGATCTGGGCAACGCCCATCGTTGCAATATCCCGCAGCTCAGGATTAGGACGGGCACGAACGGCGTCGAACCATGGCAATGCCTCCAGCGGCTCTCCTCCTTTGAGCAGGTTCTGGCCAATCTTGGTAAGAATGTAGTTCGAGAGATCGTCCATCGGCAAGGCCTTCAAATCGGCATAGGCAACCTTGATTTCGGCATCGAGATTTTTGAACTTTTTCTTATTGGCATCGTCTTCGAGCACATTGAGCCGTGTAACCGCGAGCCATGCGCGCAGCAGGTCGTTACGTACTGGAACATTGGGAAACTTCTCCAATCTGCGCACGAGCGCTTCCGCACCATTCTTCTCGCCGTAAATGCGCGCATAGGAAGCAAGCGCCCGCTCCAGCTGCGACACATCACGACGCTCGCCAAGAACGATGATGATTTCCTCGAGCTTGCCCAATGCCACATCCGCACGTCCTTTCGCTTCCAGAGCTGGCATCGCGCTCACGATGACGTTAGGCTCGAAGTAACTGCCGGGATAAGCGGCCATGAACTCATCATAGAACTTGATGGCGGCATCCCATTTTTCCTGAGCCACCTCGACCGCGATCATTTGAAACAACGCATTTGCCGCAGTTTCATCGTGACGCTGATCGACAGCCATTGCACGAGCCTCAGCGTAAACTTTTCTGGCAGAGTTGAATTCCTCCTTGAGCTGGAAGACATCCCCTTCCAATACAAGCGCCCGGTCAAATACTGCGGAATTCGGGAACCTGTCCTTCAACTGGCCGATCACTTTCACACAGCTTTCGAGTTGATCCATTCCGTAGTGAGCTGTGGCTCTGTCGTAGAGGACGAGATCCATCAGGATCGACTCCGGATACTTTTCCATGAAATCATCCAGCAGGCGGGCCGCACGCGGGTATTTGAAAAGCTTCACCAGATTTCCCGCCTGATGATACAGCGAGTGCTCGCGAAACCGACTGCCCGGATACTTTTCCACATGCAGATCGACTTCCGGCTGCGCCTCTCCGTAGCGGCCCAGGTAAAACAGCGACCCACCATATGCGAAGTCCGGAAGGTCGCGCTCGGGCGCACCAGGTTCCTTCCCGCGACGCAGATCAGCGGCGATTCCGAGACACTTCTCGTACTCACCATTGAAGAATAGCTGTTCGAGCAACAACGCCGAGACCGCTTCAGTAAGTTTGTGATTCGGGTACTCTGAGAGGAATGTTAGACCATGGTGCTGCACGGTGACCATATCCCGAATAACCGCTGCAGTGCGGGTCGCATTGTACAGAATCTCAGGACGCGATTTCGCCTTTGGAAAATTGACGGCAAGGTGGTCGTAGATTGCAAAGCTGCCCCAGGTATCCCCACGCAATTCGAGTAATCGAGCCTCTTCCAACAGGACAAACAGCTCGATCGGGTTTCCATCAGAGATCTCTTTTTCATATACAGCGATTTCTGCCTCGAGTTTGTCGTTGGTGCTTGTGAACGCCTGCTTTCGCGCCTGAAGGTCTTTCACTACCCGGATCGTTTCCGGCACTATCCCTAGAAGACGCCAGCCCAGCCCCTCCATTCCCGTGTTACCCAAGCCACGACAGCCTTGATAGATCTGCCAGTTGAACTTGTATCGAGCCATGTCATAAGCTGACAAGCGAAGCGCGTCGATATTCTGATCGAGAAACGCATGTGCACTTTTCACTGTTGATTCGATCGATTCCGCAGGCACCTCCGACCATCCATTCACGAGCGCAACGAAGGCCGTAAAAACCGCAGCCGGCTTCGCTCTCAATTCACCACGGCGCTTGATCACGGAATCCAGGAGCGCCTGCCCATGCTTGATGTTGCCGGCGTTGATATAACAGGTAGCCACGTTCAGTTCGAGCGTGGCCGGATCATACTCTCCTCTCTCTGGATTCAGAGCCTTGAACTGGTCGTAGATCTTGATCGCCTCGCCCCATGATTCCTCGCGCTGGCGGCATGCTGCCATGTAGAAAACCGACCGCCGCCAGTGGGCGTTGTTGACATTGGCCCGGGTGGACGCATTCCGGTCCGGACGCAGGGTGTTTGGGAACTCCTTGTGGCAGCGTTCGAATTCGACGAAAGCATCGCCGTACTGCTTCAAGTTAAACAGACAGATGCCTTTCAAATAATAAATAGTTCCAAACGTCGCACCGAAATCTTCCTTCGCGTGCTGGCCAAACCGATCGATAATATCATTGGTTTCCTTCAAGGCTGCGGCGTAGTTCTTGTCCCTTTCAACAAGCTGAACGGCTTTGTTGTAAAGCTCTCCTACATCCGGGGCCTGTGCCGATACCGTGGTCGCCTGCCCGAGTGCAAAAGAGCAACTGGCTATCACTGAAACGAGCAAGCGTTTTGTCATTCGATGCTTCATAGTTCTAAAGAAAGTTCGGTGATCGCTGAAGAGGAAGGAAATTGGGAAAGGTCCTGGCAATGGGACGAGCGAGCCACTGGTAAGACGCACGGAGACGGAATTTCTTCCGACATTGACAGTCACTCTTCCCGAAAGCCTGTCATGGTAACATTTTCGATGCCGACTTTGGTGAGCGCATTCATCACGTCAACAAGGCGCTGGTGCTTCGCGTCATTGTCAGCTGCCACGATCACCACCGGCTTTGATTCGAGAGTCTGAGTTGCTTCTTTATAACGTTCCAACTCCTCGACAAGGTTAGGCAAATCCCTCTGATTCGGATCACTGGAAATTTCTTCCGTCCCCTTCCAGATGATCCCCTGCCCGTCGACTTTAATCGTGATCGGATCGAGCTTGAATGGAACTTTGGTCTGCACCTGCGCGGGTATCGACATGCCAAGGTCCGCCTCCTTAGGCTGAATCGCTGAGGTCACCATAAAGTAGAGCAGCAGCAGGAAACTGATATCGATGAGCGACGAGATATCCACTGTCGGTTCCTCGGCGGTTTCTTGAAAAGCTAATTTTCGGCGGGCCATAGTGGATGATTGGAAGGTCGCTATTGAGGCTTGTCAGGCACCTCCACGCGCCTGGCTGAAAAGATAAAGTTCATGACGCCGCCCGCACCTGCCGCAGAAACGACCTTCTTGGTGAATTCGACCGGCGAATCTTTGTCGGCGCGAATCAACACCTGGGTCTCGACGCCCAGGCGCTTGTTCTCTGCATCCACCGCCTTTACCAGCTTGGTGATCTCTTCTTCCGAGATGGCTAGCTTCTGCTCGTTACGCAACGTTCCGTCTTCCAGAATGTTGATCAACACCCGCCCTTTCGACAGGGATTCGCGCACCAGCGCATCTTTCGCCACCGGCGGCGTGACCTCGGGATCGATCATCTTATCGATCAATGTTGAGGCCACCATAAAGAAGATCAGCAGCAGGAAGACGAGGTCGATCATGGGCGACATGTTGACGTTGACCCCTTCTTCGGAGACTACGGCACGTCTGAGATTCTTGGTCGCCATGATGACTCTAGAGTGAAGCTGTCGCCGACTTCATTATTGAACCGACAGGCCTTCCGGCACCTTCGCCATCAACTGATCGCCATGAACTGAGGCTACTGCCACATCCAGCATCTCTTCGCCACTACTGTGAGCGTCAGCGACGAGCGCGGTCAGCTTGTTGCGGAAAAAGAAAAACAACGCCAGAGCTGGAATTGCGATCGCCAAGCCGGTAGCGGTGGTGATGAGAGCTTCCGAAATCGAACCGGAGAGCTTTTGTGGATCAGTGCCTCCAGTCGTGGCCAGCACGCCGAACGCCCGTATCATACCAGACACAGTTCCCAGTAGCCCAAGCATTGGAGCCACCTGTGCGATAATCGAAAGGTAGGTGATCCAGTTCATGTACGGGCGGTTCTCTTTCATCGTGAAGTCCGCCATTTTGTCCTCCACCGCTTCACGCCCTAAATCGTCGGTCTTCGTGGCATCTATGGCAGGAAGCGAGTAGGCCATCATCCGGCCAAGAAAAGTCGGGCTCGTAGATGCCACCTCGATCGCACTCCGCACCATACAGTTGCGCATATTGTCCATGAGTGACGCTTCGAGATCCGCCGGGCAGAACTTCGACTTCGTCAGCTGGATAAAATTGAAAACGGCTAGAAAAACGATCGCGATCGAGCAAAGCGCCAGCGGGATCATGGCCCAGCCTCCTTGAAGCAGGAGATCGAGAAACGACTGCGAAGACTTGGCCACCTCGCCAGTGGCTTCATCTTGCGCCCATAATTGAGGCGCAAACAAAACGGCACCCAAACAGACGGAGGCCTGGAAGTAGCCGGCGAGAAACGGTTTTTCTGGAGAAACGGATCGAGTGGTCATCAATGAATTAGGACTATGGTGCTTGTCAGGAAGAGGTGTTGCGAAAACTACGCAAATTTCATCATTCCTGTCGAGTTCTTACGGTAAATTGGTGAGAACACAAAACTCTTAGGAGAAAATGAATGAATTGGGCGTGAACAGGACGCTGGCATTTTGAACCAAGTTTGCGAAACACCACGCACTGACCATCAATATCATACGTTTCCAGCCTGGAGTAGGGTGCTCATTTTCGCTTTTTCTTTCTGTCTTTTCCGGCCTTGTCGTTCTTTTTGTCATTCGATTTCACCTTGTCTCTGCCCTTCCCCTTCTTGTCCTTCTTGTCCTTCTTGTCTTTCCCTTTGGTACTGGCTTTTTCCTCCCCTTCCGCAGCCCGCTTCTTTTTCAGCAGTTTCTTAAGCTTGGAACGGTAGTCTTCACCCACAATGAAACCGACACAGCTCTTGGAGCCACACCGGCAGGGATGCCCTTCGTAGCTCTCAAGATCAAATCCATAGTCAAATGAGAGTTCGTCGCCAGCCTTAAGGTTGCGTTTGGCGGCAAGCCAGATCTCCGCTTCCTCACCTTCCCCGTAGATGATCGCTTCGCAATTGGGCTCGCACGAGTGGTTGATCAGGCGCGCAGGATTGTCTTCCTCGTTGCCATCGAGAACCCACTCATCATCCAGAGTAAACAGGTAAACCTGGCCCTCGTCCGTGCCTGCCAGCATCGCCTCGCGCTCCAGGCCACGTCGATCTGCCTCTTCATGAGTGATGCGCTCACCGAGGTACTGCAGTATACTTTCGCCCTTCTTAATCGGGCAGGCAGCGAAGACTCCCTGATTGTGAATACCAGATGTTCTGATCTCCCAGATGGGAGGCTGCGTTTCGTCTGAAGCTTGAACCATTTTTAAAGATGAGTCCGTCACGAAGGAACCATTCCTTCAGGGGCGCGTCACCTAACGCAGGCCCACCGACTCTGCAAGTGACAGATTTCCCACAGCTGCGCGCGGCCTTTCAGGAGTCAATGCTCTCCGCTCAACTCAACTGGCCGGTAGCCGCCTTTCGCCTTGAAATAAACGAACAAAGCCAGGTAGCAAAGCAGCAGGAATCCCGGCAATACAGCCTGCCGGACAAACGACGCCTTCTTGTTAGAGTTCACGATCGCCGCCAATTGCCCGGCCTCCTCAGCAGGTAGCGCCTCAACCACGTCCATGTTGAGACTTGGGGACTCCCCAAACATTGTCTGCTGAGAGCCTCCGTTGACTTTTTCATACAGTGCTGGCTGAGAGGCGCGAAGATCGGCATCGATCCCCTTGTCTAGGAACAGCCCCATCAGAGGCGCTCCCAGGATTCCCATCCCAAGCACTCCGACTGCGGAAACACCGTTCAGCGTGAGTGCCCCACCTTTCGGGAACTGCTCGGACACCACTCCCAAGGTCGTGGACCAAAGGAACGTTTTCCCGAAAGCATAGACGATTGCCGCGACAACCATCAGGCTGGCGGGTGCATTCCCGAGGAACAACAGCCCGACAATCGCCAGAAATCCGCTTCCTACTAACAAACCCACCGGCGAGAACCTGTGCACAATGGGCCCAGCATAGAAACGCAGAATTGTCATAATGATCGAGACCATCACAAACACCCAGCCCGCGATCTTAGGAAGATCAGCACCCAGCAATTCAGCCATCCAGGTATCTGTCCCAAGTTCCGTAGTCGCAAGGAAAGGCATCGTTGCAAGGATCATCACAAACATCCAGTTCCCCAGCGATCGTGTGTAGGCGAATGCGCCGATCCCGACAACCACCGCAATCCCAAGAGAAACGGCCACTGGAATTTCCCGATTCAAAATCTGACCGATCCCCATGACTACGAGCCAGCCCATCATCATGAAACCCAGCGCTCCCACTTCGCTCATCATATCGCGGTAAGTGACACCCGCAGCCACCCGTTCCTGCACAGGAAACTTGCATGGAGCGATCAGCAATGCGTAGAAAACAACCGGCACGAGACACACCGCCAGTTTGATAAAAAGCCCCAGCCCCGTGTAGCCGAGCAGCAGTCCTGCCGCGCCGCCCAGGGCAAGGCCTGCCGGCCATCCGGCGTGCAGAATATTCAGCCACTTTGCCTTTTCCTTGCTGAACAATGTCGCCACCACAGGATTGATGAATGCCTCCACCGTTCCGTTCGCTATCGCGACCAGAAAAGTGCTCCAGTACAACCATTGATAAGACACCGTTTTGATTGCGATCAGCGTTCCGACTACCGCCAACCCGTGAGAGATGACCGCAAACCAGGCGGCAGTCTTGTAGCCGATCCGATCAATGATCAGGCTGAAAACAATAATGCTGAAAGCGAACGGCCACAGCCCGACTCCAAGGACTTGGCCGATCTGTGTGCCGGAGAGCCGAAATGTCGACTGAAGCTCTGGAACTACCACCGAACGCAGGCCGAAGAAGAATGATGTGGCGACGAGGGCGATGAAGCATGCCCAGAACAGCTTTTTGTTGTCGGAAGCGGTATTGTCCATTTTTCGGGGGATTTGGAGCGTAGTCTCACCCTCTCCTAAACCAATTCACCGTACCGGGGGAAGCGTAAAATGAGTGCAGTGAAAACTTGAGCGGCACCGACGGGACAGCGCACTGCTTCCTCGTATCTCCCGGAAGAACAGCTGTCGGATCGTTTTGACTTGATATCTCTGACCATTCCTTATGCTCAGTCCCGAAATGAAGCCACACCTCCCCACCTTCATCGTCGGCACCCTCCTATTCTGGTCGGTTAATACTGCAAGTGCGCAGACGCGGACATTCACCGATACGACCGGACGCAAAACCGAGGCATCGATCGAATCTGTATCCGGAGAAAGCGTCAATCTACTGGCCACGAACGGCAATCGCTACACCGTTGCCATCGACCGATTCGCTGAGGAAGACCGCGCGTTTATTCTGAAATGGGACAAAGAAAATCCGGGCTCCGCCGCCATTTCTTTCCTGCGCTACGAAATTAACAGCGACCGGCGCAAGATACCCAACCCTCGGGGAAAACTGGATCCCGCGTACTCGAAGATCGCAAATTCCAACACCTTCTTCGAGATCACAGTGGAGAATCCCACACGGGAACCCGTTCCCGAAATGAAGATGGAATACGTCATCTACAAACGCATCTACGAGCGTCAGAATGGTAAGCGCACAAAGTGGGAAATCGTTGAAACCAAAAAGGAACAATCGATCGGCGAAATCGCCGGCGGGAAAAAGTTCGACACCAAGACAGAAACCATTCTCGCGAGAACAGAGATCAAGCGGGCGGATCCTAAGAAAGACCTTCCCGAGATCAATCTATCGGAAACCGTACTGGGAGTCGTCGTCGATTTTTACGTAAAAGACAGGAAGATCAAAACCGTCCCCTACCCACCTAACATGCTCATCAAAATGCAGGAGGAGAAAGAACGCGACGAGCGCAAGAAACTGGAAGAGCAAGGTCGCCGGGGATCAGATCTATCAATTCCAAAGGACGAAAAGGCGGACGAAACAAGGAGAAATGACAATGATCCGACCAGCGGAGGGCGCTGATATTCCTGTTCATTTGTATCGTGCGTTTTCTGCCGAACTCTGCAGGCCGTAGGACTATCGGCAAAACGAAAGGCATACCCATTATTCCCAGCTCCGGGGCGCTCGAACAAATGCGCTCTCGCAAGAAGCTTGTCACCGAGTTTCGGAATCATCCGGCCTTGTCTCCACATCGCCAAACTTGCGGCTCCTCTTCCTCCGATCAGCGACTAAACTTGCTATACAATCATCGACAAGCTCCCGTGCTCCTGTTTTGCAGAAATCTTGATCGAAATCGGCAATCCGAGTCAAGCACGGGGCGGTGATGAGACTTTCGTTTCCAACAAAAAGCCTTTCGATCGATCTCAAACACAACCATCCCCCCTTGTTTGCCCTGTTTAGCTTGGTCCCGCAGATTTTGGTTGCCAGAGAATTGGGAAGTTCCTACAACTTCAGGGCTAATTCAAACCCTCGCGACGATCTGCGCCTTCATTCTCGGCCGTGAATTGCTTCGCGTACTACAACAACCAACATCAATCTATGAACATAAAGAACGACGGAATTGTGCCAAACGCGGGACGTCTGCTCTGGGCAGGCTTCATGGCGATCCTGGCAGCCGGGGTCGGCTTCGGTATCCGCGGTGGCATTCTAGCAAACTGGGGCGCTGAATTTGGATTCACCGGAGCTCAACTGGGAGCCATCAACGGAGCAGGCTTCACCGGATTCTGCTTCGGCATTATCATCGGTGGAGTGATTGTGGACAAAATAGGATACGGAAAACTGATCATTGCAGCATTTGGCTTCCACGCCCTCTCGGCGTTCGTAACCTTTGCCGCATCTTCCGGGCAATCGGTCGAAACCGCCTATCGTTTTCTTTACTGGGGAACATTCATTTTTGCTGTAGCCAATGGTACGCTGGAAGCCGTTGCCAATCCGCTTGTCGCGACATTGTTCCCCAAAAACCGAACTCACTACCTGAACATCTTGCACGCAAGCTGGCCTGCTGGCCTCGTTCTCGGCGGCGTTATCGGGTGGGTTCTAGGAGGTCAGATGGACTGGAACTGGAAATCACAACTCGCACTTTTCCTCGTTCCAACAGCGATCTACGGACTGATGTTCCTTGGACAGAAAATGCCCCGCTCCGAAGCTTCGGAGAAGGGTCTCAAATTCTCCGCGATGTATAAGGACGTCGGGATTCTCGGATCCATCGTAGCGTGCGGCCTGCTGGCGCTTTTCTTTACGGGAGTCTTTGGCCAAATCCTCGCGGCATTTGGCATGGACGCGGCAACGGCAGCCAACACCTCCAAGTATTTGGGCTGGGGACTTGGATTTGCTCTCCTCGTAGTCGTCAGTGTTGTAACAAAATTCTCCTTTGGTGCCGTATTGATTTTCGTTCTTTTCATCACTCACGCGCTAGTGGGGGCTGTTGAACTTGGAACGGACGGATGGATTCAGAACATCACCGGCAACATCTTGACTCCAGAGCAGGGCAAGATCCTTTTTGTATTCACGTCATTCCTTATGTTCAGCCTGAGATTCTGCGCCGACTTCATTGAGAAAAAACTCAAACTTTCTCCAATCGGCATTCTCCTGGTTTGCTCAATTCTTGCTGTGGTAGGTCTCAATATGGTCAGCGGAATTGCCACATTCACTGGAGCACTTGTAGCGCTCGCAGTCTATGCTCTTGGAAAAACGTTCTTCTGGCCAACCATGCTGGCTGTTATCAGTGACCGCTTCCCGCAAACAGGAGCAGTCGCTATGAGCATCATGGGCGGAATTGGGATGATGTCCGCAGGCCTTTTGGGCTCTGCCGGTCTGGGCTACGCGAAAGACAGGTTTTCCGGTGCTGAACTTGAAGCAAAGGACCCGGCGATCTACGAGACAGCCAAAGCCGCAAGCCCCAGTTCGTTCCTCTTCTTTGATGAGGTAAATGGAATCGACGGCAAAAAAATCGGTGAGATTCAGGCTGCGCTTGAAGCTGAACGCAAAAGGCTGGCAGAATCAGGCGAAGGCGATCCGATGGCGGCGCTAGCGGCATTGACTCCTGAACAAAAAGTCATCCACGAAGCAGGGATCACGGGCGATCGCAAAACCTTGAAAGCCGATGCTTGGATCCCTGCGACCATGGCTGTGATTTACCTTCTGTTGCTGATCTACTTTAAGGCGATCGGAGGATACAAGCCGGTTCATATCGCAGCCGAACTCACAGGCGGCACCGAAGGCCCGATGGAGGCTTAATCCCGGCTCCACCATCCATACTTTGACAATCTGAAGGGGGAGCCTTTTGCCGGGCTCCCTCTTCTGTTTGCGTTTCCCGACAAAATCAAGGATAACAGACGTTGTGATCAGCCAATCATTCACCGTTCTTCTCGCAGTCATTGCAATTATGGGAGCCCTGCCTGGATCTTCCGATGCCGGGTGGCCCGAATTTCGAGGTCCCTCACAGGATGGGCAGACACCCGAAACCTGGGGCCTACCGCTGGAATGGAGCGAGTCCGCAGGGATTGCCTGGAAAACCCCGGTACCGGGAAAAGCCTGGTCGACTCCTGTGATTCACGAGGGCAAAGTGTGGATGTCGAATGCTACCGAGGACGGCAAGGAGATGTCTGTGATCTGCATTGATGAGCCATCGGGCGACATTTTACACAATAAACTCCTGTTCACGAACGCGAATCCCGAACCGCTGGGGAATGCGGTGAATTCTTACGGTTCCCCTTCCCCCGCAATCGAAGATGGACGCGTTTACATCCACTTCGGCAGCTACGGCACTGCCTGCCTCGATACGAACACCGCAGAAGTCCTCTGGGAGCGACGGGATCTGCCCTGTCGTCACTATCGCGGGCCGGGTTCATCGGTAGTGATTTACAAGGAACTGCTCATCCTCACGATGGATGGCGTCGACGTCCAGTATCTCGCCGCTCTGGACAAAAAGACGGGAAAGACGGTATGGAAAACAGATCGCACCACCGAGTGGGATGATCTCGGCCCGGACGGAAAGCCGATCTCTGAGGGAGATGTGAGGAAAGCTTACACGACTCCCTTTGTCGTTACCTTTGCGGCAAAGTCCGTCATCATCAGCACAGGTGCCAAGGCGACGTACGGCTACGATGCCGACTCCGGCAAAGCGCTATGGAATGTCACTTACAAAGGTTTCTCAAACGCCGCGAGCCCGTTGTTCGCTGACGGAATGGCGATCATCAACACCGGCTACGGCAAGGCCACCCTGCTGGCCATTCCAGTGATCGGCGAGAGCCGGGGTGACCTCACTGGCACAGCAAAGTGGGAAGCCACCAAGCGCGTGCCCCAGCGCTCATCCCCAGTGATCGTTGGAGATCTCCTCTTCATGGTCGCTGACAACGGAGTCATCACTTGTCTGGACTTAAAAACGGGTGAGGCCATCTGGAGCGAGCGGGTCAAGGGCTCTTTCTCCGGCTCCCCCATTCATCACAACGGCCGCATCTATTTTTGTAGTGAGCAGGGTGAGACTTACGTAGTCGCAGCAAAAGCCGAATACGAACTTCTCAGCACCAACATCCTTGATGAAGGAATGCTGGCCTCCCCTGCAGCCAGCGATGGAGCACTCTTCCTGCGCACCACCGGGCACCTTTATAAAGTCACCGGCGGCTGACCTTCGCGCTTCCCCTGACACCTCATCACGGATCGCTATGGCAACCGAGGCTCCCACACTCGATACGAATGCACTACTGGAGGCCATTTCCATCCGCTTCGCCACCGTCGAACGCGATGGAATCGACCAGGCCATTGAGGACACTCTGAGTGAGATGGGGGCGGCCATGCTGGCGGACTCAGCCCACCTTTACCGCATCTATCATGATGAGCGGTTAATGGAACATACCCACGGGTGGAATGTCGATCAGGCACCACGGGAGTTCACCCAGGTCAACGACACTGAAATGCTGGTCTACTTTCCATGGATCGCACAACAGCTGAAGCGCCTGTCCGCAGTGGTGGTGGATTCCATTGATACCCTGCAGCATGACGCGCCGAATGAGTACCTGATGTTCCAGAGAGTGGGCGTCCAATCGCTTCTTTTCGTACCGATGACCGCACTGGGTGAACCCACTGGTTTCTTTTGCTTCATGTCTCACCAGCGGGAAGTCGCCTGGGGTGATGGATGCGTATCCTTCGTCAGGATCGTCGGAACCATCTTGACTGGCGTGATTGAGCGGCAGCGGATCGAAGCGGAACAGCGTCAGCTGTCGGGCATTCTGGAAGCCACGTCATATTTTGTGGGTGTGATAGAGAAGGAGACACGCCGGTTTCAATACATCAACCGTGCCGGACGCGAAATGCTCGGGAAGATCAAAGAAGCCGACCTCGCTCTCCTTCATCTTGACGACATCATCCCGAAAGCTGCCATGCAGCGCCTGCTTGAGGAAGCGCTGCCCCTGGTGGAAGCGACGGGACGATGGACCGGAGACTCAGTGCTGCGCACCAACACCGGCAAGGAGATCGTGGTCTCTCAAAACATCACCGTGCTGCCGAGAATCGCCGGAGAGGCCTGCTACTCAACATCGATGCGCGACATCTCGGAGCAGAAAGAAATGGAGAATGCGCTCCGGCGCGAAAACGAGTTCACCCAGGCCGTGCTGAATGGCAGTGGTGCCATCTTTATGGTTCTCGATCGCGACGGTCGCATTGTGCGATTCAATCCTGCGGCTGAATCCCTGACAGGCTACCATTCGCAGGAGGTACTGACGATGCACGCGTGGGATATTTTTGTCCCGCAGGAAGAGCTTAAGAACGTGAAAGGCGTATTCAACCGTCTGGCGTCTGGAGACAAGCCCAGCCAGACGGAAAGCACACTGATCGCCAAAGACGGCTCACGCCGCGTGATCTCCTGGTCCAACACGGTGCTGCAGGGAGAAAATGGCAAAGTCACCTACATTATTCAATCAGGCGTCGACATCACGGAAGCCAAGCGGCTCGAAAAGGAAGTGCTCGACATCGCCGAACACGAACAGGCGCGATTCGGCCAGGACCTCCACGATGGACTGGGACAGCACCTGGCCGGCATCGAGTTCATGAGCCAGGCACTGGAACAGAAACTCACCGAATCGCAACCAGAGGCCGCGAGTGCGGTGCGCGACATCAAGGACTTGATTCGCAGTGCGATTACCCAGACGCGCGACCTTGCACGCGGACTGTCGCCCGTCGTCCTCCAGAGCAAGGGTCTTGAGGCAGCGCTGCGGGATCTTGCCAGCAGTATCACCAAGCGCACCGGCCTCAACTGCATATTCGAATCAGACGCAAAGATCATCGTCACCCACGAAGAAGCTTCGATTCACCTTTACCGCATCGCGCAGGAATCGGTCGCAAATGCCATCAAGCACGGCAAGGCAACGGAAATCACCATAAGTATCCGCAATGTGGCCAGGCGCCTTGAACTCAAAATTGAAGACAACGGCTCTGGCTTTGCCGAAGATTTTAAAGACGGAAAAGGAATGGGGCTGCGCGGCATGAATTATCGTGCGGGAATCATTGGGGGCTCGTTGGACATCGTGATGCGGCCCGGCGCAACCGCGATCGTCTGCTCGGTGCAGCTGTCTCCTCTTGACGCCGCGCCTTCCCGGGCTCCACTTCCTCCCATCGTCCGCCACTGATCATCTCAAACACAACTTTCTTACCGACATCCATGACATCCGAAAGCATTGCCCGCCTCAGCGAAGGAATCCGTGACGTACCAGATTTCCCAAAACCGGGAGTCCTGTTCAAGGACATCACGCCCGTGCTCGCTCATCCAGAACTGTGGGATATTGCCATTTCCGCACTGATCGAAACGGCGGGCGACACGCGCATCGATAAAGTCGTAGGGATCGATGCAAGAGGTTTCATCTTTGGCGCAGCTGTCGCCGACCGTTTAAAAGCCGGCTTCATTCCGATTCGCAAAAAAGGCAAGTTGCCCTACCATACGTTCGAGAAAGCCTATGCTCTGGAATATGGCGAAGAAATTATCCAGGTGCATCAAGACGCGATTGCGCCGGGTGAAAACGTCCTACTTGTCGATGACCTCCTGGCAACCGGAGGGACAGCCGCTGCCGCAGCGGAATTGATCGACCGCCTTGGGGGCAAGCTGATTGGGTTTTCGTTTCTGATCGAACTCACGTTTCTAAACGGCCGCGCCAACCTCCCATCGGCGGCCCCAGTGAATGCCATCCTTACCTACTAAGCTGACCACTTCCGGGCCTGCCTGCCCCTTGACCACTATCAAAACCCGGGGCATCGTCTCGGCATTGTGTCATTCAGCTACGCCAGCGTTTTCCCCGCCGTTCTGCCTTCGGTAGTCGTCGCTGTACTGCTCTGTTTCCAAACCGCAACAGCAGAGCCCTCGTCGGAAGTATTGGGTGCTCAGGGCTATCCCGGCGCAGTGGCGGCGATGGAAAGTGCACTTTACGATGTCGCTGCCGCACGATTTTCAGCGCTGCTGAAATCTCCAGAATCCTCCAATTTCACAACTAGCGACGAGCAGTGGATTCTATTGCAAATTACGATCGCACACGTCCGTGCGAATCAACCCGCAGCAGCAGCAAAGACGCTTAAGAAATTGAGGACATCGCCGGAAGCGCAGTTTTGGCGAGCTCAGACAATGATACAGCTGGGGCAGTTCGCGGCTGCCGAAAAATTACTCGCCAGCCTCTTGGTAGAGCCCTTGCCAGAACTCAAGGATGCCAGCCTCCTTGCACACGCTCGCGTCCTTATTGAGCTCGACCGCCTCCAGGAAGCGGTGGAAGAATTAACAACGGCCACCAAATCCACCGACGACAACGCCTCCGCACGAGCACGTGTCGGACTCGCAGAAACGCTCTTAAAAATGGGGCGGACTCAGGAAATCGAACCGATCTTTGATGGATCGACCATAGAACCTTACCAATCTCAGTTACGCTACATCGTCGGC
>JAGROY010000448.1:0-6006 GCA_020439995.1 Verrucomicrobiia bacterium
TTCTTAATTCAACGACATTGGGCTGGCACTGGGGGGCCAAGCTCGACGGATTGAATTCCGAGAACTAACGTCTGGTGCCTGCTCGGGCAGTCAGCAGGGGGTATGAGTGGATTGAAGGCAATACGGTATCTGAGCTGGAAAGTGTGATCACACGAAGGTAAGCTGAAAGTTATGAAGTTTTCTCAAATAATCCCGCTCGCGTTTTTCTGTTTTGGCACGTTGACCAATGCCGGGGAGCTAACGACTCCCGTCAACATGTCTGCCGTCCGGGATCTTGTTGTTCCGTCTGCTGAAGAGGTGACCTGGTTGAATGACATTCCGTGGGAGACTGATCTCAGTGATGCGCTAGCCAAGGCAAAGGCAGCTGGGCGTCCGGTATTTCTATGGGAGATGGACGGTCACCCGCTGGGCTGCACATGAAACAATGGTGTTGCGGACCGTGAGTTCGTGTTTGGTCACAAAGAAGTGCAGCAGCTCATCAGTGAGCGGTTCGTGCCGCTGGCGATGGATGATTTCTATCTTCGTCGGCAGGAGGATGCTGCCGGGAAATTCTTTCGCTCTGTGGCGGATCAGGGACCTCGTAAGGGCGAGGGTGGAGCAACGCGTCAGGGACGCTATGCGTTTACCGTGGATGGCGTTTTGCTGGGCTACAATAACAATCGAAGTCCAGAGCGCATGATCGCGATGCTGAATGAAGCCCTGAAGAAATATGACAGCATGGCGGGTGCAAAGAACGCAGCTCCAACCGGGGTGGATGGGGTGGATGAAGACGGACGCTACCACCGTGTCCCGCCGAAGGATGGAGCGGTGGTGAAAGTGTTCACTCGGGTGCTGGAGCTGGGCGAGGATGGGCAGGGGTTGCGACGCTGTGCCGGAGAGACTGCGGACATTGGAAGCTATCGCCACAGGGGATTCGGAGCGGCTGTTGATCACCTCTGGATTCAAAAAGAGGAAATTGCTGAACTGGAGGAATCGCTGGCTAAGCACGGTCAATCAGGTGAGCCGTTTTTTCTTCCGGCGCAGCTGCTCGCACGAATCGCACGGTTTCACCTTGCCGACAATACCCGCGGAGAACCGCCCCATTGGAACACTAGCGAGATCCGCGTGCAGGACTGGAAGTGCGTGCCTGGCGATGGAAGTGGACAGTTCAGCATCGCGGGAAATGTCCACCTTGAAACCGCAGATGGTGTCAGGGGATTCGAGGGAAAGGCGGTCGGCAATATTGCGATTCAAAACGGCAAAATCATCAAATTTGATCTTGATGTGCTTGGAGAGTTTTGGGGTGACGGGAGCTACACCCGGGGAGCGCGTCCTGGGAGGAATCCGATTGGTTTCGTATTTACACTAGTGGCCACTCCTTCCCCAGAGAGCAGTATTCCTCCTCAGGGAGCCCGATGGCTTCAAGGTTACTACGAGGCTGCTCGCTAGAATAGTGGTTCCCATTGCTTGTGCCGTCGTGTTGACGACCGTCTCCGGAAACGCGTCGGAGAAAATTGTCAATGCCTTGGAAGGAATGTGTGCGATCTTTCAGGGAATTTCTTGAGATGGTAGAGCAGATTTTCAGATGAGCGACGGTGATCGTGAAGTAATTGGCGTTCCTGGGGAGGGGAGTGCAGTGCGTGCATTCTGGGCACGGGTTGCGTTGGGGGCATTGTTTGTCCTGACGGTCGCGATGACGTGGAACACGTATCGTCGCAGTATGGACGGTATTGATGCCGAGTTGCGCGGAGGGGCGCTCAATTTAGCTCGTGCGGCCCGCTCTCAGATCGATGTCGATGATCTGCTTGAGCTGCCGGACATCGGCAGCGAGGATGCCACGGCCTATCAGCAACAGTGGGAACGGCTCAACTCGATGCTGAAAGAGTTGAAGGGGGTGAAATACCTCTACACTTGCTTCTTAAGAGATGGCCATGTCTTGTTCCTTGTTGATTCCGTGCCTCACGGCGATTCGGATGGCGACGGTGTTGATGACCACGCCAGCCTGCTTGAAGTATATGAGGGGCCTCCGGAAGAGTTGATGGTCGCGCTGGAACATGGGCTCGAGGTCAGCTCGGATGTCTATACAGATAAGTGGGGTACCTTTGTTAGTGCTTTTGTTCCTGTCCGGAACACGAAGGGCGAGGTAGTGGCGGTCGTTGGGCTGGATATTGCTGCTGATGACTTTCTTTTGCGGAAGAATATCGTCACCAAGGCATTCCTGATGGGGGGATTGCCGCTGTGCCTTTTGTTTGGAATGTCCGTCGTGCTAGTCAACCGCCACCTCACTAAACTGAATCGGTCGCGGCAGGAGCTGGAGCAGTTGCTGATGAAAGTCGCCAAGCACAACAGAGAATTGCAACAACTCAGGACGGAAGCAGAGGAAGCCAATCAGGCTAAAAGCAGCTTCCTCGCAATGATGAGCCACGAGATCCGCACTCCTCTCAATGGTATCATTGGTTTCCTGGATATGGCGCGGGAATCTCTCGATCCTGAGGAAGCAAAGCAGTGTTTGCTGGACGCTTCCGTCTCATCTCATCTGTTGACCCAGGTCATCAATGAGATACTCGATTTCTCAAAAATTGAAGCGGGCAAGATGCACCTTTCTCCGGTAGATTTCAGTATAGAGGAGCGTATGCAGCCCCTCGTCGCCCTGATGCGTCTGCAGGTGGAAAGCAAAGGGCTGGAGTTCAATGTTAGTATCGCGGATGGGATCCCGCGTCTTCACGCGGATGCCCTGAGGATCTCACAGATCGTCAATAATCTGTTGTCCAATGCGATCAAATTTACCAGCCACGGATGTGTGAATCTCAGAATCGCCGTGAAAACTTCGACTCCGGAACTGGTTACGCTGGGTATTCTCGTCAGCGATACAGGCATCGGAATGTCGGGAGAGTTCCTGGAAAAGATTGGATCATCGTTTGAGCAACAGGACGCGAGCATGAGCCGCAGGTTTGGGGGCACAGGATTGG
This sequence comes from Verrucomicrobiia bacterium, assembly GCA_020439995.1. Classification (GTDB taxonomy): domain Bacteria; phylum Verrucomicrobiota; class Verrucomicrobiia; order Verrucomicrobiales; family DEV007; genus JAGROY01. The sequence goes on from JAGROY010000448.1 coordinate 2,949, forward strand.
GACTGGCAATCTGTAAACGCCTTCTCGATCTGCTGGGAGGATCGTGGAAGGTGACATCGGCTCCGGGGCAGGGGTCGAGTTTTGCTGTCGAACTTGCTCTGCCTCCAGCCCTGCTTCAGAGCTCGGGAACGGCATCTGACGATGCAGCATCAGCTCAGGAAAACGCGTGCTTCGAAGGCAAGTCAGCCCTGTTAGTCGATGACAACGCCACCAACCTCAAGGTGGAGTCGATGATCTTGAAGAAGCTGAAATTTTCTGTCGACTGCGCAAGGGATGGACGGGAAGCGATCGCGATGGCTGCCGGTCGAGCTTACGATGTCGTTTTAATGGACGTGCAAATGCCGGTGATCGATGGTCTGGAGGCGAGTCGCCGTCTTCGGGAAATGGATTGCAAGACCCCAATCATAGCGGTTAGTGCCAATGCTTATGCGGACGACATTCAGCTCAGTCTGGATGCCGGAATGAACGGCCACATCGCCAAGCCGCTCAACCGAAAAGATCTCGTTGCCGAACTGAACCGGCTAAACGTGTGACTGCAACGAGCACTACGGTTTCACAGCGGTGACCTTGATTAGTGCGAACAGGTTCCCGTCGGATTCCAGCTTGGGGTCGGATTCGATCTGCCCCGGCGTCATTCGCTGCGCCAGAGATTTCTGGCTGTCACTGCGGAGCCCCCCCACAGCGAGGTAATGGCCGTTCGGAAGTGTCACGGCGGATGCCAGGCGTTTCTCTGCGAACACTGGCTGCTCGATTCGGTTCTCGGTCAACATGACTGACACCTGCATCCCCAATCGACCTCGACCGGTCGTGGAGATGGGGCTGCCGTAATTGACGAAACCCAGTAAGTTCACTTGCTCGAAGTCGAACATGACATCGATGCCTCCCTTTGCGTTGCGGCGGCCGTTGAAGAACGATTTAATTCCGATATCCTTCTTGTCGAATTTGGTCGGCGTGGTGGGTGTTGCAGCGAAGCTGCTGCTGTCCGAAGGGGCTGGGCCTTGCGTTTTTGGTGGATCAAACTCTGTTGGGTAAATGAACTCTCGGATCTGCTCGATGCGCGCTTGTTCACCCTGGCGTGCAGTCACGCTGGGGGCTGACATGAGTTCAAATTCCCTGCGGCGTTTCAATTGCCGAATCAGCCGCTCACCTTCGATTGGAGAAAACACACCGGCGATGTGATTTTTCTTCGTGTTTTTCAGCAGTTCGAAATCGTCCGGTGCAGTAAAGAAAGTGCATTCAAATTGCAATAAGTCCGAACTTCCGACCATTGTTGGCAGCACTGCGTCTTTTGACGGAAGGAGCGGGCTGGAAGTCGACTGGCAACCGGTGAAAAGAGTCAGTGCAATGGCGCTGGCAGCGAAGGCGAGTGAGGCTTGTGACATGATCGATGAGTTTGAGGGATGCGTGAGGTTACGATTCAGTTAACGGCATTGGAGCGATTTCCTTAGAAGCAAAATCGTTTGCGCATTCGCTTACTCACTGTATCCAAACTTTCGCATTGCGTGGCCGAGCCGGGACCGATGGAACGTCAGGAACACAAGTTTGTCAGGCGCTGAGGCGGACGAATGAACTATTTTCATTCGATACCACCCCAAGCTGAATCGAATGAAATTGCGTTTTTCGATAACGAATTCTTCGGTGAGGATGCCAGCTGCATTCACTCGAATTACGATTTTTTCTGGATCAACGATGAGTATCGCAAAAGGAAACGTAACGCTAGCCCAGTATCATACAATGCCTCCGCGCTCGGAATAGGACAGCGGGTCTTCTCGGCGGCCCGATGCCGCGAGTTCGGTCAGGCGCATCCCAAATCGCTTCATCTACCCTTCGAATGCCGCAATGCACTCGATCTCGACCAGTGCGCCAAGCGGCAGCTTCGCGACCTCCACAGTGGAGCGGGCTGGCTTGTGGCTGCCGAAGTGCTCTGAGTAAATGGCGTTCATCGCCGGGAAGTCACTCATGCTCTGGAGGAAGACGGTGGTCTTTACCACGTTGTCCAGACTCAAGCCCTGAGAAGCGAGGACGGCTTTGATATTGGCAAAAACCTGATGCGTCTGCGGCTCGACGGTTTCTCCAACGAGCTTGCCATCTTCAGGCGACAGCGGAACCTGGCCGGAGCAGAACAGAAGGCTGCCTAGACGGACAGCGTGTGAATACGGGCCGACTGCGGCGGGAGCTGCGGGTGCATTGATGATTTCCATGCCGTGGGATTATGGGAGGATCGCGCCGTTGTCAACGCGATCAAACCTCCAGCATGGGTGATGGGGGATACCGGACAGCAGCGGTGCTGCTGGAATTCGTGTCAAAAAGGACAATCCGCTATAAATCGTTAGCAAAATTGTAGCAGCACAAACGCATTTTTGGTGAACACTTAGTTGTAATGATTGTCAGAGAAGAGTGTCTCTCATAGTCACCAAACACGGAAATCAACCCAGAAAACAACACACAACATGGCTATCGACAAATTTACCGTAAAGATGCAGGAAGCGGTGCAGCGCGCGCAGGACATCGCCGTGCGTGCAGGCCACGCTGAGCTTCAGGCTGGCCATGTGCTTGCAGCATTGCTTGAACAGGACGATGGGCTGGTGAAGCCGCTGCTGGACAAGCTGGGAGCAGACGTGACTGCTTTGAAGGCGGATCTTGCCCTGTGGCTGGATCGACAGCCGAGCGTGAAGGGCGCGAGTTCTCAGGTGTATCTCAGTGGCGAGCTGAGGGGGCTGTTCATCGCCGCAGAGGACGAGCAGAAGAAGCTGGGCGACGACTTCTTAAGTGTGGAGCACTTTGTCCTCGCACTTACACAGTCCAAATCAGGTATCGCCGAGCTATTGAAGAAGCAGGACATCACGCACTCGAAGGTGATGAACGCCCTCAAAGAAGTCCGCGGTGCCCACCGGGTGGAAGATCAGGATCCGGAAGGCAAATATCAGACGCTGGAAAAATACGGGCAGGACCTCACGGCGAAGGCTCGGCTGGGCAAGATCGACCCAGTTATTGGTCGCGATGAAGAAATCCGCCGCATCATGCAGGTGTTGTCCCGGCGCACGAAGAACAACCCGGT
>JAGROY010000448.1:6127-6367 GCA_020439995.1 Verrucomicrobiia bacterium
TGATCGCCGGGGCCAAGTATCGCGGAGAATTCGAGGATCGACTAAAGGCATTCCTTAAAGAAGTGACGTCAGCTGAAGGTGAGATTATTCTGTTCATCGACGAAGTGCACACCATCGTTGGCGCGGGTGCATCGGAGGGAGCAGTGGACGCGTCGAACTTGCTGAAGCCTCAGCTGGCACGGGGTGAGCTCCACGCTATAGGTGCCACCACGCTTGATGAGTACCGCAAATACATCGAGA
>JAGROY010000449.1 GCA_020439995.1 Verrucomicrobiia bacterium
ACGGACGAATTTACCTCTCTCAAGTAATGATAACGAATTTGTTTTTGCACTCAGTCCGCCCTTCCATCGACCCACCAACTGGCTGGTTTTGAAGTGACCGGTGACACGTGACCAAAAGTGACCGGGCAGTCGAGACACTGGAAATGCCACCACGTCCTCGATGTAACCGTCAACGAAGACCACCCCGATCGCTGAGCACAATCTCTGCACTATGCGCGAGCTCGCATCCAAAATGCCGGGGCGATTCGGCCTATCGATCCCATCCGAGCCAAACACCAGCTTGCGGCCTTCGATCCGCTCTTCCGAATCTCCTACCATCAACACCTCCTGCGAAAGCTCTGGATTTACCCACTTTCGTTTAGATTAAAAAAAATCGCCGGAACCCTTGCGGGAACCGGCGATCTTTCGTTGAAGGAAGCAAGTGGAAACTTTACATGCAAGCCATTAAGGCTTAGCCGGCAACTTCAGTGCCCTTGTGTCCCAAGACTTTGACCGTCTTATTCAGCTGCTCAAATTCAATCGGCTTCTGGATGACGGTGACAGGCCCAATCGCAAGAATCTTGCTGAGAATGTCACTATCCGGGTAGCCCGTAATGATGACGATTGGCATATCAGGATGCATTTCCTTCATCTTCACGTAAAGCTCGTCGCCAGAAATATCAGGAAGCTTCAGGTCGAGGAATACCAAGTCAAATGACTGTTTTTCTGCGTAGCTCAGAGCCTCAGCACCAGTTCCTACCACGATGCGGCTGAAACCAGCCTTCTTCAGGAACTGCTTGAACAGTTGTTGCAGCTGCGGGTCATCGTCGACTACGAGCACGGTCGGCTGGCCACCTTGCTCCTCTTTGAGGACGTCTCGATCCAGCAGACTGCGCTTGATACGCCAACGTCCACCAATTTGAATAGCAGGAAGTTGTCCGCGCTGGACAAGATAATAGACTGTGGGAAGAGGAATCCGCAGATACTCTGCCGTTTCCTTCACTGTCATCAATTCTGGAGCTTCTTCAGCCATGAAATCTAACTTTTGATTAAGGTTCCTGTTCGCTTCGTTTGCCTATATTTGGGCGTTTATTGCATTCAAACCGACACCTGACGAAATGGAATTACTCCATTTTGGGGAGTGGAAATCATGATTTCCACATCCAATCAACTGACGACTGCACCACACAAATACAACTTTTGCGAAATTTGACAAGTCTTTTTCAAAACTGAGTCTAAATTTTTTGAATTCAGCAGCCATGGCAAATTCGGAAAACGCCGATCCTGCGGATGGTTGTTGCAGTAATAGCGCTGTAAACTGAGCTGATAGTCTACAAGTCTAAGCGGTTGGCATTTCCTGTAGTTCGCGTTTCCTGTAGAAACCGCCCTCAGCACGACCGGACAGACTTCGCTGGCCCACTTATTTCCTCACTCGTGTGACCCGCAGGACGGTGTGCTGAGTGATGATGTTGCCAGTCGCAGCTCTTCCCTTGATCCCGATCGACTTGAAATCGAACTCAATCTGAAGGTTTCGCAAGCGAAGCGCTGGCTTGAGATGCACGACTACGGACAATTCATCAGCCTCTTTGGGAGACGGACTGACGTGGAAGAACAAGATTTTCGTGCCTTTGGTACCTTTGGTCAACTCGTAGACCTTATCGCGAGTCACCCCGGATATCTGAAAGCGCTTCGCGTAGATCCGCCCGCCTCTGCCATCGCGGTAAATCATGCTGTAGACAGACTGATCCTCCTTCTCGAAAATGGCGATGTGCTCTGGATTGGTGAAAAATGCCTTTTCGGTGACTCGCGACACTCGGAACGTTCCGTCATCGCTGAACACGAGAATGCTGTCCAGGCGTGAGCATTTCCCGATTACTTCCGCCCCCCGCTTCAATCCGTAGCCGATGAATCCGTTTTCGCGGTCAAAGTAGAGAGTCTCCGTGGCGACTGCGGCGACGGACGCCTGCACGCGCTCAAAGCTTGCGATTTCTGTACGGCGCGCCCTTCCCTCTCCATAATTTTCCTTCAGCGCCTCAAAGTAGCGGATCGTGTAGCGGGTCAGCTGCCGCAGGTTTTTCTCCACCTCAGCGATCGCTTTCTCCAGGGCACGAATCTCCTCATCGGCTTTGAAAGTGTTGTATTTCGAGATCCGCTTGATCCTAATCTCCGTCAAGCGCGCTACGTCCTCATCCGTGACCGACCGCTTCAGAAGTTTCAGGAACGGCTTCAACCCGCTCCAAATGGCTGCCATGACCGCTTCCCACGTAGTACATTCCTCAATGTCGCGGTAGATCCGGTTCTCGATGAAGATTTTCTCGAGACTGGAAAAGTGCCACTTCTCGTTCAGCTCACCCAGACGAATCTCAAGTTCCATCCGCAAGTATTCGCGCGTCTGCTTCGCAGCGTGCTTCAGCAGCTCGGAGACACCGAGGAACTGCGGCCGATTGTCCTTGATGACGCACGCATTCGGCGATATCGACACCTCACAATCGGTGAAGGCATAGAGCGCCGTAAGCATGTCATCGCGGTTAGTGCCAGGAACGAGGTGCACGACGATTTCAACACTATCGGACGTGGTGTCGTCGACCTTGGCGATCTTAATCTTGCCCTTCTCGTTCGCTGAGAGCACCGAATCGATCAGCTTCGTAGTCGTCACCCCGAACGGAAGTTCGCGAATGACGATCATCGTGTTTTTCTTCGGGAGCTCGACCCGCGCCCGAACTCTCACAGATCCCCCACGCAGACCATCGTTGTAATTCTCCGCATCCATGATGCCACCGGTCAGGAAGTCAGGCAGCAGCGTGAACGGCTCCTTGCGCAGGTGGGCAATGCAGGCATCGATCAGCTCGATGAAATTGTGCGGCAAGATTTTGCACGCCAGACCGACCGCAATGCCTTCCGCTCCCTGGGCCAGAAGCAGGGGGAATTTGACCGGCAGCGTTACCGGCTCATCGCGCCGTCCATCGTACGAGCGTGACCACTCTGTCGTCTTGGGATTGAACACCACCTCCAGCGCGAATTTCGTCAGCCGGGCCTCGATGTAACG
>JAGROY010000090.1 GCA_020439995.1 Verrucomicrobiia bacterium
GGCGATAGGAATGGCCGCGCGGTGAGAAGCTCGAATTTAATCAGACGGCTTCCTCGGCGTCGCCATGTCCGGCTTTACGGAGCTTTTGCTGTTCGAGCAATGTTAGTCAGGCAAAAAAAGCGCCGTCAAGACCGGCGCACTTCAGATCAAATATCCGCGAGCCCCCCCGTCCGCGACTCACCATAACTGTGTGGAAAGGCGGTCGATGATGCAAAAAAATGAGCACTGAACCTGGCCGTAGTAACGAGAGCGACGGTCGGAAGCACTGAGTTCTGACAATCGCTCCAAGGCCAGATAGAGGTTTGTCGTCCGAATAGTGACCCGGCCCGCATGCGTTGATTCGAAAGTAGCTTGGGTTTCAACCCAAGAAATGAAACAACCAGCCTGAATCCCGCGCTACTTCCCCTTTTCCAATCTCCGGATAAGGCGTTTGTAAGTTTCGTCTCGCGTGTTTGGGTCAGTGATCGTTCCTGCCCATTGCGCGGCGGCCTCCGGGTCCTCCCGTTCGATTCTTGAGATCAGGGAAGAGACTGCGGAATCACGGGCCGGGCCGGGATCGAGCGAGCCTACCCATTCGCTGGCAGCCATGGAGTCAGATTCCATCCACTGCTGCGTGATGTCGCGCATCATCGATTCCTGCACAGGACTCGGAGCGAGCGCTTGCGCAAAGTTAGCGGCTTCCAGAGGTTCTTCCCGTGACCATCGGGAGACCACGCGACGTGTCAGGTCTTCCACTTGATCGCCGGGCGCGGTGTTTCCAACGAAGTTCAGTGCAGTCTGCGGATCTTTGCGGCTCCATTCGTCGATGATGCGGTTGAGTGCTTCACGGCCTTCGTTTCCGCCGATCTGGCTGGCCCACTTTGCTGCACTCTCTGGCTCCAGTCGCGACCATTGTTCGGCTGTGGCCTCGATCAGCTGGCGGCGACCGGTATCATCAAGTTCACCACTCAGGACGAATGCCGCTGCATCCTCCGGCCGCGAGCGCGCCCATTCGTAGGCTGCGCCGCGCCACGCGGACGACTGATCCTCGGCGGGCAGAGTGGCGATCCATTTCACAGCATCCTTGGAATCACCGGTCATGTGCAGGCGGGCGAGATCGCTGAAGATGTCGCGCCGCTGGTCTTTGTCCTGAATTTTGCCGATCATTTCTTCTGCGGCATCGGGATCGAAGCGCATCAGATTTCCTGCAATCGACCGCAGGGCACTGTCCCGTTGGGATGCGGGTAGCTTTTCCGCCCACTCGGCAGCGCCTGACACATCTGTCTCGGCGAGCTTTGAAGCAATGCGCCCGGCGACTTCTCTGGAACGATCGCTGTCGACTTCTTTGAGCAGTGCCATGTTCTCAGCTGCAGCCAGAAGGTTCTTTTCGATCGCGCTGTGGAGCACGCTGATCACTGCACTGTCACGGTCATCCTTGTTGGAAAGTTCCTTCGCCCAGTCGATCGCCGACGCGAGATCCTTCCTGGCCATCGCGCTGGCGATTCCACGCAGCGCATCCCGTCGTTGCTCAGGATGGGTCAGGCCTTCCCAGGCAGCCATGGCAGCCGCAGGATCAGCTTTGGTCCAGTTGGAAAATGAATCACGCCAGAGGTCGTCATCGCGCAGCGTTGGCGTTGCCTTGAGCAGGGCGAATGCTCCGGCGGGATTGCTGCCAGCGAGGGTGCCGATGGCGAATTTGGTAAGATCGCGGCGCAGAGCCAGATTTTCCATCGCATCTATCGCGGCCATCGCTGAGTCACGATCTTGAACTATCCAAGTTCTCAACACGCGGCGCATGACGTCGCGTTGTCTGGCAGGATCAAGAATCCCACTGGCCGCTTCCATTGCAGCCGCCGGATCGAACTTGGCTGCCTTTTCGATGAGATCGTTCAGCCGATCGAGATCATCCAGCGCTCCGGGCGTGTTGAGGACGCTGCTGAAGCGGGCCGAGGCATCGCGGGGCGAAAAGCCGTCGTAGCGATCGGCGCTCGATTCCTTAGGGGCCGAATTTTGCCTGGATTTTGCCCGTTTTGGAGCGGTTTCCGCTACCTCGCTGGCTGGCGGTGACGAAGTGGTTACCGTCACTGCGAGCAATGTACCAAGCACTCCCACGGCCGTACCTACGAGAAACGGCGCGGCGCTACCACCGCTCAGGGAGCTCAGAATTGTGGTTTTATTGTGGACGGACATTCAGGAACCATACGCCGTTCCCGGAGGGGCGACAACTTTGCCGACTGCGAATGTGACGGACCGTGCTACCACGCCCGTTTTCTGTGGAGTGGCACGATGAGATTCTACCAGGCTGCTTCGCCTTGAAGTTGGAGCAAGGTGGGCATTCCCTAGGAGACGGCACCGCGGTAACGGATTTGTCGTTTTGCGAAGTGCTCTTTTGCAAAATCAGGGATGCTCCCTTCGTGGCGCATAACGATCAATGTGTCTCCCGCCTGAAGGCGGGTTTCGAGCGGAGGTTTGTGAATGGCTGAACCGTCCAGGCGTCTGACGGCAACGACGAGAAACGCGCTGTTTCCCCGGGTTTCCAAATCTTCGAGTGTCGCCTCTGAGAGACCGGATCCCTCGGGTATCTGGATTTCATCAACTTGGATGCCCAGCTCTGCGAGGTCGCTGGCGAGGTGTCCGGTTTGCGCATCCTGCTCGAGAAACTCCGTCGCCTCCGGACGCAAAATGAGGCCACTCAGCCGCTCGGCTCCGATGTGTGTGGGGAGCACTGCACGATCTGCGCCCGCCTGGATGAGCTTCGCTTCAGTAGATGGATAGTCGCCTCGTGCAACGATCCGCAGCGTCGGATTGAGGTTTCGAGCACTCAGAGTGATGAAAACATTCGCAGCATCGCTGGGCAGGACGGATGCCAGCGTTGATGCCCGTGCAATTCCCGCCTTGATCAGAAACTCCTCGTCGGTGGCATCGCCCACCACGTAGAGGTGCCCTGCGCCTGAGATTTTTTCCAGACGTTCGATATCGCGATCGATGACGACATAACTTCTGCCAGCTTGCTGCAGTTCTTTCACGAGCAGTTGCCCCACCCGCCCAAATCCACACACGATCACGTGAGCTGAAAGTTTTTCGATGTCTTTACTCATGCGTCGACCTCCGATTGCATTGCGGATCTGTCCCTCCGTGAGCATTTGAAAGAACGCGCCCATGATGTAGATGACGGTGCTGCAGCCGACGACAATTACAATGGTCGTGAAGATGACGAGTTCTGGTGAATCGAGCCGATGAACTTCGCCATAGCCGACGCTGAAGAACGTGATCACCACCATGTAGATGGCATCCAGAGCCGACCAGCCTGCGATCATGTAGCCCGCCACCGCCACGATAAAAATGGCCACCAGAAAGCCAAGGCCTGCCAGGAAGTTGCGAAGGGGGCGATTCATGAAGGGGGGTGTTCACGACGACAGCACGGGATCGGGCGGGGTTAGTCAATGGTGCGCAGTTGCAGGGAATCGATCGTCTTCTCTCCGGCGAGGACATTCGTAATCACGATGAGTGTTGCGCCAGATGGTCGCCAGTTTTTCGCTCTCAGCGTGTCGAGTGCGCGGACGATCGTCTCTTCAGGATTCGCGTCAGTGAATTCCATAAGGAAAGGTTCGACGCCCCACGGTAAGAGTAGCTGGCGGAACACGCACTCGTCATCGGTAAAGGCGAAAATGGGAACTCCGCGGGCCCGCATTGCTCCCAGCACATAGCCTAGAAACCCGGATCGGGTGAAGACAACGATCCCAGAGTCTGCTCCAAGTTCCTGGGCCAGCACCGCCGCAGAGCGAAGCATCTTCGATTTCGGTTCGTGAAGCTTGATCTCCGTGTTGAGCTGGTACGGCACGGTCGGCTCTATCGTTGCCAGAATGTTCTTGAGTACATCGATGCTCTCCATCGGGAAGGAGCCTGTTGTCGTTTCCCCGGAAAGCATCACGGCATCTGCCTGTTCCCGCACGGCATTCGAAACGTCCGATATTTCCGCGCGCGTTGGCACCGGGCAATGTATCATGCTTTCCAGCAAATGGGTGGCAATGATCACTGGCTTACCTTCCATCTGGCACGCAGTGACGATCTGCCGCTGAACAATCGGCAGTCGGTGGTAGTCGATTTCGATCCCCAGATCGCCGCGTGCAACCATGACCGCATCGGTGGCTTTCACGATCGCCATGACGTTTTCAACGCCAGCCTGATCTTCAATTTTAGCAATGATCCGCGCCCGGGAACTGATCCCGTCGAGATACTCGCGCAGTTCCAGGATGTCCGGTGCATCGCGGACGAACGAGAGCGCCACGAAGTCAATTCCGGCCTCAGCGCCCGCATTGAGATCAATCCTGTCCTTGTCGGTGAGGGCCGGGAGTTTCACTTTCACACCCGGAAGATTGATGTGACGGCGGGATCCCAGATTGCCACCAATGACGACTTCGCAATGCACGCGCTCGTGATCCTTCGCGATTACTTTCAAGCGGATCAGTCCGCTGTCCACCAGCACAGGTTTGTCGATCTCGACGTCGTTCGGGAGATTCGCGTAGTTGACGGCAACGCCACGGCCATCTTCGGGAGGTGACGCACCCTCAATGAAAAACTGAAAAGTTTCGCCAGGCACCAGTTTGATCGCCTGCTCGACAGGGCCGGTGCGGATCTCGGGGCCCTTCACATCCATCATTACCGCCACCTGCCGCCCCACTTGAGCAGAGACTTCGCGAATGCGTGCGATCCGCTCCAGGCACCAGTCGGGCGTCGCATGTGCCATGTTCAGACGCAGGATATCGACTCCCTCCGAGATGACTCTCGCCAGTTGCTCAGGAGAATCAGTTGCCGGCCCAAGGGTCGCTATGATCTTGGTATGCCGAAATCGCGGTGGCTGTTCCATCTTCCCCGCCATAACAGCAGTTCAGATGCCAAGCCTTCCGTGCCCGGTGAAAGAAACTCCGCCGCATTCCATTTTAACGGCTCCTGGCAGCGGAGATTTGCTTCTGTTTTTCCTCCAGCAGTCGCTTCATCTCCGATGTCACTTCAGCATGGGCGGGATCTTCGGCGAGATTGGTGATCTGCTTGGGATCTTTCTCCATATCATAGAGTTCGGAGCCGCCTTCGCCGTACGAGATAAACGCAAACTGCTCGGTGCGGATGAGCTGCGCCTTTCCACGGATGCAGTAAATGGAATCACGCGTTTTCGCGGTGGGTTTGTCAACAAGGCTGGCCAGGCTGACTCCCTGGCAGTGCTCTGGAACGTTGAGCCCGGCGAGTTCCGCCAGGGTGGGGTAGATGTCGATCTGCTCTGCAAGCGATGCGGTTTCCCCGGCCTGCTTTCCCGGAACCGAAACGATGAGCGGAATGCGGGTGGATTCTTCGTGCAGGCTCATCTTTTGCCAGAAATCATGTTCACCCAGATGGTAGCCGTGGTCGGAGGTGAACACGACGATCGTCCGTTCGCGCAGCTGTAGCCGGTCCAGCGCTGCCATGATGCGTGCAACCTGTGCATCCATGAACGCCACGGAGGCATAGTAGGCGGACAGGACTCCGCGCTGGGTGGATGGATCTTCGAGCCCGGCCCCGCCCGAGTTCATCGAGATGCCGCTCTTGGGAATGTCGTTCCAGTCATCGGCATGTTTCTCGGGAAGGATCATGTTCTCGGGCGGATAGGGCTTGTAGAATTCCGATGGTGCGACCAGCGGGACATGCGGACGCACGAGGCCCACCGCCAGGAAAAAGCTGCCGTCTTTCTGCTGCTCCATGATTTCGATCGCTTTGTCAGCGGCACGCACATCAGGCTGCTCCCGTCCATCGCTCGATCCTTTCACCACGTAAAACGCACCACCGAATCCGAGGTTGTAGTGTTTGTCCTTGTCAAAGTTGAGCTTGTAGTTGGTGAGCTGATAGCGCTCGCCCTCCGTCATCCACTCGGGCGCTTTGAAATTGAACCGCTCGCTCCACGATGCCGCATGGTCGGGCCCGTCGACGCCTGCCGTGATGTCACCCGGCACACGCATGTGGTAGATTTTGCTCACCCTCGCCGCGTAGTAGCCGTTGCGGATAAAGTGCTGCGACATCGATGGCCGATCCCCTAACATTGCGGTAAACTTTTCCGCACTGCCATTGCCCGTGACACCGATCGCCTCTGGATACATGCCCGACATCAGCGCCGCCCGCGACGGCCCGCACACCGGGAACTGGCAGTAGGCGCGAGTGAACCGCAGGCCACTGGCTGCGAGAGCATCGATGGCCGGAGTCTTGCAGTTTGCGTTTCCGTAGCACGACAGCGCCTCAGCAGTGAGGTCATCTGAGATGATGAACAGGACGTTCGGCTTGTCGGCAGCTGTCGCCGGGTGGAGAGGAGCCAGGAGCAGGGCGAAGGATCGGAGGAACGGGATACGCATGACTGGCATTCTGCATGTGGCGAGTCATCCGTCAATATGCTCCGTTATCCAAACCCCGAAGTTCTGCGGAACGCACGAGGATTCGTCTGAAATGTGGAGTGCTTCGGCTTGACGGAGCTCTTTCCGTTCGAGCAATGTTAGTCCGGCAAAAAAGCGCCGTCGAGACCGGCGCACTCCAGAACTCAGGCGATCGATCAAGCCCGAAGTGAGTCGTGCCTTGTTTATACGACCGGGGAGAACAGCTCACCGTAGCAACTCCGAAACCCTGCTTGCCTCCGTGGGCGGAAGGGCCACGCGGGCGGCTCGAACGATGGTCAGCCTGTCCCCTGCGGGATCGGGTGAAGCGGCCAGGGCTTCGCTGGCCCACTTGGTCGCTGCGTCAGGTGCCACCGTGAACCATTGGTGTGCGAGCGCGGATACTGCAGCAGGTCGGAGTGCGTCAGGCACTGCCCCGCTTTGCAGGAAATCCGCAGCAGTCTGCGGCGAGCTGTTGGCCCAGTTTTCAAACACCTTTCTGGTCAGTCGCTCGCCGTGAGTGGACGGCAGTTGCTGAGCCCACTTCATCGCATCGGCACCCTGGTAGTCCCTGGCGAACCGCTCGGCAATCACCCCCAGCACGGCGTTGTCCGGATGCTCGCTTAGCAGTTCGATCGTGGCCTCTGGCGATTGCTGGTAGTAAACACCAAAGTCGAGTCCGTCTGCCGCTGCTCGTTGCTCACCGGGATCGTCGAGACCGGATGCCCACTGCAATGCCGTCTCTGGATCATTTTTCCACAAGCTGCCAGCGATCGCCCGGGCGATGTTGTCATGGCCCGCGACCCTCGGCAGCTTGTCATAAATCGCGATCGCCAGCGAGGAATCGGACGAAGCAACGGTGTAGGCAATCGATACCAGTGCGTGATCGGCCTCGTCGTCGGCCAGTTCCCGTTCGATCCAGTCGATCGCCTTGAGCGGATCGGACTCTGCAATTTGTGATGCGATCTCCGTGCCCAGCACCTTCCGAACACGCGGCGAATCGCTCTCCTGGAAAACCTCTTCTGCCAGCGCCATGTCCTTCTTTGTGAGTGCCTGCGAGACATCAAAGATGTGCTCCTCCATGTTCTCCGGGTTGCCCGGTTCGCTAAGCCAGGCGACAACAGCACGCGGATCGCTTTCGGTCCAATCCCAGAACAGGCTGGAAAGGCAGTTCTTGAAGAAGCCGTCCGGCAATGCGACGACCATCTTAACCGCTCCGGCAAGGTCACCCTGCGCCCAGTCATTGGAATCTTCTGTATGGATCAAGTTCGGATTTCTGGTGAGCAGTCTCATTGCTGTCTTCGGGTCACGATCCAGCAGGTCTTCCAGGATCGCATAGCCTCTGTCGCAGGTATCAAAGTTCCCCTCATGCTCCGCCACATAGTTCCATGCAGCATCGGGATCGGACGCTCCCCAGGTGGAAAACAGTGCGTGCTCGACTTCTCCGTTTGCAACGAACGTGCCGCTATCGACAAATGCGGCCATGCCCTGCGGATCGATCTCGGCCCAGCGAATGGCCACGATTTCCTGCATCGCCCCGTCTTTCTCAAGCAGCAGTAACAGCGCACGCAACGTGGCAGGCCGCGCGTGCTCGACAAGCTGCAGCATCCGCATGCTGCGGCCAAATGCCCCGGACATTTCCGCCGCCTGGCTGGCCTCGCGCAGAATCTCGCTTTGCGACTCAGGGTCTCCGTCAGAAACGGCGAGGCTCCCTGACATTGTTCCAAAATCTGATGTCCCGTGGCGCGGCACCATTCGATCGCGAGCGATTCCTCCTACGATCCAGCCGGTGACGCCAGCTGCCGCGATGAGAATAAGGATAAGACCGGAAAGTTTCATGGATGGTCGATGCGGTAGAGAAGCTGCTGGCGGATGGTTTCTTCCACGGGTGCTCCCGTCACGATCTCGCGGGCATGTGCCGGGTTGTCCCACGCGAGCCGATCCACCACAGATTGCAGTGCTGCGATGCGCATTTCCGGCGCGCCGATGGTCTCGGCCCACACCAGAGCGGCCTCGGCATCGCGGGTGGCGACACCTTTGACGAATGCAGCGACTGCGCCATCGCGGGCAGGGTCATCGGCAGGCAACCCGCCGAGCCATTCCGATGCGGCTGCGGTATCCTCGTTGGCGAATGCCTGGGCAATGCCTGACCACGCCTGCTCGCGCTGGGCTGGATCTGCGATCGCTTCCGCCCAGGGCATCCAGTCGGACAGCGCGTCGGCCACCTCAACCCAGCGTTCGGCAATGTCCCGGATCAGTTCGTCGCCGCCTTGCTGCGCTGCCTCCGGGTATTGCGAAAGCAGGGCGGCGGCATTCGCCGGGTGTACCCATTCCCATTCACCACCCCACGACACCAGACTACCGATCACTTCCGCAAGATACTCGGTACGAGGTGGGCCTGCAGGGAGTTGATCTGCGAATCCCAGAAGCTTCTCCTGCCGCGCTGCATCGGCCAGGCCGGGGGTCGGCGCTGCGACAAGGGACGTCAGCATTTGCGCGCGGTCGGCATCTGGTAATGTCGCCACCGCCTGGGCAACGCCATCAAAATCCCAGCCGTAAGAATCCTCGATCAATCCCCGCAACGCCGCCGTGCGGAGTTCCGTGTTTTCAATGGCTGCGAACGCGGCGAATGCCTGAGCGTGCCTGGATTCAATGCCATCGCCAAGCGTTGCCGCCCATTCCTTCGCCGCCTCAGCATCGCCGATCGTCGCACTGATCGATGCGACCAGCGTCGGCACCGCTTGAGGAGAATCCTTGATGGCTGGCGCGATCACCTCACGGTTGATCAGCCCAGGGAAGGCGTCCCCCGGCTCCAGATATTTCGCCGCCCAGGTCACTGCCGACATCGGATCGCCTTCGCTCAGTTTTGCGAATACCGCACTTACCCCTGATGAAGGCACCAGATCTGGGCGGACCGAGAACAATTCCAGCAAGGCACCTGCGTCCTCTGGATGATCTAGCGCCCAGTCGCTATCGAGGATTTTGCTCAGGCAATGGTCACGCGTTCCGCCTGCCTGCATCTCTCTGGTGTAAGCGATCGCACCTGCGGGATCGCCCTGCACCCAGGAGCTGACGATCCCAGCACTGGCCTCCTCCCGGAGGTTTTCCGGCAACTCGCGAAGCCGCGCGATCGCCCGCTCGCGATCCATCGCAGCGAGTTCAGCGAACATTTCCGAAACTCCAGCGGGCGACTTGAGTGAATCGACCGGCAGTTGATCCAGACACCTCAGGTAAGCCTCCGGCCCGAGCTTCATCGCGCCCTCGAGCATCGCGCCCAACTGCCAAGTCCGCCGCGCTCCCTCCGGCAGCGACCGCCAGGCCGCCATCGCCGCTTCCGGATCGATCTCCATCCATTGCTGCAGTAGCGGCGACATATAGGAATGCGCCGTCCATTGCTCACGACACCAGGCAAACGCGCCCTCTGAATCCAACTCCAGCCAGCGCCCGATCAGCAGCCGCTGCATCAGCCAGCGCCGCGACCGAGGGTAACGCTCAAGGCCTTCCAGCCGTGCACGCACTTCCTCCACTGACAAGTTCACCAAGTCCAGTTCGGCAAAGGAGTTCTCTCCCCGCTGCTTCACCAGTACCCGTGTTCCTATCGGCGCACTTTCTGTAGCTGGGATCAAACGGTCACCGCCCGATCCAGAGTCGGGATCATCGCCACCCGGCGACCAAAAATTGCTCAAGGCAAAGCCTCCCGCAAATGCGGTGATCCCCACGAGCAGCAATCCGATGGCCTTCATACCGAAATTCTTCTAACATGTGTCGCGTTTGGATGCGAGGCGAATAGCACCGACAATCTATTGATAAATCTTAATCTTAGCGAAAACGGTCAGGATTTGATACACGGCTATACTTCCAGCGTACAGGAAGGCGACCCCGGATAAACCGGAAACCAGTGAAACCAGTCGCTTCATGGCCTGCTCTGCTTCCAATCTCGAAGTCACCGCTATTTTATCGAACACCTCGGGCAGCTTCCCGCTCACTTCGCCCGCTTCGATCTGGCGAAGCGTTGAGTTCGGGATCCCACGAAACGTGAGTGCATCACCAATGAGGGATCTACTGAGCCATTTCAAGATGGCGTCCCAAACGCCTCCTCACTCCGAGGCATGGAAAGAAACGAACACGTTGAATTTTCCTGACTATAACGGATTCGGGGACTACAAGAAAACCGCTCTATTTGCGGCACATGATGATGCCAATCTGAAATTTTCCAGCCAGTTGTCGCTGTAGCGTTTTTTCATGAGATGCTCGGCTGGGCATTGCGCCTTCTTCTTTCTGGCGGTATGCGGATTCCATGGCGCAAAGTTATGAATCTGCGCCCACG
Source organism: Verrucomicrobiia bacterium (assembly GCA_020439995.1). GTDB lineage: Bacteria > Verrucomicrobiota > Verrucomicrobiia > Verrucomicrobiales > DEV007 > JAGROY01. The sequence goes on from JAGROY010000090.1 coordinate 10,696, forward strand.
CTCGGATCAGCATCCGTGAATGTACGAAGTGCCCCCGCAGATGACGCATCGCAAATAGCTTTCTGGCCAGCGATCCCATCACACGTCGACTTCCGTGCTGACACGGTGCCCCTCCGGACGATCATACCATGCTTTGTAACTGGCCAGCTTATTCTCGTCCGCACGAATCAGCTTGCCTATCATTCTTTGCGGTAACCAGTCTCCAAATGCCAGGCACCTTTTCATGAACGCGCTCCAGCGCAGCGCAAAGCCACGCTTGGTTCCTGCCTCGTAGCAGTACCAGAAATCACTGGCTATGACTTCAAACTGTTCCCGGTACTTGCGTTTGCAGCCGTCGCGTATGCCGATGAACAGATGCAGAATACAGGTGATCATCACCACGGATTTGCCCCACACTCTCTTGAAATCACTGGGTCACGGAAAATCTTAGCTTCTGCAGGGGTTAAGACTCTCCGGTCAAGAAAGCCGTCGGCAAGAGATCGCCCGCCACTCAAAATGATATCTGCATGTTGATAGATAGATGATTCTCTGATCACTGTATCAATATCGACCGATCGCGCCACTTCTCCCCCTCCGCCCCCTTTGACTCAGCATTTGAGTTGCTTCAGAAGGCACCGCTGAAAAGGAAGGTGATAAAGCCTGGCCCGTCGTTCCACCCACCTTTCTCTGCCTGTAAGGCAGCAGCGCCCGATAAGAAATTATCACGGACACTGCTACCACTAGACTTACCACTATTATTCTAGGTGTCATCGTCTATTATTCAAGGCGCAGAGACTTTGGGAAGCATCTTAGGGTCTCTGCCAACTAATCAATACACTACAATCGGCGCGGGCACGATTTTCACTCCGCCTTCGGGAGGGGGGCCGATTTCTTCTTCGATCCGGGTGACGGCACCTTCGGTGAATTGCACAACCAGCTTGCCGACCGGCACTTTGACATAGATCGTAGTGTTGTAGAGTCGCCCGTAGCCATCGCGGCGTGTTTCGGTCTGGGGGACTTTTTCGTAGGTGGTGAACTCAAGGCTGATGTGGCTGCCGTCCTTGTCGACAGCGGTCCTGGAAGCGGTGGGTTTGCCCAGCGAGCGCTCGACTTCGGCTGGAGTCATTCCCAGGCCAACCTCTTTCGCTGCGATCAGTTCTTCCACGACGAGGTAGCGCTCGTGCGCCTTTTTCATTTTTTCAAAGAACTCGGGATCTTTCGTCTCCAGGTACTTCGGGCTCATCCAGCCGACCACTCCGCCGTGGGTTGCCTTGCCACGCACACGGTAAGCCTTTTCGCTGACTGCATCGATCGTGACTTCGGTTCCGGCGACCATTCGGCCGAGCTGAAGCTTTGCATCCAGCCGGGAAAAAACGGGCGGTGAGCTGTCGGCTTTCACTTTGAGTGTCACCGGCTTGTCGAGAATGTCCTCAAGGTAGATGGCACCTGGTTCGCGGCTGAGGGCGCTCTTTTCAGTGGGGCCGGCACCGGCCTTGGGGGCAGTCGCGACCACTCCTGCAAGCATCGCAAAAGTGCAGGCCGCAAGGATACTCAATGGCAGCATGGGCAACGGAGAGTAGTTCGCCTTCATAAGCTCAGTTTGAACGTGATTTGCCGGAATTGAAATCGGAATCGGCAGGCACAGCAGAAAATCCCGACAAGTGGTTGATGAGGATTAGACGGCCGAGCCCGGTCAATTATTCAATCCATTTCGAATAAATAATGTTAAGGTGCTGGTGCCAGCTGAGATACAGCAAAAAAATGAACAGCTCGAAAACAGAATCGCCCGACTATGCGGCTGCTTGGCTGATCGGCATGACCAAGATCCATCCCTCCTCCTTCACCTGCAACGATCCGATGAGGGCTATCGCGTGCGTTGTGTGCGGAGAGTAGCTCCGCTAACTCCCGGTAAACCTGAAGCGTCCCGAATACCCAAGCATCTGTATTGGTGGCCGAGTAATTCCACATATCGTAGCTCATGCTGCAGCGCTTGAACATGAGATGCTTCACTCTTCAGGCGATCAAATCAGTCTGCCTGCATGAAAGCGATGAGGTCTGCCACGTCTTGCGCAGTGAGGCCGAGCTGATCGCCGCTGAGCATGAGGGAACGTCTCAGGGGCTTTACCGATGCTATCTTGTCCCTCGGCACCAGCTGGGTGACGCCGCCCATGCTGACGATGATGGCCGGATCGCCGTTGCTTTGCAGCAATCCATGGATGGTCTTGCCGTCTTTGGTCTTCAGCTCTGTGGCTGCATAGCCGTGAGAGATGTCCGCGCTTGGATGAATGATAGAGTTGGCGAGCACTTCGCGCGTCTGGGTCTTGCCGAAGCTTTCCAGTGTCGGCCCCACGTCTACGCCCGCACCACCGGCCTGATGGCACATGATGCAACGCATGATGGTTGCCTTGCCGCGGGCGACATCCCCTTCCAGTTTCAGCACCTCGGCGACGTCCAGCTTTTGCTCCACAGCCGTGGGATCTGGCGTAACGATTTCGACCAGCTCGACTTTTTCAGGATCGTACATGCCGCGCTCTTTCAGCACAGTTCGCAGGTCGTATTCCCGCCAGTCGTTGGACGAGCGATTGATCAGCCACCACATCGCCTGCGCCTTGAGCGCGGGGACTTCCGCCACCTCCATCATTGCATGTGCGGCACCGTAGGAATTCACAAAGGCAATGCTGTCCGTCGCCTGTTTGCGCTGTTCCAGGCTGAGCTGATCACTTTTCGCGCGGACGAGGAAATCGACTACTGCGTCGGACGGATGAAGCCTCCAGGCCAGGCTGGCAAAGGTATCGCTCCAGCGCACTGGCGACGCATCGCCAAGCTCGGCCTTGATCGCCTGGTAAACCTCTTTTTCTTTACCGGTGGCTCCCGTACCGAATGCTTCCAGATAGCTTCGGTCATTGCCGTCATAGCCCTTCGCCACATCGATGAGAATGGTCTTCGCCACCGCGAACGACTGGTCACGCATCGCCAGTGCTGCCTCACGCCGGACTGCAGGATCGGCGTCTTTTGCCAGATTGCTGGCGCTGTCGAAGAATGGACGGTTCGCTCGGCGCAAGGCGCGGAAGGCAGCGATCTTCAATGGCGCATCGGCCTGGTCCTCCGGCAGTCCGGCTGCAGCGACTCCCTTTCCGCCCAACTGATACAGCAGGTGGATCGCCCGCCCGCGCATGTAGGGATTGGGATCGCCTAACAGTTTTGCTACGGCATCGACGGAGGCATCGCCATTTGCCTTCAAAGCCTGAAATCCTAACGAACGCACATTCACCGCAGGCGACCGCAGCGCAGCGATCTGGCCATCCGTAGTCGTCAAATCCAGCTCGGGGACGGATGGCTTAAAGCCCTTCGGGGCGATGCGGTAAATCGTGCCGGCACACGTCGTATCAAGGTCCGAGTGCCCGCCCACGCGCGGATCATACCAGTCAGAAACGTAAAGCGCCCCGTCTGGCCCCAGTGCGATGTCGGATGGACGGAAAAGCGTCTTCGTCTCGTCATTGGTTTTGCCGCCTACGAAGTCAGAACCGGCGAACTCACCACTGGCATTGGTGGTGACAAAGTTATGGCGCTCGAGTGCAAAGCCAGCACCGTCAAGCTTAGGCTGGTAGCTGAAGATCGTGTTCCTGCCAGGCTCGCAGGCGAAGAACGTTCCGATCCACTGGTCGCCCAGAGCACCATTCTCGTAGAACACATTGCCTGTCGGCGATCCACCACCGTAGACATCGCCGGGAGGCGTTGAGCCGGGATTCTCCTGACGCCACTCGGCAATGGGCGTGGTCTGACCAGGGCGTCGATCTGCACCCCACGAACGCTGGCCGTCATTCGAGCTGAAGCCGAAATTCGCATACTCCATAACCCAGCTGACTCGGCACGCCGGCGGGTCGTCGTTGTCGTTTTGAAACACATCGCCCAGCGAGGTGACCGACTGCTCGTAGCTGTTGCGGTAATTGTGGCCGATGATCTCCGCGTTGGTGCCATCGGGGTTCATCCGCACAGTGAAGCCGCCGACATACACGTGCCCGTCGTCCGAAGGCATTCCGGCATACTTGCCAGGATCATTGGGGAAAGTGAAGGGGCCGATCGGCCCGGGACGGTAGTCGCCAAACACGCGGAACGTTTTGCCGCTCTTGTCGGTGAACATGCCACCGCAATTGCCCGAGTTGAAATACCACTTGCCGTCCGGGCCTGCGGTTACGGAATGCAGCGAGTGGTCGTGATTCTGGCCATTGAAGCCGGTCAAGAGGATCTCCCGCGTGTCGCCCTTTGACTCATCGAAAACGAGATCGCGATCGGCGTCCGTATATACCAGCAAGTGCGGGGGCTGGGAGACGACGACCTTGTTGTCCAGCACTGCAACGCCGAGCGGCGCAACCAGCAGCGGCTCCTGCACGAACATGTGTGAGGAATCGGCTTTGCCGTCGCCATCCTTGTCCTCCAGCACCATGATGCGATCGCCCTCAGGCAGCCGCGCGTGATGGCCACGGTAGCGCACGCCTTCCGCGACCCAGATACGCCCTTTCAGATCGATATCAATGTTAGTGGGATTAAAGAACAGCGGTGAGTTCGCCCAGATCGTCACCTCCATGCCATCCGGGACATCGAACAACTCCAGAGGCACACTTTTGTGCTCAGCGGTTTCGAAGGACGGCTCTGCATGCGTCCAGCTACTAACGAGCGAACACGCGGCGACAACAACAGTGGATCGGATCAATGACTTCACCCGCATACAGTCTCGAAGCTGTCCGCGACAAGCAAGACTCTTTATGTGCGAAATTGTTTCTAAGGTCACTGCCGTCCCGCAGTTTCCAGCCTCTTCTCTATCGCCAGCAGCTCGTCAGACAGGCAATACTGCCAGACGATATCGCCAAAGTCCCGGTCCTGGACAGGCGTGGCATTTTCATCAGTGCCATTCGCCCCCACCGACCAAACCACCGGCGTCCCATCTGGCTGCTGCTTATACTGGAGGGGATTGCCGGTGTAACGGTCAATATCAACGTGACGAACCGGCCGGGATCTGATCAAAGTGAGGGCATGAGTAAAGTTGTCTGTATTACTGGATGCACGCGCGGACTCGGGCGGGCGATGGCTGAACGATTTGCTGCAGATGGATGGACCGTCGCAGGCTGCGGCCGCACGGAAGAGGCTATCGGGCAGATGCGCGCGGCAATGCCGGAACCGCATGTGTTCGCCACCTGTGATGTATCGGATCTGGAGTCGGTGGCGAATTTTAGCGCCGAGGTTCGCGCGACCGTGGGGACTCCTGATCTGCTGCTCAACAATGCCGCGATCATCAATGCGAACGCGCCTTTGTGGGAGGTGACAGAGGGCGAATTCGCAAGAGTCATCGATATCAATATCAAAGGTGTTCATGCAGTGATCCGGCAGTTCCTGCCATCCATGCTCCAGCGCGGCTCGGGAGTGATCGTGAACTTCAGTTCCGGCTGGGGCCGGTCGACATCGCCAGAAGTCGCCCCTTACTGCGCAACCAAGTGGGCGATCGAAGGATTAACTCAGGCGCTATCCCAGGAACTGCCGCGCGGCCTGGCAGCGGTGGCATTGAATCCAGGAATCATTGATACCGAAATGCTGCGCAGCTGCTTCGGCTCCGGTGCGGGTGCCTACTCCAGCGCCGTCGACTGGGCTCGCACCGCCGTGCCGTTTTTGCAGAAGCTGTCGGCAAAGGACAACGGCGCGGCGCTGACCGCTCCATGAATGGATAGCATCCCTCAAAATAGTTGAGCTTCAGCTCAATTCTTCGAAGATAAGCCCGCTCTACTTTCGGGGCATACCCGCCTTAGTCAGCCAGTTCACGCAGTTGTTTGTTGTGCCATGTGGGTAACAGGCTTAGCGCGGCGATGGCCCCTATCAGGCACAGAAACATATCCGATTGCGTATCCCAGACGTCCCCCTGAGTGCCGAGAAACGAATCGGAACTCTGCCCCATGATAAGCGCAGCCGCCCATTCGATGAGTTCGTAAACCGCGCTGATGGCCAGACATACGGAACCGATGAGATAGTTCAGCCAACCGCGTTTCGCCACAACGTCAAGCCGCAGAAACAATTCACGTGCAATCATTGCCGGAACGAATCCCTGTGTGAAGTGCCCCAACCGGTCGTAGTGATTGCGCTCCAGCCCCAGCCAGTCACGCACCCAGTCACCGATCGGCACCAGCGCATAAGTGTAGTGCCCGCCCACCGAGAGGATGATCATGTGCAGGGCGATCAATGTATAAAGTAATGGAGTGAGCGGAAAGCGCTTCCGCGTGGGCACCAGTATCGCTATGCCAGCGAGAGCAGGAAACACCTCTAATATCCATGTCAGGAAATCATGCGGCCTCACTGCCGACCAAACGAGCACCGCTACCACGGTGGAAAGCAGAATCACCAGGTATTTGTCGCGCCAATGCATGTCCCCGAATAGTCGATCTGAGCGAAAAGTGCGATCGGTAAATCCAGAAAATACCGAGGATGGTGACGGTTCTTTTCGCGTTCTAACCTCTTGAGGCAATCCAGTGCACCCATGAAATTCAAGGTGCCGATGCCTTTTGAGCAAAAGTTCGAACGATGCGAATATTTCGGAGCTTATCGGGCAAATGCAAACGGATTGAGCGCATTGGTACGGCATCGGGAAGGCGCAAAAAATAGACAAATCCCGTGCCGCGCTACGCCAGATCGGGACGTATTGGCAAATTGATGCTAAGGATGACGTGAAATCGTTGATCGATCTGCTGTGAACCTGAATCTCCAGACGGCTGAAATGTTGAACTGGCTCTGGCTGCTGCCGGTGCTGGCGGGGCTGTTTGTGTTCGCATCGCGTAAGCGGCGACAGGCGCTTCGGGCCTTTATTGATGCAGGGCTGCTGGAGCGTATCGGCAATTCCGTGAGCCCGGTGCGACGACGTTGGAAGACGGCGCTGCTGCTGGCGTCGCTGGTTTTTCTGATCATTGCGATGGCGCGGCCGGGCTGGAATCCGAAGGCGCAAACGGTCGAGCGCCGGGGCCGCGATGTCGTTTTCCTGCTGGATGTGTCGCGCAGTATGCTGGCGGAGGATCTGGCACCGAACCGCATGGAACGGGCGAAATTGGCAATCGGTGATGCGGTGGAGAAGCTCGAAGGAGACCGTGTCGGGCTCGTTGTATTTGCCGGCACGGCGGTGGTGAAATGCCCGCTGACGCTCGACTACGGGTTCTTTCGCATGATGCTGGAGGAGGTGAGCACGGACAGCATCGCCCGTGGCGGCACACTCATCGGCGACGCCTTGCGCAGAGTGCTGGACGATGTGTTCGATGACCAGCTTAAGGAATTTAAAGACGTCATTCTCATTACTGATGGCGAGGACCACGACAGCTTCCCCGTGGAGGCTGCGAAGACGGCGGGCGAGCGCGGGGTGCGCCTGCTGGCGATCGGGCTGGGTGATGAAAATGAGGGCCGCCGGATTCCGCTCACGGACGAGAACGGGCGGAAAACATTTCTCAAGTACGAAGGCCAGGAAGTTTGGACAAAACTGGACGGCGACACCCTGCGCGAAATGGTCAACGCGACACCCGGCGGCCAGTATTTGAATGTGGCCACAGGGACCATCGATCTGGGCGACGTCTACCAGCGCCTGATCGCATCCGCCGAGAAGCGTGACCTGGAGTCGAAGACAATCAAGAGCTACGACGAGCGCTTCCAGTTGTTCCTGGGAGTTGCACTCGCGCTCTTGTGTGGTGAAATGTTCATTTCCGAGCGACTCAGAAAATCACCGACCGCATGAAGTTCATCCCCGACACGAGCGATCTTCGCAACTTTGGTAGAAACGGGCTCGCGCTGCTGCTGGCCAGCCTGCTCATCGCAGCGACGGCGGCGCAGGGAGCGAATGTCTCGGCCTATGCACTGGTGGAAAAGGGCAACGCTGCCTACCAGGCGGGCCGTTACGATGAGGCGCTGAAGCACTACAATGAGGCGTCGGTGGCGAATCCAGAATCGGCTGAGCTATATTTCAATCGGGGAACCGTGCACTACCAGAAGGGCGACTACGAGGCAGCGTCCAAGGCCTTCGCCGATGCAGCCGTGCGCGGCAAGGAACCCGCTCTGGAAGCCAATGCGCGTTACAATCAGGGCAACTGCTCGTTTCGCGAAGCCGAACGGCAGCGTGACAGTGACTTGAACAAGGCGATCGAGGCCTGCCGCGAAGCAATCGGCCACTACCAGCGGACATTGGAATTGAATCCGGCGATGAAGCAGGCAGCCGAGAACATCGAGATCGTCCGCCTGTATGTGAAGGCGCTGCTGGACGAGCAGCAGAAGAAACAGGAGGAACAACAACAGCAGGACGACCTCGGCAAGAAGCTCAAGGAACTGCTGGAGCGGCAGATTGAGGAGATCAAAGGCAGTGACACTCTGAGCAAGGCGCAGCCAGCAGTGGAGGCACCACAAGCCGCCGAACCCATTGCTCCCCCTGCTCCAGCAGAGAATGGCGATCCGCTGGCATCCACACAGCCGCAGCTGGGCGAGTCGGCACCTTCTCAGGCTCACCAGTCTGGCAGCTTTGATACTACCAACGCACCGCAGCCCGCCGCGACGCTGGCACCGCAGGTGGCCAGTGCCGCAAGCGAAGACTGGGCAAAATCGGTCGCCGACCACGCGGGCAGTCAGAAGACGTTGCAGGATGACACTTCAGCAGTGCTTGAGGGCATGCGCCAGATGGAGGCCCAAATGCAACAGCAAGCGGCCGCCCCGCCGCAACCAGGCCAACCGTCACCTGCACCGGCATCGCCCGATCAGAACGAAATGGTGGCGAAGCTGGGCCAGGCCATTGGGCATGTCGATGAATCCGTCAAGGCGCAGGGAGCAGCAGTGCAGCAGTTTTCAACAGTGACCGCATCGAAGACCGCTCAGGAACAACAGCAGAGCGCAGCTTCCTTTGCATCCGCCCGGCAGCAGCAGCAGCAGTCGGCGCAACATCTGGCAGAAGCCCTCCAGGCTCTGAGCGATCCCAAGCAGGACGACCAGCAGCAACAACAGGATCAGAACAAGGACGGCGATCAAAAGGACGGCGACCAGAAGCAGGATGAGAAGAACCAACAGGGCGACGAAAACAAAGACGACCAACAGGAGAAGAAGGACGGTGGCGAAAACGATGACCAGAAGAAAGATGGCGATGAGCAGGAGCCGCGACAGAACAAAGACGGGAAGGAAGGCGAGCAGGGTGACGAGGAGAAAGAGCAGCAGCAACAAAGCGCCCTCAAGCCTGTGAAAGACTCTGCCGAAGACATTTTGAACGAAGAAAAAGAAAATCAGAAACGTCGTGTGCCCGTGCGAATGGGTGGTGTGCGGCCTGTTGAAAAAGACTGGTGATGACGGGAAACGCGCGATTCATAACAGGCTGGAAAGCCTCACTGCTGGTGCCGCTCTGGCTGATCATTGCCGGAGCAGCAGCACTGGCCCAAAATATCTCAGCCCGGGCAGCGGTGAGTGCGAATTCCGCATTTGTCGGCGAAGGCATTCGCTTCCAGATTCAGATCGAAGGCAGTGACAAGCCTGACCAGCCGGATCTCTCGGGCATCACAGACTTCAGTGTGAAGGCGGATGGCGGCGGGCCGCGCAACAGCTCCTCGACAACAATCATCAATGGCCAGATCACGCGGCAAGAGAGCCACGGCTACATCTTCAGCTACGTGATTACCCCCAAACGCGAAGGAGCTCTAACAATTCCACCCATTACCATCACTGCCGATGGCGCAACCACCCGTACCAATGGCGTTCGCATCCAGGCAAACAAGCCCGTGGAGGCGGAGAATTTTAAATTGCGTGCCAGCCTGTCGCGCAATGTCGCCTATGTGGGCGAGCCGGTCATTCTTGAGATCGTTTTTTACTACAATGCTAGTGTGCAGCGTCCGAATCTGGAATTGCCCGCGCTGGAGACCGGAGATTTTGAGGTATACGATCTGGATGATGAGGACACCGACCAGCAGAACAAGATTCAGGAACTCAACGGCAAGCAATTCCACACCATGCGGCTGCGCAAAGCCGTGGTGCCAAAGGAAGTGGGCAAAGTGACCCTGCCACCTGCAACGATCGCATTTCAGGGGCAAAGCGGCACCGAGATCGTTCGCGATTTCTTTGGCGGCAGACGGCAGCAGCCGAAGTGGTCGCGCTTCGTCGTCCCATCGAACGAAGAAACCCTGGAAGTGCGCGCATTGCCCGCCGCCGGACAGCCCAAGGGCTTTGCCGGGCACATCGGCGAATATCAGATCAGAGCCACGGCCGCGCCGCTGGAAGTGAACGTCGGCGATCCCATCACCCTGACAGTAGCCCTGTCCGGCCCGCCTTATCTTGAGCACGTGAACCTTCCTTCCCTGCACCTGCAGGATGCATTGACCCGCGAGTTCAAGGTTCCAGAGGAAATGGACGATGGCACCGTGAATGGCAACTTCAAGGTCTTCACCCAGACCATCCGCGCCACCAGCGCCAATGTTACCGAGATCCCGCCCATCGAGCTGCCCTACTTCGACAGCGATTCCGGCAAATATGAGATCGCAAAGTCGCAACCGATCCCAATTGTCGTGAAGGCGACCAACGTGGTCACTGCGGATGACGCCGAAGGTCTCGGCCCCGTGCAGGCCGGCGCCAGCCAGGTCGAAGCATGGTCGCGCGGCATCGCCCACAATTACGAGGACATGGACGTGCTCAAGAATCAGCGGTTTGATTTGATGCGATGGCTGACCGCACCTGCCACGGTAGCAATGTTAGGTGGCTTTCCCGTCCTCTACGGCATCCTGCTCACGCTCACCAATGCCCGCCGCCGCCGCGAAGCGGATCCCAGCAAGGCGCGCGCGCGCAAAGCACTTGGCGAATTGCAGCGCGACCTGAAAGGCGCCGCAGACTCCAATGCTGTGCTGGAAGTTTTCCGCAACTACCTCGGCAGTAAACTCAAGGTACCACCGGGTGCCCTGACATTCCGCGATGTCGCGCAGCCACTGGAATCGGAAGGTATACCCAGCGAAACCATGACCGCGATCAAGGCTGTGTTCGACCACTGCGAAGCCAGCCGCTACGCCGGTGGCGCTTCCGCTGACGACACATCAGCTCTCGGCACCCAGGTGCTGGAACTCGCCCAAACTTTGGAAAGGAGGCTTAAGTGAAATCGTTACAGCGCATCCTCGGAATCTTCCTCTTTTCGCTCGTTTCTGTATCCGCAGTCGCAGACGACGCACCGGCTAAGCTGTCCGCACCCGAGATCAGCGACCTCTTCAGCCAGGGTAAAGAATTCTTCCGTCAGGCAAACGAGACTGCCGCCACTGACAACACAGCCGCCCGCGAACTCTACCAGAAGGCAGCCCTTCGGTTCGAACGCATCGCCAGCGAAGGCGGTATCGACAACGGCAAGCTTTACTACAACATCGGCAACGCCTACTTCCGCATGAAGGACATTGGCCGCGCCATATTGAACTATCGCCGGGCCGAACTCTACGCGCCCAACGATCCCAACCTGCAGCAGAACCTCGCCTACGCTCTGCAACGCAGGCAGGACGAAGTCGAAGTGGAGGCACAGCGCAAAATCATGCACACCCTGTTTTTCTGGCACTACGATATCTCCGCGCACACCCGGGCATGGATGTTTGCAGGTGCCTTCGCCTCCGCATGGGTGTTCGCAACGCTGCTTCTGTTCACTCGTCGACCATGGATGAAGTGGGTCGCGGGAGTTTCAGCCGTCGTCGCAGTAACACTACTCGCCTCGCTCATCATTGAAGCCGGAACCTCCGCCAAAAACCGGAATGGCGTTATCATCGCCGAATCCACCATCGCCCGCAAAGGCGACAGCACCAGCTACGAACCCAGCTTCCAGGATCCGCTCCACGCTGGCACCGAGTTCCGCCTCCTCGAAGACCGTGGCACCTGGCTCAACATCGCCCTGGCCGACGGCCGCCAGTGCTGGCTCACCAGCCAGGATGTCGAGCTTGTGAGGTAGATCCAAAGTAGTTTGAGCTTTAGCTCGACATGGAAGAATCAAGCTAAAGCCTTACTCTTCCATCTACTGCCCCGTTAAGGTCCCGGTCATAGGTGTAGCTGAGGGATAGGCCAGGATGTCGTGCTTGCGCTGGCCTTCTTCATTGCGTCCGTGGAGAAAATGGCACAGTTCGGAACAGAAAGAGTCGCTGGGAGCGGCTCAGCGTCCCTCCGCCGGGCCTTGCCAAACACCTGAGGGAAGAGGTTGACCAGCGAGTGACATTTGATACCTTCACTGAGTTCTCAGTCGGCGTTTTTAAGCGAGCCTCACACTGCGCAGCTCACGCGCCATCTTCACATTCAAAGTCCTTACACTGCACTGTCTTCTAATCTGAAACTGAGCGTCCAGAATGCCCAAACACGGCTTCTCCATTACGAGATTACGAGCCGGTGCAAAAGCAGCCGCTAAGCAATGAGAATGTTCGCTCTCGGGAGCGGTGAATCGGATGGTGGTGGCCCTGCATGTCGCACTGACCGGATTTGACTGGACCGAGTGACATTGTCGGTAGCCAGTACGGAGGAGGAATGGAAAGAGTTTTCACTCCGGGAATTTTGTGAGAGAGTTCGCAAATGAGCCGTGCTGAAATTGAGTATATGCAGCCAGTGACGCTGGCGATGGATCGCACGAGACGGATATTGTTCCAGCCTTTCGACATTGCCAAGTGGTTCGCGCTGGGATTCACCGCGTGGCTGGCCCAGCTGCTTGAGGGAGGAGGCGGGTCGGTGTCCTACCGGCAAAACTTTGACGGCTCGGGAGGGAAGGTCTCATTCAATGGATGGGAGGATGTTAAGCTTCAGGCCGAGCAGGCGTTGGATGGGTTAGGGACTCAGCTTAGCTGGATCATTCCGGTTGCCATTGTTTTGGTGCTGTTGGCTCTTGCTGTTGGTGTCGCGTTGTTGTGGCTGAGTTCGCGTGGCAAGTTTATGTTTCTGGACAACGTGGTTCACAACCGGGCACTGGTAAAACAGCCGTGGCATCAGTTCCGCATGCAAGGCCACTCGTTATTTTGGTGGAGGCTCGTATTCTACATTCTTGTTGGCTCGGTGTTTCTCACGATCACCGGGGTGGCAGGTTTCTTTCTCATTCCCAGTTTTGACGCGAACGACTTCAGGCCCGAGTGGATTGCTGGGGTCGTGGCTGGCGTGACCGCATTGGTTCTCAGCGGCATGGCCCTCACCTATGTGTCCTTTTTGCTCAACGCCTTTGTGGTGCCGATCATGTTCAAGCATTCTCTTTCCGCCACAGCAGCCTGGGGCCGGGTAATCGCATTGCACGGTGAGCAGCTCGGCGCGATCATCCTTTTTGCCCTGATGAGACTGGTGCTCGCGATTGTATCGGTGCTCGTGATTTTTCTTCTGGTCATCTTCACTTGCTGCATCGGTGGAATTATCCTCGCAATTCCATACCTGGGCACCGTCGCTCTCCTGCCGATGTTTGTTTTCTTCCAGTCGCTGTCGCTCGAGTTTCTGCGTCAGTTCGGCCCAGAATTCGATGTATGGGAACGCTTAGAAGGCGGTCCGGACAGCCCGCCATCATTGCCCTCATGAAAAGGCGATGGGAATGATTCAAGTCGGTCACTTAGCGCGGTCGTGGGCATGCTACCAAATTTTTAGTAGACAGTCTACTAAAAACTTGGTAGCATGCCGCGATGAAGAAGAAACCGGGATCATCGAATGCAGGGAATTTGCCCAGACCAACGGGCAGGGAATTGGAAATCGTTCAGGTTTTGTGGGAGCGGGAACCGGCCACAGTTCGTCAGGTTTTTGAGTCGCTCAACGCGGGACGTAAGGAGTCGCTGGCCTACACCACGGTGCTGAGGTTCCTGCAAATCATGACGGAAAAAGGCCTGGTCACCCGTGAAGTCACGGATCGCACGCACGTTTATCGGGCCAGCGTTCCCGCAGAACGAACGAAACGCCAGCTGGCTCACGATTTGCTGGAGCGTGTGTTCAAAGGCTCCGCCCGCGAGCTGGTGCAGCATGCACTGGGAGGCCGTGAGGTGAGCCCTGAGGAACTCGCGGAAATTCGGAAACTGGTCGAAAAACTGGAGGATCGTTAAGCGATGAACGGGATGCTGCTTGAGGAAATCGCCAACCGCTCCGGCTGGTCTATCATTCACACCATCTGGCAGGGGCTGCTTGTCACCATCGTGGTTGCGGCGGGCCTTCCGATGATTCGGACAGCGGCCGCCAGACACACGTTTTGTATGGCCGCGATGGCAGCCATCGCGAGCCTTGCCATTGCGAACTGGATTTCACAGGAACCGCAGCGCACGATTCCGGTCGCTGTGGCGGTTCCTGTGGATCGCTTTGTAGTCGAGAGTGAGGCTCCAGTAGTCCAGAGTATATCAGCTTCAGGTGTGCCTTCGACTTTGATTGACGACCCTCCTGCCAATGAGCCGTGGAGCGCCAGCGCACACTTTGTCCCGTCAGTTGAAACGAGCTGGAAGCAGAAGGTACAACCCTTTATCCCGTGGATGGGCTGGGCATGGCTAGCCGGTATCACAATTCTAACATTGCGGCAACTGGGAGGCTGGTGGTGCGTGACAAAGTGGCGTAACCGGGGTGTTGGCCCCGCTCCTGAACAGCTTTCGGATTTTGTGAATGGTCTGTGCTATCGCCTGGGTGCCCGGCGCATCGGCGTGCTGATCTCAACGTGGGTGACGACGCCGATCCTCGCGGGACTGCTCAAGCCGGTCATTCTGCTGCCTGCGGCATTCGTCAACGGTGTCACCACTGCTGAGATCAAGGCGATTCTGGTGCACGAAGTGGCTCATCTCCGTCGCAGGGATGGATGGGCGGCATTGTTGCAAGCGAGCATCGGCACGCTGCTGTTTTATCATCCAGGAGTGTGGTGGATCGGCGGTCGCGCACGCCAGGAGCGGGAAAACGCAGCGGATGATCTAGCCATATCATTCGGAGTAAAGCGGACGGCCTATGTGTCCGCTCTGGCGACACTGGCGGGATGGCAGGTGACCAGCCGGCATCCAGAAATCGCGCTCGCGGCATCGAGCGGATCACTGGTCTCCCGCATTCGGCGGCTGGTGGATCAGCCTTCCGCCCATCACAGTGGTGGCTCCGCAGCGGGATGGGCCACGGGATTTGCCGCGCTCGTCTTCACTGCCATCGTTGGTCTTGGTCTGATCGACAAAGGAGCGGCTGACGGTGAGGACGCGCCGACTGCTGAATCAACGATTTCCGTTGGTCCGGGTAGCTCGGTGCATGACAAGGATTCTGCCGCCCCCGCACCCCGCTACTTCCTGGGAGTGAACTACTGGGCGTTGGGAGAGGCGCTGGCAAAAAGTGGTCTCTGGAAAGAAGCCGGCCGGGCGCACTCCGAAGCTGTGAAATACCTTAAAGCGCTGGTGGAGGAATTCCCGGAGGAGCCGACTTACAAGATGGCACTTGCCCGCGACTATGCCGCCGTTGCTAAGATGCTGATTGGTCAGGGCGCTCCAGAAAAGGCGGTCGACTATCAGCGCGGGACAGTGATCTTCTTCAAAGAAGTTGTTGCGGCAAAAAGTTCCACTGACGCGCAAAGATTTGAGCTGGCGAGACATCAAAGGAACTATGCGGAAGTTCTGGAGCGTTCCGGCCATCGTTCCGAAGCGCTGAAAGAGATCAGGGAAGCGGCGAAGATATTCAACCATCTTAAAGCGGAAGGAGAATCGCTTACACGCACCCTACAACTGAACCTTGTCGAGGCGGCTAGAACTTATGAACTGCACGGCGATATTGCCGAACAAAACAAAGAGGTCGACGAGGCGAGAGCACATTTTCTGAAGGCGAGCGACCTCTGGCATGATCTGATGGTTATCGGAGTTCCCGAAGCGCGCTTACGGCATGAGATGTGCCAACGGCGCCATACCACTCTGGCAGGGCAGGTCGATGTCAGTGAGTGAACACTCAGTCTCGATAATATTATCGGTTAGACGGGCGGAAAATTAGGGGTAGCCTTCGGGCACCATGGATTCAGCATCGGCATCGATTCCTGCAGCAAAGAACCTCGTCCTCGTTGGTGGAGGGCACAGCCATGCGCTGGCGTTGCGGATGCTGGCAATGGAGCCGCTTGCAGGCGTGCAGATCACAGTGGTGAGCGATGTCGCGCACGCGCCTTATTCGGGCATGCTTCCGGGATTCATCGCGGGTTACTACACTTATGACGAAGCGCACATCGACGTTCGGCGGCTGTGCCAGTTCGCTGGTGCCCACTTCGTCCAGGCGGAATGCGTGGGGGTGGATGTCAGCAGCAAAAAGGTGCTGCTCAAAGGCCGCAGTGCGCTCGCCTTTGACGCTGTCTCTATCAATACCGGCAGCACCCCGCGAATGGACAATGTGCCCGGTGCGGATACCTTTGCCATCGGCTCCAAACCGGTGCCCGCGCTGTTGCAAAAGTGGAACAGCATCATCGCCAGAGCCAAGTCAGGCAGCAGGCAGAGCATCGCCATCGTCGGCGGCGGTGCGGGAGGCGTAGAGATTGCGCTGTGCATGAAGAGAAGGCTGGGCGATCAAGGTGACGTGACACTGGTGCATCGTGCGCCGGAAATTCTCGAGACGCACAATCCAAAGGTGCGGCACCTTTTTTCCCAACTCCTGGAGGAGCGCGGCATCACCGTGCACACCGGCGAAGGCGTTATCGAGGTGCGCAATGGGCAACTCCTCTGCAACTCCGGGCGGACGGTGGAAGCCGATCATCTGCTCTGGGTCACCAGCGCCAGTCCGGCGGAGTGGATCGCGAATTCGGGTCTGAAAACGGATACCAATGGATTTCTGTTAGTGTCGCCCACGCTGCAGTCCGTTTCCCATCCCTTTGTGTTCGGTGCGGGTGATGCTGCCACCATCGAGGGCAAGCCGCGTCCGAAGTCGGGTGTCTTTGCCGTGCGTATGGCAAAACCGCTGCTCGACAACCTGCGCCACTTCTTCAATGGCGAACCCCTGCGCGCCTACCGCCCGCAGAAGGAATTCCTCAGCTTGATCGGCACCGCCAATGGTGAAGCCGTCGCGTCACGCAAGTTCCTCGCCTGGCGCTCGTCGCTGATGTGGCAGCTGAAGGATCGGATCGACCGCAAATTCATGCGGAAATTTGAAGACTTGCCGCTGATGCCAGGAATGGCCGAGGCACCGGAACCCGCCAGCGGTGCGCGCACCGATTCGTTGGCTGATGAAGTTTCTGAGCTGCGCCGCCGATCGCAGATGCGCTGTCTCGGCTGCGCGGCAAAGGTCGGCAGCAGCATCCTCACGGGAGCGCTCGATCGCCTGCGCAGCGAGCGGTCTGACAGTCCTGCACTTGCACTGCTCGATCACGCGGAGGATGCAGCGGTGTTCGCCGTGCCGGGCGGGATGGAAATGGTGCAAACGGTCGACTACCTGCCAGCCCTGGTCGATGATCCATTGCTCTTTGGCCGCATCGCCACACTGCATTGCTTTAGCGATATTTTCGCCATGGGTGCGCTGCCCCACAGCGCACTGGCCACCGCGCTGGTGCCGTTCGCATCGGACACAGTGGCGGGCGAAACTCTCTTTCAGCTTCTGTCCGGCGTGGTCGACGTGCTGGAGGAAACCGGTGCCGCCCTCTACGGAGGACACACGGCTGAGGGCAATGTGTTAGCGTTAGGGTTAACCTGCAACGGCTTCGCTGCGCCCGGCAGCACCATGGAAAAATCGACGCCAGCCTGCGGTCACTCGATCATTCTTACCAAAGCGATCGGCACCGGCACCCTGTTCGCTGCCTCTATGCGGCTCAAAGCGCGCGGGCGCTGGATCGATTCCGCCATCGCCTCCATGTCGCTGTCCAATTTGACCGCGTCGAGGATCTTGCGGGAATACCACGCCAGCGCCTGCACCGATGTGACAGGATTCGGCCTCGCCGGTCACTTGCTCGAAATGCTGCGACCGCTCCGCAGAATCGCCCGTCTCGACATCGAGGCTATTCCACTTCTCGCCGGCGCAGTTGATACCTCCAGCGGAGGCATCCTCAGCTCACTCCACCGACAGAACAGCCGCGCCATGCATGGGCTGGAGACCCCGGAAGCCATCTCCCGGCACGCCGCGTATCCACTACTCTTCGACCCCCAGACCTCCGGCGGACTTCTCGCAATGGTGCCCCGGGAAAAATCCTCTGACTGCGTGGCAGCGCTCATCGCCGCTGGCTATCCAGAGACCACCGTCATCGGATCGATCGACGATGCTGCACCCGCCGCCGAAAATGCTGCCCTCATCCGGTTTTAGACCAAAATGTCCCAACATGACAAAATTGCGGCCATGACGAACCTTCACCGACTGTCAAAACAAAAACTCCTTGAGAATGCTCTACCATTTCTCTATCATCAAATTTCCAACATGTTCTGCTGGGAAATATTCCGATAACCTTTAGTATTTTGAATTTCCGTAAAAATATGACCCGATTCCTTGGCGTTCTGGCATTAGCAACTGCTCTGTTTAGCTCTGTGAGCTGCTCTGGAGTGCGCACCTTGACCTCTGGATTGGGAGGCGGAGATTCGATGGGGAGTTCAGAATCCCTGTTTGCGAACCGCCGGACTCTCACAGACGTGAAGACCACAGCCTACTCGGACAAAGAAAACGAGATGGGTGGAATTTACAAAAATCTGAGCGCAAGTGGCCGCCCTCTGAAATACGGTCGCCTCCGCAGTGCCGCAGCGGACTGGTCGGAGATGCCCATGGGCACACTTTTCCGGATTAAAGGTCTGCCCTACATTTACGAAGTCGACGACTACGGCAGTGCTCTGGTTGGAACCAACACCATCGACCTCTACAAGCCTGACCTCAACACCATGCGCGCCTGGGGAACCCGGAAAGTGGACATTGAAGTCATTAGGGAAGGTTCCTATGCCAAGAGCCTGGATATTCTTGAGGGGCGTTTGAAAGCTCCCCACGTGCGGGAAATGGCTTCCAATATTAAGCGCAAGCGCCTTTAGTGAAAGCAACCAGGTCGCTCTCTCCGGCCTGCTGGCGACTGAAAGTCACCACTACAGCTGAATTTGATTGATGACGAAAGCGGATCGCGCAGCTTTCGTCGGTGTTCGGCTTGAGGAACTCTATCCTGGCACGCCGATACCGCTGGATCACAAGGACCCCTACACGCTTCTCGTGGCGGTATTGCTCTCGGCGCAGTGCACAGATGAACGGGTGAACAAGGTTACGCCGGGCTTGTTCCAACTGGCGGACACCCCGGCAGGCATGGCAAAGGTGCCGGTCGGAGATATTGAAAAAGCCGTGCGCACCTGCGGCCTGGCACCGCGCAAAGCCCGTGCTATTTCAGAACTCTCTGCGACGATCGCCAACAACTACGGTGGTCAGGTGCCGCAAGACTTCGATGCCCTCGAAGCGCTTCCTGGGGTAGGCCACAAGACCGCATCCGTAGTCATGTCGCAGGCCTTCGGACACCCCGCGTTTCCTGTTGATACCCACATCCACCGCCTCGCCCAGCGCTGGGGACTCACCAACGGCAAGAACGTTGTCCAGACCGAGATCGACCTGAAGCGGCTGTTTCCCATCGACCGCTGGAACAAGCTCCACCTGCAGATCATCTTCTACGGACGCGAACATTGCACCGCCCGGGGCTGCGATGGAACCGTGTGCGAAATTTGCACCACTCTGTATCCCAGGCGCAAGAAGCCGGTGGTGACCAGGAAGTGACTCTGCCGATAGCTTTTTACTGACAAGACGTTCCAGAGAAACTAGCTTTGGAAGAGAATGAGGGAGGGATGATCAAGAAGCACTTCGCTAACGTGGTGGTGGCGCTGGTGGTCTGCGCAGATTGCGGAGTCGCTCAAAGGGCTGATAGTTGCCTGACAGGTAGTCCATCTCCACGAATCTTGCCCTGCATTTAGCCGTTCTAAACCAAAAGTTCCAATTCCGCCTGAGGATCCCCTACCGTAGTTTCCTGAATGAAATCAATTTCGCCCTTTCGCCATTTGATGGATAGGCTTGTGCTCTGTTTCTTCGCCTTTGGACTCACTGGAATTGTGCCTGCGGCTCAAGCTCAGGATGCCGGTGAAGCCTGGACGGGCACATGGGAAACTCGATGGCGGGGCGGGGGAGCGGTTCTTCACCTCGATCAAAATGGGAAACGCGTCTCGGGCACGTATCCGCTCTACTCGGGTTCTGTCGAAGCAACTGTTGAAGGTCGGGAGTTGACTGGGCGCTGGACTGAAGCCAGCGGGCGCACGGGTGCTTTCCTGTTCTCGTTGTCGCCAGATGGGAACAGTTTTATGGGGCGATTTGACAGCGGAGAATGGTGGACGGGCAAACGGCTTTCCGGGTCCCATGAATTCGTTGTGGAGCCACCGAACTTGTCTTCGCCACGGGAAACGCTGCGCTCCTTCCTGAGGGCGGCCAACGCATCACGGAGTGGTTTTTTCGAAGAAATTCGGCCGGCACTGGACGCGATCAACTTCGCCAATTCGGACCTGCGGTCGAAGAAATTGGAAGACAGCCCAATGTTGCCTCAGGAGAGGATCAACTACGCTCGTATTCTATTCGATGTCCTGGACGAACTGACGTTTCGGCTTTGGGAGATACCAGGTTCGGAGGAGGTGGCCTTGACTGATTCGCCAAAGGTAACTGTGACGATCGAACAAATCGGCACGGAGCACAGCTTCGACATGAGTTTCGTCCGGCACGGAGAATCATGGCTCATAGATCCACCCTCGCCGGTGGCCCTGGTAGCTGAATTGGCGCATCTTTATGAACGCCGGGGTGGCCTCGCCCCAGCCACGCGGGAGCATCTTCAACTGAGGAATCCGCGTGATACTTTTCGTACCTTTGTCGAAGAAATGGAACACTTTGACGATGGAGGAGCGGACCTTGTTTTAAGAACGATGGATCTCGCCGGGCTGGGCCCTGCGGTTCAAAAAGATGAAGCTGCACTCATGGCCCAGTACCTGGGACAAATTGTAGGCCGCATCGGCTCAATTCTTTATCAGGAAATTCCGAATCATCCAGATGAACGCAATCCCTACGTGCACTTTCAGCATGTGTCGGGGGACATCGTAATCGCCCCCTATCCGACCGAAGAAGGCGTGACGGAATGGCGTTTCACTGCCGAGACCCTGCGCCATCTGCGCTCTCTATACGCCGCCATCGAGGATATGCCCATAGCGCTGGGTGCGGTTCCAGATAAAGCATCCTCAGCATACTTTGCCGTCCGCGAAGTTCTCCGTAAAACCTCTCCATCGTTACTGCACAGATTCGGTCCGCTGGAAGGCTGGCAATGGTTGTCAATCGCGTTTTTTCTGGTTACGAGCATCTTCCTGGCGTGGCTGTTGACAGCAGTAGCGCTTCGCTTGGTTGAACGACGTCAGTCGTGGGCACTGGCTTTTTCCGCCCGACGAGCGCGGCTGGCTCTTGTCTGGCCACTGCGGATTACCTTCGTCGGGTGTTTTTGGTATCTCAAAGTTGACGGCCTTGGTCTTCCTGAAATTGCCTCGGCGCCCGTGCGGGGCATTGCCGCGACATTGGCCATTGCCGCAGGTGTCTGGTTGATCTACCGCGGACTGGGTCTCGCCGGAGATCACAGCAATCGTGCCCTGGGTACGGCAGGTCAACATGCTGTCCTAACTTCGCTCATCTTTGGTGTTCTCCGCATTCTGGTTATTGTTGCCGGAGCGCTCATGATAGCGGACGCGTGGTCGCTTCCTTATACCGGCGTTCTCGCCGGTCTGGGAATTGGCGGCCTTGCGTTTGCTCTGGCTGCCCAGCCAACCCTTCAGAATATGATCTCGGGATTTACTCTCTACGCTGACTGCCCTTTGAGCGTGGGGGATTTCTGCCGCTACGGGGACAGAATCGGCACGGTTGAACAAATTGGACTTCGTTCCACAAGGATTCGGTCACCGGATCGCACTGTGGTGAGCATCCCCAACTCGGAGTTCGCCAATTTGCAGCTGGAGAATTTCGCCAAACGTGACCGTATGCTGTTCCGTACTACCCTGGGCCTTCGTTACGAAACCACACCGGATCAGCTACGGTTCGTTTTAGCCGAACTGAGACGCCTTCTTATTGCTCATCCCAAAGTAGACCCCGATCCTGCCCGAATCCGCTTCGCTGGAATCGGTGCCTATTCACTGGATGTCGAAGCGTTCGCCTATGTCGCAACCTCCGACTGGAATGAATTTCTGGCCATTCGCGAAGACATCTACCTGAGAATCCTGGACATCGTAGCCGAATGTGGAACGGGTTTCGCTTTCCCCTCCCAGACGAACTACCTGGCTCGCGATCACGGAACCGATCCTGGGCTCACCAAGCAAGCCGAAAGTACAGTGGCCCGCTGGCGGGAAATGGGCGATCTGCCATTTCCCCACTTTCCAGAGGATGTGATTGGCGAGCTCAGCAATCGCTTAGACTACCCACCCAAGGGCTCAAACTACGCTGATCCGAATACTGAAAACAGGGCGAATCAGGGTGATCACTGATTCTGAATGATCGTCTGAACGAGAAACCCTATCGAAGCTGTGCTGGCATCACGTCCGCGCCCGTTCCTGGTGCGGCTTTCGCTTTGGTTAGTCGACATTGGCTTCATGGTTTATAGGGTGGATGGAGCAGAGCATTCGGTACTCCACTTGCCCTATTTCCCCGTAGTGCGCAGCGCGTCCAGAGAAATGCGGGTAGGCATTGCTTCGGGCGCTGGGAACGGGACAGCCCGGCCATTGACCAGCAGTTCGAAAGGAACGCCGGGCTGGGCTTGAACGACGAGGGTGTCGGCGTCGACGGTTGTGGGAAAGGGGGCGACGATGCGAAGGTCGTGCGCGACGGTGACGGAGAGGCTGTCGAGCTTGCCCGCGAGCCGTAGGTCAAGGGCAACGAGGACGCTGGGATTGATGTCGGCAGGACGGCGCTGTTGACCGGCGAGATCAAAGCTGTCTGGCAGACAGCCTACGACTGGGTCGCCGGACGGATACTGCATTTGCTCTGCAGCGACAAGAATACCGCGGGCGACTTTCGTCCAGTCGGCAGCTCCGTCGGCATCGACTTCTGCGAGTTCGGCAAGAGCGTACGCATAGCTGAGCCCGCACCACTGCACCGGGAGGCCAATCCAGAGCGGTGCCTTGTAGTGCGTGGCTCCGAGCACGGCGATGGTGGCGCAGCGCATGACCGGTCTGTTGTCCCAAGTGTAGACGAAGGGCAGGCCGGTGATGGCCCAGCGCCGTGCTTCGTCCAGCCATTCGCGTAAGCCAGTGAGCTCAAAGCCCGCAACATAGGCCCGCACCAGATGTGCGGAGGCGAGAATATCTGGCGTGTGCAGCGGCACTTCCCACACTTGCGCGCCTCTGGGAGTGCGGAAACGTTTCATGTATTCGAGCCCCTTGAGGCCAGCCGCGAGCGAGTCGGAGTTTCCCGTGTAGCGAACGTGCTCAAGCAGGGTGAAAGTATGCATCGCACACCAGCCGCTGGCAGTGTCCTCGAAGTGGCTTTCACTGTAGTCACCCTTGTAGAGGAAAGAGCCGTCGGCCCGCTGGTCGCTGCGAGCCCTCGCGGCGCGACGCTCCAGGCCTGCAGCCCATTCACCAGCGCGCCCGGTGACGAAGTAGGCGGCCGGGTTGGAGATGTGCGCGCCGCCATTCACCAGGCGGGGAGTCTTGGGCACCTGCCCGGTCAACCGCCAGAGGGTCGAAACATGATCGGCATACCAGGCTCGGCCCCATTCCGGACCGGCGCAGTGTCCCCAGCCGCCTTCTCCGCGCAGCGGACCTTCGTAGGCCTCCCTGCACAGGGCAGCCTGTTCGCCCGCTCCGCGTGGCACCTCCGGCGGTTCAGGAAGTCCGATGCGCGCGAAGTGTCGCTCGATGACGTCCTCCAGTCGCCCTCCGCTGCCCCAGGATTTCCCCAGCATCACCGAGAAGCTCTGACGACCACCCCGCAAACTCATTCGAGCAGAGGAACGCCCATCGATAAAGTCGGGAGTCGCGAAAACGGGCTGTATCGACTCGGGATGGTCCCAGCTCAGGGCCAGCGTCGCCTTGTCCGAGACGACGGCGATGAGCGGCGTGGTGACCCACATGCGATCAGGCGCGAACCGCACGTGCTGGGGAATGCGCATGTCCCTGGTTGAGGACGAAGGTTCACCCTTGCCCAAATACTCCACACCGGAGAACAGGCCCTGCTCAAGACCGCCCGCGAGCCGGAACACCGGACCTTCCACGAGAGTGTCACCGTTACCTGAAGACGCGCACTCGACCTCCACCTGCAAGTCTCCGACAGCATTGACCGTGAATCGGCAGGATGACTCCCCATTCTCCGAAAGGAAGGCGACCTCGTCGGGCCCCACGGAGGCTCGCAACGTGAGCGGCTTGCCATTCACCGAAAGGAGCGGCTGGATCGTGCCAATTCGTTGACCCGCACTCAAAAGGCGCGCACCCGATCCATCTGGCGCGAACGCCACCTCCGCGCCCACGGCGGGCAATCGCAATCTCGGCCAAGCAGGCGTCTCGGGAACATCCGCCCGATGCATCGGAACCCTGACATTGACAGAATCGAGCCCAGCATCTGGAAGTTCTGCCACGATGTCCCGCAGCGCGAAAGCCCCGGTCGTGAAGGACACCTGAAGAGCGACCTCGGTCCTCCCGCCTGCCGCAAGCGGCACGGGCGTTCCTTCGACGACTGGCGTCAAAGGTTCTGTTCCGTGGTTGGTCAGCGCGATGAGAACGCCGCCCGCTTCGCGCTCCGAATCCAGAACCTCCAGTGACAGAGGATGCAGCGTCCGCTCCTCCAGCCGGATCCATTCGAATTCCACGATGCCCTTCGTTTGGCCTGGATCGAGGCGTATCACGGACAGTGCGCGTTTCTCGGGAAGTTCCGCCGCGTATTCGCGCCATGCACCGTCGTGTTGAAGAGGGATCCGAACTACGCGCGCCTCCGAGGTGCCGGGAGCGTCATCGTTGCCCCAGTAGACCTCACACGCGCCCGAACCCATGCCGCGCGCGCGGAAGTGGATCGTGAGCGGCGTCTCCGACGGCTGGAGGCGCAGGGGTCGGTGGAAATAGGGGTCGTCTCCAGTGGCAGAGACGCGGAGCAATCCCTCTGCCGCGATAAGATCGCAGGCATGCGTGTGCCTCCATCCTTCCGTATCGCCCGCTTTGTCAAACTCCCACCGCCGCACCACCTTTGTGGAAACGACTGAGCGCGGACGAACCGCTATCCCCACAGGATTGTTACGACTGGGTTGAACGTCGGCGGACTCCTGCGCCGGACACAAAGGAATGAAGTATAAAAGGGCGACGGAAAGCGAGCGGAACAACATAGGCATAAGGTTCGCGTACGCTGCTTGAGATGAAAAGCGGGATTGTCTGCGGGGGGACGACAGGTCAGGGACCCGCGTTACAAAAAATCTGCGGTGGCCTGTAACACCCCGCCGAGATCTCCTCAGTAAGGGGCAGACACCGAATCTGACCACTGCTGGTCAATCGAACCTGAAACCAAAATCGAGATCAAAAATGAAATCAACGAACATCCAAAAATTGCCCACGCTCGCCCTGTTGCTGGCTGGAACCCTTTCTGCCAACGCCTTCGACTTCTCACGCGAGAAGAACTTTGGCGATAGCCAGTGGGGAGCGCGCGTCACGGTGAACGCCGGGGACCACTTTGACAAGGCCGAGGGAGAATACACACTGAGCGCCAAGGCTGATGCACGAGCCCGGGCCTTCGGATACGAAAAATCTGTGGTCAGTGCGGAGGGCAGCTTCATGGCCAACAAGAAGGCGCATACCACCGTCGACTGCCAGCTCAAGCTGGTCGGCTTGACGGTATGGCAATACGAGAACGGCTTTGAGGGCACTGTGACCAAAAGTCATATCGGTGACACCCGCTTCATCAAGGAAGTTACTTTGGCAAAAACGGTCGTCCCGGTCGGTCCGCTGCCGATTACGGTAACGGTGGGCGCCTCTCTTGAGGCCTACACGGAGTTTACCGCAGGATTCGTGATCACCGAAGACGACGTCCTGGCTGACATGAACTACGGGCCAGTCGTCGATGTTGCCGCTACTGCTTCCGCAACTCTGGATGTGGCTCTCGCGTCTGCGGGCGTTGAAGGCAAGCTTGGTCTGGTGCATCAAAAACTTGCGGCAGGCACGTCGCTGTCCTTCGAGGAAGCAGAGATTCGCGTGTATCTTGAGCGTCAGATCCGCGGATTGAACGGCCAGATCGACCTCGTCGGGACAGTCCGGTATCCCGTCCCCGTTACAAAATGGAAAAAGGTGAAGGTGCTCTGGAAGTGGGTC
This sequence comes from Verrucomicrobiia bacterium, assembly GCA_020439995.1. Lineage (GTDB taxonomy): Bacteria > Verrucomicrobiota > Verrucomicrobiia > Verrucomicrobiales > DEV007 > JAGROY01. The sequence goes on from JAGROY010000090.1 coordinate 36,900, forward strand.
TGGGTTCCGAATGGCGTCCGCATCGAGTGGCGCTCCAAGCGCTATCCTCACACGATCGCCAGCTTCGCAAATCCTGACCAGGTTGAAGTGCTCTGGGACGCGACCAGAAAACTCTAACATTACCCATATTTATTGAGAGGCCCGGTCATTGGCATACTAACCGACCAATGGCCGGGCCTCACTTTCACAGGAATTCTGACCACTCATTCTCGTCTGCCATGAAAGCGCGTCTGCTCATTCTCTTCGCCATCGTCCTCGCAACGGCATCACTCGTTTTTGTTACAAACTCTGCCAGGAAAGATCGCATCCTGGCCGCTGATTCCCCTTCTACCGCTCATCCACCCCACGTCGCAGACGGAAATCTTCCGGCTTACAGATGGCCGGTCGGCACATGCAGGATGTATCAATTCCGGAATTGCACGACACTTGCCCAGGCCGCAGACAATCAACCCTCTGCCGACGATCATCCGAATGGTGTCGAAGTGACAGGCACGCTTGCTGCACGGGTATTGAAGCACGAGCGCGGAGCCATTTACATGGGAATGCAACTCTCTCCAGTGTCCGTGACCGTGGGTGGAGCAAGGTCTGAGGCGCTCGAGACTCTCCTGCAAAACACGGTGCCCGTCGGTGCTTTCCTGCCAACTGGACGACTGACGCAGATCATTGTTCCCGACCAGCTGGCGAAAGCGGACAAGGACTTTCTCATGCAGGTATTCGATCTCGACATGGCATTGCCGGAAGCTCAGCCGCAGGGAAACGCATGGTCACTCCAGGAAGAAGATGCCGCCGGAACTTACGAGGCACATTTCCGTTTGCTTGAGAAGAGCCGAATCGAGAAGCAGAAGTCCAGATATCTGAAACTGGCTGCCGAGGGATACCAGGTTGATGTGAAACACTCACAATGGAACGGCCAGGTCGGTGGTGAGTTCTGGCTGAAGTCTTTGAAGGGGGAAGAAGTTCTGAGCTACAAAGCAGGCAGCACATGGGGTGCGACTTCGACGATTCGCGTGGAACTCGATCTCCTCCCTGAGAGTAGCGTGGCCGCGGGCGACACGCTCATCATGCAGCTCGACACCGCTTTGCCGCTCGCAGATCTGCTCGCCGCAGGAACACTGCAGGCAGAACTGGCAAAGTACAACGAGGGTGGCGCATGGGAAGCAGAGCAGACGCGCTCCAGGCGTGAGAAATTTCGCAATATGCCGTTCGTCAACGTTCGGGACAAGCTCGCCCATGCATTTGCCAACATGCGCGAACACGCGGATACGGTGGCAGCGATCCACGAACTTCGGGACTGGCTCCTCGCCAATCCTGAGCAGGCAATGGCCGTCGCCGAATCCGTCAAAACCAGATTATCGGACGGGCTTACGGCACGTTTCATCCACGCGCTGGAACTCGCTGGAGAAAATCCAGAGTCACAGGATGCACTTGCCGCCATCCTTGCCGATAATTCAGTGGACTCCGGTGTTCGCCTTCAGGCTGCGGTAGCATGCGGTGGACTGGAACATTTGAAAAGCGCAGCCCTCGGCGATGCACTCTGGAAAACCGCCTTTGTTGCCGACTCAGACAACGTAAAGGTCATGGAAATCGGTGACTCGAGCCTGCTCGCGCTCGGAGCGCTCGCCAGGCAGGATCCCGAACTTGCGGGAGTGCTCAGCAGCGAACTCGCGCCTTACATCCATACCAATTCCGAAGTCCATCCGCGCGACATTGTCACCGCTGTCAGAACTCTCCAAAACGCCAACGCCAGCGATCCAGTCTTGATCGCCGACATCGAATCTCTCGCCAAGAGCCATTCCGCGCCCGCCGTTCGTGCCGCTGCCGTTCGCTTCTTTGAACAACGCGAACCCAATGCTCACGAGCTGGTACTCGACGCACTGAACGATCCAGCGGAGCAAGTTCAGATCGCTGCGCTCCGCACCCTTGAGAGTGCTCCAGAGATGAGCACCGAGTCCGTGGATCGACTCATTGAAAAACTCCAGGACGCCGAAGCCCCTGAAACCGTCCGCGGACAGATCGCACTCGCCCTGGGAAATCTGGGTACCAATCATCCTTCGGCAAGCGCAGCTCTGGCGCTGCAGCGGACAACGGCGACGTCATCTTTGAGGGACACCATCGATGCTGCCCTCAGCGCTGCGGCCGAGTGAGTGTTTAGTCAGCTGCCTCGTAGACCACTTTACGAGCTGCTGAGCTTCAAGCACGGTGCGCCTTATCGCTTGTCTACAAAATAATGCCACGTACCGAAAAAGTACCCCGTGAATTTGCAGCGAAAGCGAATGACCTTAGTCTTCGAATCACCTTCAGGGGCCGCATAACTCTTATACCAGCCATGACGGTGCAGGCAAGCCCCCTTTATGTTCAAAAACACAGCGAGGGAAACGATCATCGAGAGGGAAACTTGATCGGCGTAAGGGTAACCGCGATGCTCAGACGACACCGTTTTTCCGTTGCAGAAATCTACTCCTATTCGATTGGATGTTCGACTCTTTCAGGAAGTTCTGAAATTTCAGGATTGATATCTACCAGCGAAGCGCTACGTTAGCGGGCAATGAGCGAGACGAATATACGGATCATCATCCCGGGTGGAAGCGGATTCCTGGGGCGAACGCTGACGCGATGGTATAATTTACGATTCTACGAAGTGACGATCCTCAGCCGGAATCCTTCTCCTGTTGCCGGTGCCACTGTCATCGCCTGGGACGGGAAAACCCTGGGTGCCTGGTCTGACCATCTTGAGGGTGCCACTGCCGTGATCAACCTGGCAGGTCGCTCGGTGAACTGCCGCTACCATGCTGCGAACCGGCGACGGATGATGGACTCGCGTGTTGATTCGACGCTGGTTCTGGGTAAAGCGATCGCTGCCTGTGCCAATCCCCCTGAAGTCTGGCTCAACTCCAGCACAGCCACCATTTACCGCCACCGCTACGACGCGCCGAACACCGAGCGCGACGGTTATGGCGCAGAGCGTGAGGCAAAGGATGCGTTCTCACTGGAGGTGGCGCATGCCTGGGAGGATGCTTTTGCAAAAGCCTATGCTGACAACGCTCTCCATGCGACACGCGGAATCCTGTTGCGCACAGCCATCGTTCTTGGCAACGAACTGGGTGGAGGTTATGGAACACTGCGTAATCTGGCATGTGCAGGCTTGGGAGGATCGATGGCTGGCGGCCGACAGTGGGTCTCCTGGATTCACGAGCGCGATTTCTGCCGCGCTCTCGACTGGCTGATCGCTAGTCCAGAAGCAAACGGAATCTATAACATCGCCGCGCCCAATCCAATACCTAACAAAGCCATGATGGCAGCCCTGCGGCGATCCGTCGGAACTCCGTTTGGCCTGCCAGCCACACGCTGGATGCTGGAAGTCGGCGCCTTTTTTCTACGCACCGAGACCGAACTCATCTTCAAGAGTCGCCGCGTGGTTCCCGAGCGACTACTGGAAGAAGGATTCACCTTTGAATTTGATGCACTGCCCGAAGCGCTGGTAGATCTGGAACGCAGCAGGGTGTCGGGGTAAAACCGCGAGTTGTCTGCTTGCACCTGTTAAGATCGGTCAGCAGAGTGGGATGACAATCTGAAAGTCGCTCGCGATTGCAGCAATCACTGGCGCTGTGGACGGTCTCTCAGCCAGTGTTCAATGTGCTGGATCACTGCTCCAGGTTGCGAGAAAAGTAGAAAGTGATCCTCACCGGCGAAACTTTGGTAGTCACACTGGATACCGATTCTGCGGATACACTCAACGGCGCCAGTGATGTAGGCTTCGGGAATTCTCGCGTCCTGCGTGCCGTGGATTACCAGCATTGGCCCGGCTGGTGGTGAGGCATGGGCGAATGCTTGTTCAAGGATTTCCGCTTCGAAAACCGGCGAGATGCAGACCACCGCGCTGAACCGCTCCGGCATTGCGGTCCAGGTGCGGGTCACGCCGCGACCGCCATTGGAGATTCCAGCAAGGACAATGTTGGAGCTGTCCAACGATACGTCGTTTTCACAATAGCGCAGCCACCGCGCGACAGTCTCAACACCTCCAGGTTCGTTCCAGTTCCCGGCACCAAAGGTGGGGGCGACGATGGCCATTCCCAAGCGATCTGCCAGATCCTGCAGCACCCAGAGGTAGCCTTTAAAGTTCCCAAGGCTGCCGTGGAGGAACAGCAGCACGGGCAACGGCCCGCTCAGGGTGGCTGGCCGATAAGCGTAGCCGTGCCCATTCTGAAACTCCCAATCCGCAAGGTCACGGTAGGCTGCCCCCAGTTGTGAACCAGCAGCCACATGCGCTGGCGATTTCGACCGCATGTCCTCATACACCGCGTGGAAGACGTGGTCGATGCGATTCGCTTTCTCAGTATCAATGTAAGGATCAATCCAGCTGATCAAAGCCGTGCCCATCGCCAGCTGGTCGACTTCCGATACCAGCGCTGCCGGCGACCACCGATTGTACCGCGTTGGAGCGGGATGCCCATTTTGATCAATGTAAACCACTTGGAACGGATCAGTGGCACTGGTTTCGCCAGGTGCGAAGAGGAATCTCGAAGCCAGCAATGCAATAGCACTTGCCAGGGCAAATGCCCAGCTCACCATCGACAACGTCTTTGCCCGCGATGGATTCGAAAGACCCGCTAGCCCGGCTAGCAGCGCCGCCATCACCCATCCCAGAATACCGGCCCCAAACGTTCGGCTGTCCCATGAGACCGCCACGACAAGCAATAGCAAAGCCATCACCGCGACCGGTGTCGCAAGGATTCCCAGCGCGAGTAACACGCTTCGAATATTAGTAAGAGTGCTCGGTGTCATGAGTCCCGTTTGCATTTGCCCTGAAACAGTACCAGGACGAGCATGCGTACCTCTACCACTAATTCCTCATGTGACGAGAATTGCAGACAGTGGCAGAGCAGAATGATTCGGCTGTTCACGGACCGATCCGGCTTGGGGTTTTGACCGCGTTCAGGCGGATGGAGCGTTGGACTTCACCACGCTCCAGCAGCGCGTGAGCGTGGCAGACGGAGCGCTCGGCACTCACCTGCAGAAGCTGGAAACGATTGGATATGTCACCTGCACAAAGCAGTTCATCGGACGACGTCCGAAGCCGACCTACAGGATCGCCGATGCCAGCCGGGTAGCCTTGTTCAATTAGCTCAATCAAATGCAGCGCCTCATCGACTCGCTCCATCGCCACCCTAACAACAACCCAAGCCACAAGGAACAGATGTTTGGACGCAGCTCGGCTACCACAATCGCCTGCTCTTTTCATCTTCCCGGTACTGGCGATAGAGAACGGAGTCCGGTTCTTCTTTCATGGAAAACCTGCAGATGAAACCCATGATGACACCTGCTACAAAGCCCCCGACGTGTGCCATGTAGGCGACGCCGCCGGTTTGTTCGGTGACGGCGATGGAGCCGTAGCCGCTGATGAGTTGCATGGCGGCCCACAGTCCGAGAACGATAAATGCTGGAATCGAGATGATCTGATAGAAGAAGACCGCGTTCACCCGGTTGTGAGGAAAGAGGACGATGTAGGCTCCGAGGACGCCAGCGATCGCGCCAGATGCGCCAAGGTTCGGGATGACGCTCTGCGGATCTGTGGCGATCTGTGCGGCAGACGCGACAAAGCCACTGACCAGGTAAAAGAGAATAAAGCGCACGTGGCCAAAGCGGTGCTCGACGTTGTCCCCGAAAATCCACAGGTACAACATATTGCCGCTGATGTGCCCCCACCCGCCGTGCATGAACATGGAGGAAATCAAGGTGAGGTAAATCGGCGTCGGCCCTGGTTCTTGCGGGATCGGTATTGATTCGCCACCCGCAGACACCAGCACGGGCTGGACGAGGTCAATGCCGTTGAGGATCTCAGTAGGCACCACACTCCAGCCGTAGGTGAATCCGGGATTCGACAGCTGGTAGAGGAAAACGAGAACGTTCGCTCCAAGAAAAACCCATGTCACCAGCGCGGGACTGGAGATGCCTCTGTTGTCGTCTGAGATTGGAAAGAGCATGGTGCAGTGGGCAATAGAGTAAATGAGTAAATGGGCTTAGATTCCCACGTTCTTCAGCTCCTCTAGCAGCGCGACGGCGGCTTTATCATCGACGACCAGGGACGCTGGCATGTTATTGCCGAAGTGGTTCCAGTTGGAGAACTTCCACACCAGCTTTTTGTCACGGGTGATCTCGATGATCTGCGGGTTTTTCTTGGTGGCGTGGCAATTGCAGATGACCAGATTGCCATTGGCCAGTTCCTGCAAGCTGGTGACCCAGCCGAGCGTGACCCCTTCAATATCGTTTTGCTCTAACTTCCACACAATTTCCTTGGCAGGTGTGACTTCCAGAACGCTGTGACCATTTCCCGTGGATATCAGATAGTTGCCGTTGGAATGCTTGATGGCGGCGAAGGTTTTGTCACCGAACGCTTCCGGGCCGTGGCCGGGTTTGGGTTCCTTGCCAAACAGCGGCACGTCAAACTCCCACACTACTTTGCCCTCACCATCGTATTCGCGCACGACTCCATCACTTTCGTGAGACACCAGGTAGTGACCGTTCTGCAGTTTTCGCACACGCCGTGTATCGGAATGCGCGCTCGGGTTGTCCACCTTCAGCGGGATCTCCTTTCGAATGCGCCCCATGCGGTCGACTTCAATGATGCGGGCGGTGCCGCTTTCCGCGATCATGGTGTTGCCATCGGCGAGTCGCTGGAATGCGTGAACCTCCACGTTCTTGCCTTCGTTGCCATTCATGCGCGAGGCATCATAGCTCCACACAATTTCTTTCTTGAGGGTCATCTCCACGATCCGTGTCCAGCTTGTCTGGAACAGCAGATTTCCGTTGGGCAGCAGGTGGACGTCATGAATCGCACTGGTAGGATATTCCCAGAGCAAATTGGATTCGGCATCGACGATCGCCAGGTGATCGATGCCGCCGCCGGCTTCACCAGCGATGACGAGACGATTTGCGAGGTCGGTCTTTGCCAATGCTGACATCGGCATGAACAGGGCAGCTGCCAGAGCAAGGCTGGCAAGTTGGAAGTCGCTGAATTTATCGGAGAGGAGGAGCATAGCGCGCGGACTATGGCTGCACTGATTACCAGACTCCAGCAAAGAGTTGGCTTTTTAAGCCCGTTTGACGAAATAATTGCCGAAACTGCATCCGCGTTCCGGTCTCCCTTGCGCGATCGGCAGCGGGAGAGCACCTCAGTTGAGACCACAGATGCGGTCAAATCCCTGCGGGTTTTCCAGACTCTGAAGTGTGAACGCAGGAGATTCCAGTTCCGGGCGCTGATTACTTGCGCGCAGGAGCGCTTCGCATTCCTCTTCAGTAATGGAATCGTAGAACAGCGTTATCTCGAATTGAGGCTTCGCTGCGGGATAGGAAATGACCTCATGGCAGTCCACCACGATGCCCTTAAAATCGACAATACTTTCACCGACTCGCGCGTCGCTGCAGGCATCGTCGGCCATTTCCGCGAAAGAGGATGCGGGCACCTGAATGTGGAGGAGCACCCCCAGCTGCAATGTTGCGCCCCATTCAAACGACCGGCTACATCGCACGACGAGGCCATTGTTGTTTACCTGCACGACTTCAAAATCAGGAGTGAAGCTGAGCGGGAATCCTTGTTCGCCGTTGGACAATGGGAGCAGTGGATCTAAAGCCATTCTATTTACTCTGGGGGATAGAGATTTGAAAGGATCACCTAACGCTAATAGAGGAAGCTCATGTGTCAACCGGATCAGATTTTGTGGTGAATATTGAACTTTCTTTTGATTCTGGAAGACGTGTCGATTTCACATCCCGAAGAAACAAAGCGATCGACACAGGCAGATGAGTTTGTTAGGGCAGTCGCCCCCATGTCGCTCTCGTACACTTTAAAATATTCCACATCCTGCCTCGTAATGCTGTCGTTCATCGGCTGCGCTGGGCTCACGATGCAGAAACCGGAAGCGGATACGGTGGTGGTCGCAGAGCTTGACATTCCGTCTTTGTGGAAAAGTGCGGGAGAGGGCAATAATGGGCAAATCGCCTCGGGGTGGCTCAAGTCACTTAAGGATTCGGAAATGTCTGCAATGGTGAATGAAGCACTGGAACACAACCAGAATCTCAAAGTGGCGGCAGCACGCCTGCGCGCGGCCAAAGAAAGCACCATTGTGGGACGCGCCCAGCGGCTGCCATCCGTTGATTTTTCCAGTTCCGGTTCGCGAAATCGAGCAGGGAACGGCCCGGATCTTTCGCCTGATCGCTCGACGAATTATGGCCTGTCGCTCAACGCCTCATGGGAGATCGACCTGTGGGGACGGCTGCGCAATCTGGACCTCGCCAGCTATGATGACTACATGGCCGCGAGCGCGGATTTTCGCGGCGCACGCCTTTCTCTGGCAGCCAACACAGCCAAGGCATGGTGCAATTTGATCACGGCCCGGCAACAGGCAACCCTCGCGCTGGAAACACGCGACAGCTACGTGCGCAACTTCCGCATTACCGAGCGTAATTTCAAAGCGGGCGATACCAGTGCCAGCGCGCTGGACGTGCAATTCGGCCGCAACAACATCGCCTCGGCCGAACGCGAACTGATCGACCGCCAACTCAGCAGAGATGAGGCCAAGCGTTCCCTTGAAGTTCTGTTAGGGCGCTACCCTGCGGCATCGCTGGAGGGGCGCGATCAGTTGCCGGATCTGCCTAAAGAGGTGCCCGTTGGCCTGCCATCAGAGCTTCTCCTGCGGCGTCCGGATCTGGTCGCCGCAGCAGCGGACCTGCGGGCATCGGCCAATCGCGCGGATGCCGCCCGCAAGGACTTGCTGCCGTCCATTCGCCTGTCCGGGCGAGGTTCCTCGTCCAGTGCTGAACTTGGAAAGATGCTGATCGATCCTGAATACATGGTGTGGAATGTGGCATCATCCCTGGCACAGACCGTCTACAGTGGTGGCTCACCCACAGCCCAGGCACGCCAGGCGCTGGCGCGCAACGAGATTGCCATCCGCACCTTCGCCGAGATCGCACTGCAGGCGTTTCGCGAAGTCGAGTCCGCGCTGGCAATTGAAAGATCACTGGCCAAGCAGGAAGAATTCCTCGCCACCGAGTTGCAGCAGGCCAACCTGGCAGAAGTGCAGGCATCCCGTGACTACTCGCGGGGAATCGTCGGCATTCTTGAAGTTCTCGAATCCCAGCGCCGTGCCGTGAACGCCCGCCGTTCCATGATCTCCCTGCGCAACCAGCGCCTGCAAAACCGCATCGACCTGCACCTCGCTCTCGGCGGCGATTTCGCCACTCCGGCACCGTAGGCGGTTCTCCCAAACAGCCCCCCTCTTGCAGCTGTATGCTGCAGACCGACCACTAGCACCACTATCCAGATTCCTCCGCTCGCTACTTGAATCCCGTAGTGACCGAACTACGGTTCCGCAAGATGCTGCCGCTCCAGTTCCTCTATACTTTTCGCGATTTGATGCGCGACGAAGGGATACGGTTCGCCATCACGTCGGGGATGGCCTGTGTTTACTATGGGTTGCAGCAGAACACCAAGGATTCGGACTGGATCATTCACCCGGACGACATTGACAGACTCCGTGTGCTGCTCGACGGAAAACAACGCCATGTTCCACCTTGGAGAATCAGCTATCGCGGCATCTTCGGCGCGCCCCTGGAGAAAGGGTATCTGGCAGCAGGATGGACAAGTCATCTTTCTATCTGGCCAGAGGCAGGCGGCCCAGAAGAGCATGTCGATATTTTTGGAGTTCCCCCTCGAGTCGTGGGTTCAGGACTCGATGCAGACGACGAGGGCTTCGCCACCCGCGAAACAGTTGCGCTGATGAAGCGAACCGATCGCGACAAAGACTGGCCGATCGTTGACGGGCTTGGCTGGCAATTCGCTGCCGAAAATGATTTCCGGAATGCCGTTCTCCATATCCAGAATGCGGATCGACTGATTGAACTCTGGGAAAATCTTCCTGACAAAGACCGAATTCCCTGCCTTGCCGTCCGGCCGCTGTTAGGTTTGATCTCAGCAGAAGTGGATCCTATCGAGCTGACAGGCTGGATTCGCCTTGAACGTCTTGTCTGGGAACAGGTAAATCGCGAGCGTTACGGGCGCTATCAGCGGGCGTGGAAAGAGTTTTACAGGAATTGGCGCACAACAGAAGACTGGATTTGGCCCACGGCTGATCCCTTCAGGATTCAGCATCAGCAGATCCTTGAAGCGGCGCAAAAACACTCGCTTCCTGTCGACCCATTCGCCGGGATCGATCGACAATCGTTGATCAATACTGCCACCAGCAACGCTGCTAAAGCTGGCCTGACCACCATCGACAACGTGAAACGCGTGACCCCCCCAACAACCGTCCTGCTGCCTTGAACTCCGACCCTGTCTACCCCGAAGCCTACTACGAACACATCGCCGAAACGATGGGGCAGGAAGCTGCTGACTGGGCAAGGCTTCCGCGCGAAGAAAGGGAGAAAGTCCTGACTTGGTACCACGCAAACTTCAATACACCGGACGACCTCTCGCCCTGGCCGCCCGAATTGGGGGAGCTGAATGATCGGGGTAAAGGATAAACGGCAAAGAGCAGACATCAGCTATTCCTTAGACGCCCGGTAGTGGCAGATGATCTCAGCCAGAGACTCGGCGTGAGTCATCGTGATGAGATGCCCACCTCCTTCGATCACATGATCAGAGAACAAGTGGCCGCTTGGAAAAGTTCTGTCACGGTCGCCGTGTATGCGGGTGCACTTGACCGAACTCGGGCCGCTCGGTTTCCAAGAAAGTGTGGCAGCAGTAGCCCACCGATACCACTCACCGTCTGGATTGGACCGATGGAACATTTGTCCGCTGGCACAGGCACCAACGAAACCCAGTGCGGCTCGACACATTCCAGTTGGCAGAAATCGCAACCACCTCCACGGCTGAGGTAACTCGGCGGTTGATCCGATCGACGCAACGACGATGCAAATCCGAGCGTCTAACAATGGTGCAATTTCTTGCGCAATGATTCCGCCAAAAGACACTCCCACCACATCACAGGGACCGGTCAAATTGAGATCGGTGATCAAAAATCTCGAATACTCCTGTACAGTCCTCGCCTTGCCTGGCGAGATCCAGTTGACCCGCAACAGCTCTCCCTGTAGCAGTGGTGCAAGCCTGTCGAATGCTCGTTGGGTCGGACTCATTCCAGGTAGCAAGAGCAGTTTGCGTTCGTTTCGTTCCATTGTGGTGCGCATCAATCTTCGCCAGAGTAGTATCCATTGTCCATGTCCCTGTTCAGGTGATCGATATCGCGCAGGATTTCCGCCGTGTTGGCTTTTTCTAGCCACTGCACGGTCAGAATGGGACAGCTCCCGGAGTTCGCGACACTTGGCACGGTGGTTGCTATGTTAGTTGTTGATCCCAGTGATCGCAGCCTGACCGGTGAATCTGAAGTTTCGGGGGTTTCTTCAGAGCCGGTCGGGCTGATACTTTTTCAACGCTCGGTGTAGCCTTGAGAGATTAGAACTACCCTATGCCAAAGTCGACATCATTCGGTTCGCAGCGCCTCTGACAAGCCAACTTTCCCCGCCTTCCATGCAGGAAAAAAGGCAGCGAGGACGGCGACGGGAATGACCCAGACAGGTGTCCAGATCAGCTCGCTGAGAGGGATCCGGAAATCAATCGTCCAGCCGAAGAAAGCCTTGTTCACAACCCAGGTGAGCACCATGGAAAGCAGCACTCCGCAGGCGACTCCAGCGACGCTACTGGCGAGCCCAAGCAGGGCACCTTCTCCCAGAAACAGGGCAATGACCTGCCTCGGCGTGGCACCCAAGCTGCGGTAGAGTGCGATTTCCCGAGCTCGCTCCATCACGAGAGTGGTCAGCGACAGCACTATACCTAACGCTGCAACAACAATGGCAATGAGGCGCAGCACATGGGTGATGGCGAAGGTCTGGTCAAAGATATCGAGTGCCCGCTGCCGCAGGGCGCGGTTCGAGTAGATCGCCAGCTCGCTGTCACCGCTGTGGCTGGCGCGCACTTTATCGATCAACTCCTGAATGGCCGCGTCGGGAGTGCCTTCCTTCAGAAACACGCCCATGGAGTGATAGCGCTGATCGTCCCAGTAGAGGTCGAAATTCTCCCGCGTCATCATCAGCCTGCCCTGGCTGTCGGCGTAGTCGTAGTAGACACCGGCGACAGTGAATTCCCGGCTGCCAGTCGGCGTGCGCAGCGAGACGGTATCTCCAGCGGACAGACCGCGCCGGGCGGCGAGAATCTCGCTGGCGATGACGTGATTCGGCGCGAAAAATGCGAGCGTCTTCGCCTCGTCGCTGCCACCAGTGAAGGCGAGGTTGCGTCGGTTGGTGCCATCGACCACTCCCAGGTTCGCCGGTTCGTCGTTCAGCACCACTTCGTAGTCGCGAAAGCGATCAGTCGCCTCCACTTCCGGCGCTGCCAGCAGCTCCTGGCGCAGGCTTTCGGGCAGGAATGCCTGGGCACCGAGGACTTCGTTCGCCGCCGGGGTGATGTAGATATCTGCAATGACCGTGCGGTCAATCCAGGCACCCAGCGTGTCGCGAAAGGAGGTGATCATCACTGCGACTCCGATCATCATGGCAATGGCGGACATCAGTGCTGCCGACGTCACTGCGGTCCGGTTCAGCGAGCGCACGAAGTCCTCGGCACTCAGCCGGGCGACAATATTCCGTCCCACGCACTTGCGGGCGAAGTGACCAATGAGCAGCGCCATCTGCGGCATGATCAGCGAGAAGCCAGCCATGAGAAAAAAGCAGGAGGCAAAGCTGATCCAGGCCGGTCCAGTGACCAGCGCCAGCCATGCCAGAGCACCTGCCAGCAACACAGACGCAATCCCAATCAGACACAGCCGCAGCGCCTGCGGGCTCCTCGATTCAAAGAGGCGCGGGTTCCGCAACGCATCGACGGGCTGGATCCGCGCAGCCTCTCTGGCAGGCAGCCAGGCACCGGTGATCACGGTGGCAAACCCGGCGATCGCGGCCTCGGCAATCCGCTGTGGCGAAAAGAACGGCTGCTCGATGCTCACCAGAATGTAGTGCATCGAGATGACCTTTGACATCGCATCCAGCAGGCTGCGTGCAAGCAGGATGCCGCCAAAGACACCCAGCGTCACTCCTAACAATCCCACCACAAAGGCTTCCAGCAGAAACATGCCCTGCACCTGCGCCGAGCTCGCGCCCATCGATCGCAGCGTCCCGATCTCCTTCCGCCGCCGCACCACGGATGCGGAAACCGTGTTGTAAATCAGGAACACACCGACCAACAGAGATACCATGCTGAGCGCCCGCAGATTCAGCTGAAATCCTTCAAGCATGAGCTGCACCTGCAGGCTGCGCTGCTGCGGAGCGGCCACGGTGACACTGTCAGGCAGCATTTGCTCCAGGGCAGTCGTTGTTTCCTGCATGGTACTCGGATCGTCGAGGACGACTTGAATCGATGTAAGAGTACCGCTCGTTCCAAGCAGCTCCTGTGCCCAGCCAATGTCCATGGCCGCCACCCGCGTCGAAACGTAACCGTCACGGCTGGTTTCGCGATCGATGACGAAGCCGACGGTGGCGTCGACCGTCTCACCATTGACCAGAAGCTGGAATGTATCCCCCTGCGCGAGGCCATTGCGCTCACAGAACTCGCGCGACAGAGCGAGGAAATTCGGCCGCGCCAGCCAGCCCGTGAGATCCGTCTGGTATCCCTGGGAAGTGATGCCAAGCTCGCCAGTGTGGAAGTCGCTATTTGTGAAAGGATCGACGCCGACGATGCGCAGGTATTCACCTTCCTTGCCCGGGAGCGTCACATAGCCTTCCACCACTGGCGTTGCCGCTCTGACACCCGAGAAGGCAGCCACTTCCGGCAACAGGGCATCGTCCACGCCGTCCGCCTTCACCACTGGCCGCAGCTCCAGCTGGCTTTTGCCCGCAACCAGATCGACCCCGGCCTGAAACGCGCTGTTGGCTGAAAAATTCGCCGTCTGGATCGCAAGATAAACCGCCACGCCGAGCGCAACACTCAACACGTTGAGCGCTGCGATCACCTTGTGGCGAAGCGCATAACGAATAATGACTGGATAGATGAGCCGGAGTCCGAACACGGGAAGATGGATACGGCAGAAACCGCCCAAACGCTGCCAGAAACATCCACTCTCTTTTGGCAGCGTCGAGGTACCAGCAATCGGGATCAAGGAACGAGGCCAGCCGCAGCTCCGATGGGCGATGCCCTCAGGAAGCGTCGGTGGAATCGGGCAGCTGATCGGGGCTCAATTTCCAGCGATGAGAGCTATCTACGCTTATGGATACGCTTAAGGCGCTTGATCCTCTTGCTTTGATAGCTATTGATGGCCTTGGCCAAGGGAGTGATCGGTGGGATTCTCAAGTGCGTAATCGAAACGCAATACGCTTCCGTTTTTGCAATCTTCTCCGACTCGATCACACACAGGATTCCAGCCTCATCACCTCCATCAATCGCATCAACGATTCTTATTCTGTCGCCACTCTTTAATTCCCTCAAGCCTGGCTCTCCACGCACCAATTCCCTCGAAGGATACACCTCCAGGGGCAGCGCCTCCTTGATTTCACTCAGGAGCGCCATCACTTCAAACGCATCGTCGATCATCTCAGCCTATGTAGCACCCCTCTTTCGGTGCTCCAAGCAGATTCTCAGCTCCTCAGGCAACGCAATCCCGAACTTCTTCAGAAACTCGGGGTATCCTCGGAATCTTTATCGCCGCAGCTGGTCATGATCTGCTCATGTGACTAGTGAGCGAGGCCTTCACCTCGTCCAGCGTGTCGAGATTCTCTGTCCTCACAACTTCGACGAGCAATTCCTCCATGGCGGGGGTGACGATGCCCATGATCTCCGCCGAGCGCACTTGGATCACGCCGGGAAGGCCTCCTGCGGTCTGGACGATTTTGAATATCCCTTCCCAGATTTCCTTTCCGAGATCCTCATCCCCGCTCAGTATGTTCGTGTAAAGCACCATTCCGGAAGCCGCATCGACACCGAGCAACACTCGGACATACCTGGGCCTGTCGAATCCTTCGTTCACCGAACTCGGGAGGTAAAAGGCGTCGATCTGCAGTACAGCGTCTCGCTGCCCTAGACGCGCTGATTTCAAGTACGCCTGACGCACCTGATCCAGCGGGATCGCAGTCAGGACATCGGGAGCCTCCGCTTCAGAGGGCACCGGCAGCGGCTCGATCTCCGCAGTCCAGGAGGCTGGTTTCCCGGAGTCATCGCCAGTCAACCGATAGATCGGGAGGTGAGATATCGGAAGGTGCTGGTAGCTCCCGATCCCTTCTTCACTTCCGTATTCGGCGCAAAACTTCGCGGCAACGACCAATCCCATTCGCAGCGCCTCGGCTTCCCCGGAGTCGACAAACCATGGGACAAAGGCAGGACGATGTGCCCGGAATTGCGGATACATGTGCCGCTTTCTGGGAACAGCAACCTGAAGGCTCTCGAGCACTTGCTTATCTTCCTTGTGAAGATTGGTTTTGTTTACGAAATCACACATCAGACAACGCATGTTGAAGGCGAGGTAATTCCTGCCTTCCTCGCATGAAAGTTCCATCGCACTCCGGCAGAACCTGAGTCCCTCGTCGCCATGATACAGGATGAGAGCGAAGACCTCGCCCAATTCTCCCAGAATCGAACCGATATAGTATTCGCCCGTGTCAGGGTGCACGAACCCAAAGTGCTCCGACTCCGAAAACGTCTTCCACATTTCCATTGAGCGGAATTCGAACGCAGCGGCGTAGAGCTGTTGCCAGATTTCCAACTTCACGCTGGGTACCGTCAATGTGGTGTTCGATTTACGTTGCGTCATTCTCTTTGTTTTTTTGATCTGTCCATTAGCTTCATTTGAGGCCGACGTCTACCCATCTCCCGACTCATTGATCGCCCGCTCGATGGAGGGAACACAGAGCTTCAACAGGGGAGAAATCTCCAGCGGCATGGAAAGGAGAGCCTTTTTATCCGGCACGACGATCTTCTCTGCCTTCTCAGCCTGCCCAGCAGCCACATAAGCGGCCTTGAGATTCGTTCTAATTTCAATCTGGGATAACTTCAGGGCGATCTCCATGGGGCCAAGCACCTGTGAATCGATCAATTTCATTGTCAGCCGATCAGCGCATTCGATGTCGGTGAGCGTTTCGGATTTTCTCAGTACCCCGAGCGCAACGACTACCCGCGTCAGATGCCTGTCGAGTAATGAAGCCAATTCCCGGGATTGTCGCCGGAACGGATGGTTGACACTTTGCAGGTAGGCGTCACATGCGGCCTGGTGGACGTGCAGGTAAGAACGCGGTTCAAGACTACCTGCAGCAAGTTCATGCAACTGCTGAACGACAGCTGAATCCAAAGTGCGTTTCCCGTCCGCAGGTCGTTCCGTTTTGACATCGCGGGTGATCATGAGCAATTGCGCAATAAAGTTATCGGGATCACAAGCGGCGAATTTTTCGAACAGTTCATGCTCGACTGCTTTAGTTTTTTCGCGTTCAAGACCGACACCAGCTACGGAGATGGCTGCCGCGAGAACTTCGGGACGGTCTTGAAATTGTCTGGCGGCCTCGATGAAGTAGGACAATCGCTGATCACGCGGCAGGCAAAAGGCGGCGCCCAGCATCCCGCGCCAGTCCTGAAGGGCGGCGCTTTCTGCGATAGCCTCGAGCACTGGTTCCTGATCGATTGAGGCTATGGATTCGCCTTCCACCATGGCTGCCCCCGTCAGTTGCTTGAGCACAGGGAACTTCCATCCGCCCGTGAACAATGCATCAAAGTCCGGCTCCTCGTCCTTTTTAGTTCCGGGCCGTTCTTGTTTAAGAATTCTTTCTGCGACCGCCAATGCGCCGATGGCAGCAATGTCCTTGTCGCTGGCGACCTTCGCCATGAAGGCAGCGGCGTCTGCTTCCGTTGACCGCTTGGCCAGCTCAGCAAACAACGCCGAGGCGGCATCCAATTGTCCTGCTTCAAACAAGGCGACTCCACCCAGATACCGGCTGCGGTCATCGTCCGGCTCCAGTTCCACTGCCCGGCCGTAGGCGACTACGGCGCGCTGAAACTCGCTGTGCCGGAAAAACCGATCGCCTGCCTTTGCATCCGCACTCCGTTCCATCGTGGCTCCAGCCTCCCTGGCATCCAGAGCTTGTCCAAACATATTGTCAATCGCATCGATGACCTTGGCCGCTTTGACGTTCGCAGGAGCATCACCTCCTTTTTCAAAATCATGCTTCGACTCCGCGATGGCCTCCCGGAAATCTTCGGTGCGCTTCTCTGCGAACGCGGTTCTTGTCAATTCGATGAAATCACGCGGATCCGGTTGCGGCACGCCAGACTGCTCGAACGTGCTGCGCTTCCCTTTCAACCAGTCTTCCCACTCCCGAGCGTCGGTGAATTTTTCACCGCTCACCGCACTCAACCCCACCTGTGCGATCCTGCGGGAATCCTCGTCGCTTTCAGTCGCGGAAAGCTCAGCCACCGCGACATCGAGCCAGTCAAGTGTTGGAAGCGCACCACTCAGCATAAGTAGTGCAGGGAAGTGCTTTCCGCGGGATTTCAAGTGCCGCACCACAGCATCGGCTTGGCCATTCTCGATCAGGATTCCTCCGGCGAACGCAGCGACCGGCTGGGCTTCGTGATCCAACAACGCTTCGAGCGGCTTCCAGTCACCCCGCACGCTGCCAGCATTGAATGCCTCCTTCACCTTCGCTATGTCCGCTTCACTAGCGCCGCTGGCCTTGAGCATCGAATCGATCGAATCAACCTGCGCGGAAACCACGCACAATTGAATGGCCGACGCAAAAAGCACCAACACCACTAACTTCAACACTCTGCTTATCTCACTCATATGATTCCGGATTGATCCGCCCATCATAGTAATATGAATCCTGACGTCGATTACAAAAAGCCGTCCAGTTTCCCATCGATTGTCCGCAGGCCGGAATCTTGGCCCCGTAGAGCCAATTAATTGATCGCGATGTCGGCCGTATGCGGAACAACGGGCCTACGCTTCGATTTTCTGTCCGCATTGCTTCACATTTTTCTTTCTGGCATTCCCTGATTTTCCATTCATCCTTAAACCTTAAACTGATGGATAATGGATAAAGAAATGAGGAAAAAACGACGAACGATTTGTAGCAGGATTTGCGACGCATTAGTCCGAGTTGGGATCACTTTTCTCACGGCGGCGCTCCTGTCAGGCTGTGGCGTAAGGGAAACGGAATCTCTTTCCGAGGTGACCAATCTGGATCGAGGTGAACCTTTGATTGAAGGAACGCGTTACGAGTGGGCATTCTATCTGCGATCGATTGCAGACCAGGGAGCAACGGTTGAGAATGGCCGAATGACGAAGTGTGTTCACGATGATGACGATGAAAAAGTGACGCCGTCCGTGGAGTTTGTCGAAGGATTGGGCGCGGTACAGGTGGAGGACCATCAAAAGTTCTTTGGATGGCTGATCGAAGAGAATATTCAAACGACTGGCTGCCTCACTGTCGAGTCAGAGCTCTTGAGCCTCAAAGTAGGCGATCCTAACTCCAATGTAAGAAGTTTTCACTGCCAATCTCTCGGCTCCTATCAGATCCACAACGGGCCTAGTACATCGCGGCGGAAAAAAG
>JAGROY010000450.1 GCA_020439995.1 Verrucomicrobiia bacterium
GGGTTATTGTTCGAGACCATTGAGTTACAGGTGCATGCTAGAGGCAAAGTCCGGGGTGTCTATTCCCTTTGAGTGCGTTTTTTCTGGATTGGGATGTCTGCGGCTAGCAGAAGATTCCCCGGCGGGTAAGCATTTTTTTGAATCCAAAACCAGCTTCGCAGCGAACTCTAGGGGTGAACTCGTGTCCTTCAATCCCCAGTCCCCAGTGCTCATTCTCCAGTCGTGGATAAGATCGCCATCATCGGTAGCGGCATCGCAGGCCTGGGCTGCGCGCATTTTTTGCGACACGGGTCGGAGCTGAAGATCTTCGAAGCGAACGACCACATCGGTGGTCACAGTAATACCATTGCCATAAATGAGGGCGATGGTGAGGCAGTTCTCGATACCGGATTTATGGTTTACAACGAGGTGACGTATCCGCTGCTCACGCGGTTGTTCGCTTATCTCAAGGTGCCCACCAAGCCGACTGAGATGTCCTTCAGTGTCCATCACGGGGCATCTGGGGTGGAGTGGAATGGTTCCAGTGTGAACACGTTGTTTGCTCAACGGCGGAACCTCCTCAACCTGCGGCACTGGCGATTTCTTCTCCAGCTGAACCGGTTCAACAGGGAAGCCGTCGAGGCATTGAATGATGCGCAGTGGGAGGAGATGACGCTGGCTGAATACGTGGATGCCCGAGGTTACGGTCAGGATTTTCTGGAGCGCTATCTTGTGCCAATGAGTTCGGCAGTGTGGTCGACACCGCCGGATGAGATGCTGCGTTTTCCAGCGATGACTCTGCTGCGCTTCTGGCACAACCATGGATTCCTCGGGCTCGACACGCAGCATCCTTGGCGCACCGTCGATGGTGGTGCGCGCGAGTATGTGAAACGTTTGATCGCGCCATTTCGCGACCGTATTCACCCAAGCACGCCTGTGCAGCGAGTGCACCTTTCCGGAGCGGGGCTGGTGGGAATCGAAACCCGGCTTGGTATTGAGACGTTTGACAAGGTGATCTTCGCGACGCACGCGGATCAGGCATTGCGCCTGCTAGAGTCGCCGACGCCGCTTCAGCGAGAGTTGTTGACTCTCTTTGCCTACCAGCCTAATTCTGTCCGTGTGCACACCGATCCAAAGTTCATGCCGAAGACGCGGAGCTGCTGGGCATCGTGGAATTACCGCAGTGAAGCAACGGGCCCCAGCACGCACTACTGGATGAATTCCCTGCAGGGCGTGTCTAGGAAGCACGACTACTTTGTATCGCTCAATGTAAGTGATTGCGTGCCTGCTGCCGCATGCAGGCGTTCGCTCGACTACGAGCACCCGCTGTTTGATCTCGATGCCATCAAGGCGCAACGCCGCCTGCCCGAACTGAACGACACCAGTGGCACGACCTTTTTCTGTGGCAGCTACTTCCGCTACGGTTTTCACGAGGATGCATTTAGGTCCGCCGTCGATCTGTGTGCCACGCTGCTTGGCGGCGACCCATGGGAGGCCCGGGAGTGAACTCCGGGCTCTACGAGTGCGAGGTTTATCACGAACGGCTGTCGCCCAAGAGGCACCGGTTCAGTTACCGCTTGTTCTTTCTCGACCTCGATCTCGATGAGCTTCCCCAGCTCTCACGGCGCCTGCTGCTGTTCTCGCGCAACCGATTCAACGTGTTCACATTCCGCGATTCTGACCATCTCGACCTGGGCAAAGCGGATCTGAGGGCAAATCTGGAGGAGTGGCTGAAAGGGCAGGGGATCGAGCTTCCCGAAGGTTCACGCATCCGATTGGTCACTCTGCCCCGTATCATGGGATACATCTTCAATCCCGTATGCTTTTACTTTATTTCCAGCCCCAATGGAGAACCGCTGCACGCCGTGGTGGAGGTGTGCAATACCTTTCGCGAAGTGAAGCCGTGGCTGATCGAAGCGCCTGCTGGCACCACGTTTCGACGCACAGTACCGAAGCATTTCTACGTGTCCCCGTTCACCAGTCTTACCACGCAGTTCGATTTTCGCCTGAAGGTGCCCGGCGAAAGGATCGAGATTCACATCGACGATATCGAGGACAGCAAGACGACTTTAGTAAGCTGGATTCGCGGAACGCGGAAGGAACTGACGAACGCGCGGCTGTTCTGGTTCACCGTGCGCTATCCAGCACTGACTTTGCAGGTAATCGCGAAGATTCACTGGCAGGCGCTACGGCTCTGGGCGAAGCGGCTTCCGGTGTTTCGGAAGGGCGACGCTCCAGAGTTACAGCGAGATCTTCTTCATCCCCACTCGTCTCTCGCTGAGGAAACAAATTCATGAATTCAGTGAAACCTGCTATCGCACTAAAGCCTGCCTCCCGGAGCATCTACCGCGCGCCCGTTCTCAAGATACTGAGAGCGTTCTCTTGCGGCAGGCTCGAAATGCAGTTGCCGGACGGTGAAAAGCTGGTGCTCGGAAATCAAAATTTGAGCGCAGGTTCTGAAGCAGCCGCCCGGGTTATCGTGCGGGATGAAGGGTTTTTCAAAAAGTGCGCGCTCGGTGGCGGCGTCGGTCTTGGCGAGTCCTACATCGACGGCGACTGGGACACCAGCGACATCAGGAAGGTCATCGAATGGTTCATTTTGAACCTGCATGCCGACAAAAAGCTGCGCGGTTCATCGCAGAAGTTTCGCATCGTAGGCATCTTGAATTTTTTGGACCGCATCGGGCACCGGCTGCGGCACAACAGCAAAGAAACCAGTCGGCGCAATATTGAAGAGCACTACGATTTGGGGAATGCGTTCTACAAACTCTGGTTGGACCCAAGCATGACATACTCTGCGGCACGCTTCACCGCGCCTGACCAGACGCTGGAGGAGGCGCAGCGGGCAAAGTATGACGCTCTCTGTGAAAAGCTTCAGCTCAAGGCCTGCGATCACGTGCTGGAGATTGGTTGCGGCTGGGGTGGATTCAGTTGCCATGCGGCCTCAAAATACGGCTGCCGGGTCACAGCGGTGACCATTTCACAGGCCCAGTTCAATGAAGCGACGCGTCGCGTAAAAGAAGCTGGTCTGGAAGAGAAGATCGAGATTCGCTTGCAGGACTACCGGGACATCACGGGGCAATTCGACAAGATCGCATCGATTGAAATGCTCGAAGCCGTTGGGCACAAATACCACAATACCTGGGCGGCCAAGTGCAACGAGGTACTTAAGCCTGATGGCCTGCTGGCGGTGCAGATGATCACCGTGCCGGATGGTGATTACGCCGATCTCAAGCG
>JAGROY010000451.1 GCA_020439995.1 Verrucomicrobiia bacterium
TAGTCGCGTCCAGGCTCTGCGCCTCCGAATACCGTATCCGCCTCACGAAGCCCGTTCTGCCTGAACCGGGCGCTCTCAGACGTCAGCGATTCGAATTCAATCGCATTCGTCGTCTTCTGCAAGAACAGATGCATCTCTGGCACCGACAAATCGCCCAGCTCCAGAACAGTCTCGGAGCGTCCGTCCGTATGAATGTAGAGAAAGTCACCTTCCCGGTTGTAGCCGGTGACTCCTACGCTGACGGACAGCACTGGCACTCCAGAATTCGCCGGTATACGGAAGGTGCGCAGGTGCCCGGCATTCACAAACCTCCATCGACGCTTGCCTTCCTTGTAGATCTGGGTTGCGTGACTATCGAGAGTTGTCCCAACAAAGTCGGAAGCGGTGAGCGGGTGCAAAGGTTGCTCAAGACACCAGCGGTACACGCGATCCAGCGCGGACATTGGCCCGACCAGTGCTCCGCTATAGAAGTGATAGTACACATTGACGGGTTTCAACCGTCTCGGTGTCTCGGTGAGTTGATAGGTTTCCAGAATCTCAGAAAATCCCGTCCGGCTGGTGCCCTGCCAGTCTTGCGTGTAGACGAAATCGTTTTGGTTGGGGGCCAACACTTGAATCTGGTCGTCCCAATACATGATTCGCGGAGCAACACCAGCGATGCCGGGATAGCGTCGGCAGATCACTGTGTCACCACCGTTCATGTTGGCCAGCTGGTGTTTCGAAGCTACTTGAAGCGCCTCTGCTCCAGGCTGGCAATTGCCCGACCAGAGGACAAGCTCAACGTTTTTACCCGAGGGCAACAGGCTCTTTACATAATTCGCGGAGCCCGCGATCTCGCGCTCAAGATCAATCTCCGGATAGACGACGCCAGGATTCAACTTAAGATTACGAGTCTCGTATTCCTCTTCATAGGGAAGGTCACTATCCAACCAAATGAACGGATGAGAATACGTGTGCGTGGCAGGTTCCACATTCGGGAGGTCGAAGATTTCCCGCGCCACTCGTTCCAATTCTTCCACTGTCTCGGGTCTCTGACCAAACTCCTGCGCCCTGACATTGGCCTCAACGATCGATACAGTTACCGGCACCGGATACTTTTTGAGAATGCGTTCCAGAATGATCTCTCCGCAGGTGGTACCGCCACGCAAATTACTCAGCGAGGCAAAGCCATCCCCATCGATGTGACTCAGGAAGACGCGCAGGCCGTTTCGAGTGGTGGGATCGGGCGCAGGGAATGCCCCGACCGGCCAGATACGCGCTAGATACTTGTAGAGATCGATGAGCAGGAGCGTTTGCTTCAACGATGGCTGAAACTCCAGATACGGATCGAGCACCATGCCTCCCCAGTCCGCCAGAAACACAGGATCGAAGCGTGCCGCCTCGCCACTCGCAGCACGGGCGATGACTGACAAAAAAACATCAGCACCTTGCGGAGCCTGCAGGCTGGGCGTTGGCACATTTCGCGGTCGCACTTCAGCTTCAAAATTCATCATCGCCGTGTCCAACGAAACGATTCCCGTGGTCTGAGGAAACCTGACGACCGAACCGTCCCCCTGAAGGGAAAGCGCATCCGCTACTTTCGCAGCGACCTCGGGGCTTGAGAAAGGATACGGCCCGAAAATGAGAATGGGGATCCCAGCTTTCCTGGCATCGATCACGGCCGAGGCCGCGTATTCCTCAATCACTTCTGGCACATGGAGCGATCCATCCACGATCAATCCCCCATACCGGGATAGCTCGCCTTTTTTCAAAGGCCCTTCCTTCAAAAGATTGTGATAGCGCAACTCGTAGCCCATCCACTCCAGCGGAGTTTGCAGTTTCCGGGCAGCGGCAGTGTCCCGCGGCCATCCCATGTCCTCGGCAGATTCCCGCGCATCATTGCCGAATAGAACCAACAATTCCCGCTTCACCAACTCCCCCGTTCGGAAGGCCGTCTCATCAGACGCCTGACAG
Source organism: Verrucomicrobiia bacterium (assembly GCA_020439995.1). Taxonomy (GTDB): domain Bacteria; phylum Verrucomicrobiota; class Verrucomicrobiia; order Verrucomicrobiales; family DEV007; genus JAGROY01. Next base: position 1,954 of record JAGROY010000451.1, read on the forward strand.
CAGGAAGCTCCGAAAGGAACCAGCAGCATCAAACCTGCGAGCAATGTTCGTAAATGAATCACAACATTGCGACATTACCCGAGTGACCTCAAATTTCAAGAATTAGTATAAAAAATGACGTTTAAATCGATTAGCCATGAACTGTTAGATTTTTAACGAAATAAATGTTTAAGACTTGTTGGATTATTCCAAAAATAGACTATTATATATTTACCATATTTTCCGTATTATCAATGAAAGCCACCTCTTATCAACCACCGAAGTCGGCGATCTTCCGATCGGCGTTCGTGGCGTTGTGGTGGTCTTGTGCGCTGCATGATGCGGGACTTGCGCAGTCACCGGAACAATCAGTCGAGAACCGGAAAAGCGAAGAGATCGCACCTGCAAGCGAGATCCTCCCGGCAATTCCAGCCGTTGAGGCCACGGCCTACGACGAGCAAATCATCGAGAACGCCCGCGCGGGCACTGCCGCTCAACGCCTGCAGTTTCTCGAAACCTATGAAGAACTTTTCAACTGGCAAATGACGGAATCGCTCGCCGAGTTAATCCTTGAGAAAGAAGGAAGCGATAGTATTCCAGCGCTCAAGGCAGTCACCGAAGCGTACCTTCGGATGAAGAAAGGATCGCAAGCGGTGGAAACATCCGCAAGGCTGGCAAAACTCGATCGTTCTCCCGACAATCATGCGCTACTCGCCGAAGCACTGGCAATGGTAGGCCGACATTCTGAAGCGGCATCCGCGCTCGCCGCAGCGAAGGCCTCACAGAAAGAAAGCAGCATGTTCAAGTGGCAGGAAGAACTCGCATTTGCCCTGTTCCACGCTGGCGAGACAACGAAAGCGAAGAAAGCCTTTCAGGAAATCATTGACGGCGAAGATTACCCAGCTCCGTTGAAGACGATCGCCGACAAACAACTTCGGCTGATGAGCGCTCTTGATGCTCAACACTGGATGCACGAGGGCGAGAATGAAAAGGCC
>JAGROY010000091.1 GCA_020439995.1 Verrucomicrobiia bacterium
ATGTCTACAATGGTCGCCGGAATGTCGATATTAAGGGTCATGTCTGAAGATGTCTTTGATTGATCAGACAGCGCCGGAATGCGAGGATCGTAGATCACCAGGGGCACGCGCAGAGCTTCTTCATAGTGCGACCATTTGCCGGCGAAATTTCGATCGCCCCGGTAGTAACCATTGTCGCCGGAGAAAATGACCACCGTGTTCTCACTCAGACCGAGGCGTGCCACCTCTGCCAGAACCCTGCCTATGACGTTGTCGACCCCGCTGATCATCCGGTAGTATGCTCTGACATTCTTCTGATACTTTTCCGAAGTGTCCCAGCGCCAGAACCAGCGTTCACGGTTGAGCGAATTCTTCAGGAAGTCTGGCTGGGTGTCCAGCAACGCGGCATCAGTCAGTTCCGGGGCGGGAATTTCGACATCGTCGTAGAGTCCGTCCATCGCCTTCGGCCAGGGAAATTGATTTTCCTTGTCGTTGTCCTCCGCATGGGGAGCATTGAAACTCACGGAAAGGCAGAACGGCTGCGCCTTGTCCGGTCGTTCTTTCAAAAAAGCGATCGCCTTGTCGCCGGCAATCTCGGACACATGGCGCTCGCTGCCGTCGGGCTGCTTTTTGAAGTACGGTGTCCTATTGAGCGGGACAAACATGTCGAACATTTCCGCCTGTGCCCCTTTCATCACGCCCACACCAAACTTCCCGACAAACCCCGTTCGGTAACCAGATGCTTTCAGCACAGCCGGATAGCTCGAGGTAATGAGCGATTTCGGGATCGGAGGCATCCCAAAGGTGTAACCGTGGGTTCGCTCCACAGTGCCCGTAAACAATGACGCCCGGCTGGCCGCACAGATCGCAGTGGTAACGAACATGTTAGTGAAACGCACTCCGTTCCGCGCCAACTTGTCAATATTCGGCGTTCGGAGCACAGGATGGCCCGCGCAGCCAAGGAAATCTGCCCGTTGATCATCCGAAAGGAAAAAGATCACATTCGGCTTCCCGCTTGCTTCGTCCGCCAAGGCACGGACGTGGGTGCCGACAGGAATCAAACAGGAGAGTGAAAGAATAAAGAACAGCTTGAAGCGCATGCAGGGCATTCAAGTGGGCTGGAACCGTTTCAACAACCTTTTTCCGCTGACTATTCGTGGCAATCTTTTCGTTGGCAGACTGCCACCGAGTGATACATAGAGACGATACCAAGCCATATTTCAGCCCCTCAAAATGCACGATAACCGCCTGGCAATCAAGATGAACGCGCATTTCGCCCACGTTGATCCTGTTTCCCTTTTTCCCATTCATGAGCACTTCTTCATCCCTCCCAACCGGCAACTATGATCACGGTGTCATTGGCAATGGGCGATCAGCCGCACTGATTGAACCGAACGGCACCATCGTTTTTGCCTGCCTGCCGGATTTCGATTCGGGCACCGTGTTTGCATCGATCCTCGACAAAGGGAAAGGCGGCAGCTTTGGTATTGAGATGGTCGATGGCAAGGCCGTATCTCAAGAATACGAGCGCCATACCAACATCCTGGTGACACGATTCGAAGGCGAGAGCGGCGCTTTCAATGTGATCGACTTCATGCCGCGCTACACATGGGATGGAAAGGCAGGTTCGGAAGGTGATGCCTCCTCTGATCTGGTACGAGTGTTAGAGCCTGTCTCGGGAAATCCGCAAATCCGCGTCCGCTACGATCCGCAACTGGGCTACGCAAAATTCGAGACCACACACACCGTCGACGAGAACCGCATCAAGAGTCAGACAACAGGTACCAGGGAAGATGGATCAAAGGTGTATGAGTCGCTCTATCTTTACACCGATCTGGACACCGAAGAAGTGCAGGCTAGCGCAGTGATCACCCTCAATGAAAAGCGCTTCCTGTTCGTCAGCTATCACGACAAAGTTCAGGAACCTGCAGGCGAAACGGTCAACCTCATGTTGCAGCGCACACGTTCCTGTTGGCTGCTCTGGTCTGCCCGCACCCACCGCCCGGCTAAGTACGGCGAGCAAGTTCTCCGCAGTGCACTGACACTGCGCATGCTGCAGTTCGACCCAACGGGAGCCGTCGTCGCAGCCGTGACCACTTCCCTGCCCGCATCGATCGGCGGCTCCCAGAATTGGGACTATCGCTTCTGCTGGATCCGTGATGCATCCATGACAGTGTCCATATTGCGCAAGCTCGGCCACCCGGGAATGGCTACGCGCTTCATCGACTGGATTTTGCGCACTGTCACGACCAAGGACGAAAACCTGCAGATCATGTATGGCCTGCGGGGTGAGAAAGAGCTGCCGGAAGAAACGCTCGACCACCTGAGCGGCTACATGGATTCACAACCAGTGCGCATTGGCAATGCTGTTCACGATCAGGAGCAGCACGACATCTATGGCGTGCTGCTCGATGTCATCTATCAGGACTTGAGTCAAAGGGTGCGGACGCCGGAAAGTCTCGACCGCCTCTGGACCCGCGTGCGTTCAGTCGCCCGTTCTGTAGCCGAGCGCTGGCAGGAACCGGATCGAGGGATCTGGGAGATTTCTGGAAAACCCCGTCAGTTTGTCTTTTCAAAAGTTCTCTGCTGGGTCGCGATCGACCGCGCCATTCGCATCGCCTGCCTGCTGGAGAAGAATGACTGGGCAGAGCGGCACGTCCCGCTGCTTGAAGACATCTACATGGATATCTGTGAGCAGGGATGGAACGAATCAATAGGAGCTTTCACGCAGGCATATGGCTCCACCGAACTCGACGCTGCAAACCTGCTCATGGCCGAGTATGGATTTCTCGAACACGACGACCCCCGTTTCATTTCCACTGTTGACCTTACGCTTCAGGAACTTTGCCGGGACGGACTGATGTATCGCTACAAAAACGACGGCAACAGCGCTTTCACCGTCTGCTCATTCTGGATGGTCAAAGCGCTGTCCGTTACTGGTCGACGCAAGGAAGCCCGCGAAATGTTCGACAGCCTGCTGGCCGCAGCAAATCCTCACGGATTGTACGGCGAAGACCTGGACTTCACTACCCGCAGACAACTCGGCAACTTCCCCCAGGCCTACAGCCATCTTGCCCTCATCGACTGCGCACTGGAACTCGAAAAAGATGATCACGATCACTTCATCGAGGCGTAAGGAAAACTTGAGCAAAAGTGGAACCGACAGGGATGCAGGAGACCGCCTTCAACTCATTTCGGCAGGTTTATCAATTCTGTTGATACAAGCATTGGATCAAACTACTGTCCTTCCATGGGAGCACTTGGGAAAATTCGTGTAACGGAGCAGGATTATCTGGCCGCCGAGCGCATTGCTCCTACCAAGAGCGAGTTTGTGGATGGCGAAGTCTACGGAATGTCGGGTGGCTCCGAGCAGCATAGTCTGATCGCAACAAACTGCACTGGATTACTCCATGCAGCCTTCACTGACCGCCCATGCAGGGTCTACAACAGCGACATGAAAGTCCGCACGGAATTGGAAGGAACGCAGCACTACCCGGATCTGTCGGCACTCTGTGGGCAGCCCGATTTTTTCGATGACAAGCGGGATGTCCTTTTGAATCCAACACTTCTTCTGGAAGTCCTTTCAGCCAGTACCGAAGCCTACGACAGGGGCCGCAAGTTCGCACTTTACCGGGGAATTCCTTCACTACAGGAGTATATCCTGATCGATCAGGGACAAATCCTCATCGACGTCTACCGCCGACAGTCCAACAATACGTGGGCCCTCCAATCCTACAGTAACATCGACGACACCATCACTCTAACATCGATTGATTGTGAACTGCCGATCCGGGCAATCTACGACAAAGTCGAGCTTGAGAGCGACTAAGAAGAAATTCCCAGCAGCGCGCGATCGAACTCTGTTGCATTCGCCGATGCGCGGCGGGCCACTTGCTTATCGACCCGGCCGGCTCTGGCCGCAGCCACCAGGCTGCGCATGAAACTGAGGTTCCAGCCATCGTCGGATTTGGCAATGAAATCCTGCAGCTCCGGCAGCCTCGCCTCGCGAATCCAAAGGCGCGTTGCCCCCTCGTTATTCATGTGCTCGCAAACGACGTGCACGTCATCGTCCTCTGCACATGGCAGCAGCATCTGAGAAAAGACGCCGATCAATTGCGCACTGAGCAGACTCAGCAGGCTATGCCGCTCATGTTCTGAAAACAGATTCACCAACCGATCGAGTGCGTCCTGCACTCCCGAGCTGTGAACCGTCGACAGCACAAGGTGGCCAGTCTCCGCAGCCTGAAGAGCAATCCTGGCCGACTCTAAATCCCGGATCTCCCCCAATAGAATAATGTCGGGTGCCTGCCGCAGCGAACTGCGCAAACCATTCGCAAAGGAGGGCGTGTCGGTGTGAACCTCCCGCTGCGAGAACATCGATTTTTTGTCGACAAACTGATACTCGACCGGGTCTTCGATCGTGACCACGTGCCGGGCGTGGTTTTGATTGATCCACTCCAGACACGCCGCGATCGTCGTCGACTTACCGCATCCGGTAGGCCCCGTCACTAGAACCAGACCAGATGGCTGGCTCATCCATGCAGTCAGCAGCGCCTGCGGAAGCCCCAGTGATTCCAGACTTGGGATGTCCGTCTTGATCTGCCGGAGCACCGCTCCAAGCTTGCCCATGTGGCGGAAGAGATTGACGCGAAACCGGGTGCCATCAGGTGCCACGTAGGCGGTATCCGCATCCATGACCACCGGATCTTTGCCGCACGCCTGCCAAAACTCCACTAAGCCTGCCCGATCGACAGCTTCAGTCCCCACTTCCCGCAGTGTCCCGTTGATCTTCATCCTTACCGTCACACCTTCCGAGAAAAACGTGTCACTGGCCCCCTGTTCGATCGCGAGGTTGATGTAGGAAGTAAGTTTCAGCGAGTTTGACATGGGGGCGTTTCGAAAGGTTGTTTAGGCAACATGGATCCGTCCCCTAGAATCTGCAACGTCACTCTCATGCTCGCGGCATGCATCTGGAGCAGCATGCCCGTTTCACGGGTTGAGGCAGGAGATCTGCAAAAGTTCACGTTTCGCCAGCCCAGCATGGGCACACTCTTCCAACTCACCCTTTATGCTGACGACCAGCTCACAGCAAACCGTGCGGCAAAGGCCGCTTTCGATCGCATCCTTGCACTCGACGAAGCATTGAGCGACTACAAAGCGGAAAGTGAACTGAATAAGCTGTGCAGCACATCCGGAACGAATGCAGCGACTCCTGTGAGTGCCGATTTGTGGAGCGTGCTGAAGTTTTCCAAATCTCTGTGCGAGGAAACTGGTGGAGCATTCGATGTTACGATCGGCCCCCTGGTAAAGCTGTGGCGCACGGCGCGCGAAACGAAGATCTTGCCCGACGGAGAGGCTCTGCGGCTCGCCCGTGAACGTGTAGACTGCAGCCTCATCCAACTGGATAAAAACGGCCAGCGCGTCACGCTGTCAGCTTCTGGCATGCAATTAGACCTGGGAGGCGTAGCGAAGGGCTACGCGCTCGATGCGGTCATCGAAGTCATTCGTGAAAAATTTGGCATTACACAGGTGCTGATTGATGGCGGCGGCGATGTCTTCGCCGGGGATCCTCCACCAGGTCGCGAGCATTGGAACGTGGCCGTGCGCAATCCCAAAAACGAAGCAGAACCTTGGATCATCCCGCTGGCAAATGCGGCGCTGGCGACATCAGGAGACCTTCACCAGTTTGTGGAAATCGGTGACGTCCGCTACTCACACATCGTGGATCCCTCGACCGGCATGGGGCTGACCCACCAAATGCAAGTCAGCGTGCTCGCACCGACAGGCACTGAGGCGGATGCACTGGCCTCGGCAGTCAGTGTCCTGGGAAATCCTAAAGGACTGGAGTTCATTGAGACCCACTCCAAATGCGAAACACTGATCGTTTATTCCGATGCTGGACAGGCGCGGACGGTGTCCAGCAAAGCCTTTCCATTGAAGCAAGAGTGAACCCCGGAATTCCGGGCCCGGAGGCAGATCCGAGCCCATCTAAGGATTTCCTCCGCCATCGGTGTTTCAATCGGGCCCGCCATTGTTCAATTGCTGTAGTGCGCAGGATTACGACACGGCTCCATCCTCATGCATTCCGGAGTTGCGTTTTGCTCGCGCAGGTGGAAAAAGGTCAACATGGGAATATTCGATGAAAAAGTTGCAGTTGTCACCGGTGCCGGTCGCGGCATTGGCCTCGCGATCGCGCAAGAACTGGCCGCTGGAGGGGCACGGGTCGCCGTGGTCAGCCGGACGGAAGCTAATTCTACAAAATCAGCGAACGAACTGAACGCGTCATTTCCGGATTCCGCCCGCCCCTATGCGCTCGATGTCTCAGACACGGCCGCCTGCATGGCAACCGGCAAACAGATCATCAGTGACTTTGGCAAGGTCGATATTCTCGTCAATAATGCGGGCGTCACTCGCGACGGCCTCTGCATGCGAATGAGCGATGAAGACTGGGATACCGTTCTGGACACCAATCTCAAGGGTGCCTTCAACATGATCAAAGCGGTGCAGAGATCGCTTCTAAAACAGGCCGATGCCCGGGTCATTAACATTACATCGGTGATCGGGCTGATCGGAAATGCCGGGCAGGTAAACTACGCTGCCAGCAAGGCGGGGCTGATTGGGCTCACAAAATCCCTTGCTCGCGAGTTTTCAGGGCGTGGTGTGACCGTCAATGCCATCGCCCCGGGTTTCATCGTAACCGATATGACCGATGGCCTGACCGAAGAAATGAAAGCCGGGATACTCGATCGGGTCCCCCTTAAAAAACTCGGCGAAGTCGACGACATTGCAGCAACCGCTGGCTTTCTCGCGAGCCCCCGTGCCCGCTATATCACGGGACAGGTACTAGCAGTGGATGGCGGAATGGTGATGTAACAAGCCCCACTCCTGCGCATTGTTCCCCGTTTGGATCAATCGAAGATCTTGGCCTGCTGCTCAGGTGTGAGCCTCGCAAGCGCCTTTGCTAAACGCTCAGATCCCACGAGCCGATGGGAAGATCGCCCAGTCGAACAAAAAAGCGGGAATACTCGATCTCGATCGAGTCCCGCTTTAAAATTTGGCAATTAGGCGACGATGCCGATTACTGTCGGGATTTCTCAGATTTCCTGGACCCGTGATATTAACGGCCAGGTCTTTGCCGGAGAACAGCACAATGCCGGTGTAGGCGCGGAATGGAACCCGTTCGAATCACTTAAAGATGGCCGCCTGCTGGGCGGGCGTCAGTCTTGCGAGGGTCTTGGCCAGCCGTTCGGAGTATTCCTGATAATCACCAGCTACCCCAGCAGCGGCAGCTGAAGCAGCAGTCTCCGCTTCGAGAAATTCCATATCATCAGAAGATTCGGTGAACGTCTTCCCCTTACCATTGTTGCCGTTCCCATTCCCATTTCCGTTCCCGTTGTTGCCGTTGTTGCCGTTGTTGCCGTTCCCGTTCCCGTTATTGCCGTTCCCGTTCCCGTTCCCGTTCCCGTTATTGCCGTTCCCGTTCCCGTTGTTGCCATTCGCATTCCCGTTGTTGGCTCCTCCAGTCGCTGCCGCAGCGGCAGCAGTTGCCGCATCAAGACCCTCCGTTAGAAAATCCGTGAGATTTCCTTGAGGGACTGCAACAGGGGTTGTCACCAGCATTGTGACAATAAGCGCTGCGGAACTAATTCGATTCTTCATGATACAATAGTTTATTACATAAAAAGGATATTGCAACAATTATCATAATTTTCACTCTGATTGCAAAATGTCCTCAATCCACTTGAAATGAACCACTTGCACAAACCGGCGCCGTAGCAGCGATAATTTTTCTGACTTTTCATACGCAATTTGGAGGATTTCCCGACGACCGAAAACTGCCACGAGCGCTAGTTCTTCCCCACTAATACTGATGTCGGCAATTCTCAGCCGGCATCCAGCGTTCGACTGGGACGGTGCGGCACAAATCCCACCTCCTCGTGCTGACCACGAACGCGCTTGCGCTCCTCGGATTCCAGCTGGAACTGCTTTTGCGCACGGCGGATTTTGCCAGATTTGGCCTTCCGGCGAATATAAGTACCATCAGATTGAAGATCGTAGGCCTGACAATTGTCGTCGAAGTGCCGCTCGAGAATTCGGGTCAACTCAGCGGCCAGCACAGGATCGTGAACCTGGACGAGAAGCTCAACCCTTCGGTCAAGATTGCGGTCCATGAGATCGGCACTACTGATGAAAACCTGAGGATTGTCGCCCTGATGAAAGTAAAAGATCCGGGCATGCTCCAGATAGCGATCGACGATACTGACCACCTCAATGTTCTTGCTCAGCTTGGGCAAGCCTGGAACGAGACAGCAGATTCCCCTGACGTTGAGCTTTATCTTCACGCCAGCACGTGACGCCCGGTAAAATGCCGCGATCATCTCTCTATCCTGTAGGCTGTTGAACTTCGCCACGATCCTTGCTTCCTGGCCCTGACTGGCCCGGGCGGTCTCACTTTCGATCAACTCCATGAGCTTGCCCCGGAGAAAGAAGGGCGCAGCAGTGACAGCTTCCCCCGGATCGAGACGAGCGCCCCCCGTTAACGCGTTGAAGAACCCCGAAGCTTCGATCCCGTATTCGGGCTTGGAAGTGAGAAAACTGACATCCGTATACAGGCGCGCAGTCGATTCGTTGTAGTTGCCCGTTCCGAAATGAAGGTATCGCCGGACCATGCCGCGTTCGCGGCGAACCACGACACACGCCTTCGCATGGGTCTTAAGTCCCTGAACACCATAAATCAGCTGGACACCTGCGCGTTCGAGCTCGTCTGCCCGCTCCAGATTGCGCTGCTCGTCAAATCGGGCTTTCAATTCGACCACCACAGTGACCTGCTTGCCTCGCTCGGCAGCCTTAATGAGAGCGGTGATGATGCGACTGTTCTTCGCCGTGCGATAGAGGATCTGTTTGATCGCCACAACATTTGGATCCTCTGCAGCCTCTTCCACCAGCGCTAATACGGGCTCATAGTCGTCATAAGGATGGTAGAGGAGCAGCTCGGTGCGGTTCAGGGTCTTAAAGATCGACTCGCCAGCATTTCTGGCACTGCTCGGTTGGGGCTCCCACGGCGCTACCTTGAGTTCCTCGAATCCAGGGGCCACTGCAAGCTCCATGAAACCAGCAAGTTCCAACGGACCGGTGGTCGCATAGGTGCCCGGATTCTTGACCTCGAAGATCCGCCCAAGCTCCGTAATCACAGAACGGCCCGCATTCACTTCCAGCCTGACGACATCGCTGCGCTTACGCTCGGCCAGCGCCTCCACCATCTCGGCAGCCAAATCCTGAATTCCTATCTCATCCAGAGAAATATCGGCATTGCGTGAAATTCGGAACTTGCCAGCTCCCCGCACCGTCTCTCCAGGAAACAATTGCGCGCAAAAATGCTCTACTACGTCCTCCAGAAGCATGTAAACGAACCCTTCTGTGGCTGGAACCACGAGGAATCGCGGAACATTGGACGGAATCGGGATGATGACGCTGCGCCTGGACGGAATCGTGCCATCTGTCGCAGGATTCACACGAAAAAACCCGTTATCAGCAACGTCGACCGCTTCCAGCAATACCAGTAGCCCCACTCTCTGATTCGGGATCAATTGGGCAGCCTTCGCTGGATCGTCATGATCCACAGCCAGCGGAGTAAGCACGGGAAACAAGTGAGTATCGAAAAATTCCGCGAGGTAGTCCATCTGCGACGGCAGGACATGGTCCGAAGTAATCCTGCGGATGCCATGGTGGCGAAGCGAGGGATCGATCTCCTCTTCCAGAAGGGCATACTGCTGCCGCGTCATCGCCTGCACTTTCTCGCGAATCAGCCGCAACTGCTGGTTGGGAGTAAAGCCAGATGGATCGCGCCTACGCTTGCCGGATTTGAGTAACTCGTGCAGTCCCCCCACACGAACCATAAAAAATTCATCCAGATTCGACGCACTAATGGCGAGGAACTTCAACCGCTCCAACAGCGGCAAATCCTTGCGCGCTGCCTCATTGAGGACACGCTGATTGAACTCAAGCCAGGAGAGCTCGCGATTGAAGAACGGGATTTCCATCTTCCCTCTTTCCTAACCTACCGCTCGCATAATCGCAAGCAGCGCCGGGACCGGCATTCTTAATTGCTTGATTGCGCAATCAATCATGCAACCTGCTGCCGATCATTCCGCCTCGAACATCGATGTCCACGCCGAATATCTGGGTGAACAGGTTCCCTTTCTCATTCATGGCAAATTGCTCCAGCGACACGTCTTCCAGATCCGACACGACCAGTACGAGATGGCGATCCTCAAGCACCGCTTCCAGCTTCCGCACACGCTGGCTGTGACCGCGCTCCAGAGCATCGGCCACCCGCAGGATCGACGCCAACTTTGCTACCAGCAGCCGGTCCCCCCGCGTCAGATCCTTGTATCCCTCGTGATTTCGCTTAGGCGGCGAATGGCGGTGGTAGCGAGCAACCAATGCCACGATGCCAATTTCGCGATGACTGAGTCCGAAGATTTCGCTGTGCTTGATCAAGTAAAATGAGTGCTGGTGGTGTGCCTTGGGGCTCACAAACCTGCCAGCCTCATGCAAAATCGCCGCCACCCGCAGCAGCAACTTGTCTCCCTCATCCAGATGATGAAGCGATCGCAGGGCGTCGAACAATTGAACACAAAGATCTTCCACTTGCAGTGCGTGATCCATATCGACAAGAAACTTGGCGGCAAGGCGATGCGCTCCCAGTCTCACTTCCTCCTGAATGGGTGTGGCGAACGACCCATCGCGGAATGCCAACATCTCCAGTAGTTCGCGATCGAAACTCCCGCTCAATGTGACGATACGGCGGCTGCCCATTGCCACAGCGATGCTGTACACTGCACGTACCGTGGGAACGAGAGCCTCCACACTGTGATAGTCGAGGCGAAACTTCCGCACTAAGTCATCGAAATCATCGGACTCGATCTCCTTCAGGAATTTGCCTAGCTGCGAGGTTTTCACCACCATCAGTCCGCCTTTCTTCTCACCAATTTTCGAAGCCACCAGCTGGATTTCTCCGCCAAGAGCGACGAACGACTCAACCTGCACCCCGCAGTCGTTGACGATGCTCTCCAGTGTTCCGCGAATACTACCGTCGATCAGTTCAAGCTTCGAAGTCTCAGCACGTTCACTCGAAAGCGCCCCTGCTATGCGGAAGCCACCCAGCCGGTAACTGAAGTAGCTCTGAATTTTTCCGCCTTCAAAATAGAGAATACGTGTATTACCCGGACCAACGTGGCAGACAGCGGTGTGCGCTCCCAGCAGCTTGGCTTTCGTTTCAAACAGGCGCTGGGAAATGAAATAAACCAGGCGTGTCATCTCGCCATCGTCCAGCGTGGCCACCTCCATCCCACAAGTGATGCTCACGCGATTCAAAAACACGTCTTCATTGGACGCCTCCGCCAGAATATTGGTGGCGTGCACCCGTCCAGGCAAGGCACCCTCCCCCACGGTCTCGGAGATGTTTGCCAGGAACGTACGCAACGCATCCGTGCAGGCATCCATCGTCGTCGGCCTTATGTAGCCATGCTCAAAGATATCCGCAGCCAGTGGCACTGGCCGCGACAGAATTTCCACCACCTCATAATTGCCGGTTTCAAGTGACATCTGGCCGACCAGTAGACCGATCGAACTGGCCCCGATATGAATCACGGCGGACTGGGTGGCGATATCCACAGCTGGTTTGTTGATCTTCAGATTCAAGGGTTCCTCCTGACACACTCACGGCAAGCATCACAATCCGGCAAATGCAAAGTTTCTGACACAATCAAGGTTTCTGCAATCGATGCGCTGCTGCGATCACATCAAGCGCAGTCTGTATCACGGGATCGAGGTGGTTCGCCGACTCCTGGAGCTGGACATTTTCAGGCAGCGCATTTTCCAGTTCAGGGTTTCTTCCTGCCACGAGCGCCGCTTCATTGAGGCGCTGTCGCTCCACTTCATAAACCAGCGGTCGGACGCCTGCTTTTTGTGAAGCTGCAAATAAGGAAAGCTTCTTCTCGCGCTGAAGCCTACACTCAAGGTCGGGCAGCACGCCCTGACGAAACGTCTGCTCCTCACGATCCGCTTCCCCTACGATCACTTCTGCAACCGCATAGCGCAGCAGCCCTCCTGCCCCCAACGGCACCTCCTCATACTCAGCCGTGCGCCCCACAGTAACCTGACCAACGATCAGGCTCCCCAGCTGCGAGCGAAGGCACGCCGCCAAGACCTCACCCGCTGGACTTGTGTCGCCATCTACCAGCACTACGGTCCGCTTTTTCCAGGCAAGCCCGTTTCTGGATTTGAACTGCTGTGCCCCCGCGTCATCCCCGGGGCGCTCAAGCCGAAACAGCATCACCCCCGTTGCAACAAACCTGCTGGCAAAATCGGCAGCATTGCGAAAACGGTCGACTCCTCCAGGGCAGCGCAAATCCAGAATCAGGGCTTCTGCTGGAGAGCGCTGGAAGCCAGTCAGCACCGAGTCGAATCGCTTGAGTTCATCACCACCAAGCGACGCCGGACGAACATAAGCGACTTGATTCGTGAGCAATTCCGACACCAGCCGCAACTCCGCTTCACCTGATCCTCCTGGCGCTGCACTGCTCTTCTCTGGCACCAGCTCAGCTCCAGTGCCCAGGTGATCCAGCAGTCCTCGAAGTGCAATCCGGTTCAAGAGGTCCAACGATAAAACATCTCTCTCAAGATATCGCTGACGCAGCATCTGAAATGCACTTTGCAGACTCGCCTGGTTCAGTGTCTCGACCAGATCCGCTTCCCCGGCAACCTTCGGCTCCGGGTCTTGCGCCCGCGCCATCATGCAGGTCATCGTCAGGGCAACAGACGCCCGAACCCATTTCGCCTGTCGTCTAAAATCGATCATGCTCCCGGCTGTGCGAAGTGGTTGAGTGCATCTATTTTCCCCGCTGATTCCCCATTCCAGCGCAGAATGTGTTCGATCGCTGCATGCACATACCGCTTCGCACTGCGGATCGAATCTTCCAGCGGAATGCCCTTTGCAAGGTTTGCAGCAATCGCGGCCGACAGTGTGCAACCGGTGCCGTGGGTATCCCGATCCTGGACGAACTCGGAATCAAAGTAGCACACAGTCCCAGTTCGGGTCACGAGACAGTCACGTGCGGCACCTTCTGTCAGATGCCCTCCCTTCACCAGTACGGCGGTCTCGTATCGATCAGCCAGAGCCCGGGCTGCGGGTTCAAGATCTGCGGCCGAAATGACCTCCCGTCCCAGCAACACGGATGCCTCTCCCATATTGGGCGTCAGCAGCACAGCGCGGGGAAACAGTTCTGTTTGAAGCGCCGCGATCGCGCAATCATCGATCAGTTTGTCGCCACTGGTCGCTACCATTACAGGATCGACCACTATCTTCGGAACTCTGTCAGGCGGCAACCCGTCCAGCACCAAACCGATGGCTTCCACATGCTCTCGTGACGGAAGCATGCCAGACTTCATGGCGACTACGGGAAATGCGGTCAGCAGCAGCTTCAACTGCTCGGCCAGCATGCCCGGCGCTATCGCATCGATACGCGTGACCCGGCCAGGCACTTCGGCCACGACACAGGTCAGCGCTGTGAGGCCGTAGACACCGTGTGCTGAGAACGTCTTGAGATCGGCCTGGGCTCCCGCCCCGCATGAACAGTCGGAACCAGCCACCGAAAGCGCTACGGGTGTCGAATTGTAAATGACCGGCATGGATGAATCCTAGCGGCAGAAATTTTCCCTCACAAGTGAGATTCCTCTTTATACGGTGCTGATTCCGTTCTTTAGTCGGGAGTGGCAGCAGATGCACAAGAACTCACAGGATTGAATGCGCACGTAGACGACGTCATCTACATGCCCAGCCTGCAAGCGCCCGAAGATCGGCCTCACCCGTTCGTGTATTTCATCACAATTTCGAACCAGTCGGACGAAACGGTGACGATCCGCGGCCGCAAGTGGATTATTTCTCACGCAGATTCCAATCGAAAAACAGTGGTGGAAGGCGAAGGAGTAGTGAACCAGACTCCGCGCCTGGCCCCTGGAGAGGACTTTTCTTACAACAGCTACCACGTCATCAAGAGTGACAGCAGTGCCTCAGGCGCATTTTTTGCGACCACGGACGATGGCAGAATCGTTTACACCCGCATTCCTGAATTCGAGATGCACGTTCCGCAGTGGGCGTAAAGGCAGCGCCCCGTACGATGAATCCGCCTGTAGTCCTTCCAGTCGATCGGCTTGCAGACCTGTGGCCAACAGAGCTTCGAGGGCTGCGCCTGGGTGCTGTGCTTCACGCAGCTTCCATCACTTCCCGCTGCCAGCCAGTGGTCGATGTGCTCGGCGAACTCGACGGCACGCACTTTAAACTCACGACACTGTTCGGCCCTCAGCACGGCTTCGCCGGAACGACACAGGACAACATGATCGAGTGGGAAGGCTACCGGCATGCACAACTGGGAGTTCCCGTCTACAGCCTCTACGGGGAACATCGCCAGCCCACACCGGAAATGCTTGGCAACATAGACGTGCTGCTGGTTGATCTGATGGACATCGGCAGCCGCTACTACACCTTCATCTGGAGCCTCTACCTATGTATGAAGGCATGCGCTGCAGCTGGCATTCACGTCGTCGTCTGCGACCGTCCAAATCCAATCAATGGCGTCGACTGCGAGGGCGATGTCATTCAGGACGGCTACTTTTCATTTGTCGGCCTGCATCCGATTCCGGTGCGCCACGGGAAGACCATCGGCGAACTGGCGCTGCAGTTTCAAAAAGAAGTATTCCCCGATTGTCTGCTTACCGTTCTGCCGATGCAACACTGGGAGCGCTCGATGTGGTTTGACCAGACCGGTCTGCCATGGGCGATGCCATCGCCTAACATGCCCACCCTGGACACAGCGATCGTCTATCCCGGCATGTGCCTGCTTGAGGCAACCAACCTTTCCGAGGGACGCGGCACCACCCGGCCGTTTGAAACTTTCGGAGCTCCATGGATCGACGGCCATGCGCTTGCCAGGGCACTCAATGCCCTCGAACTTCCCGGCGTTTACTTTCGTGAGATCGCATTCGAACCCACTTTTCAAAAGCACGCCCGCACGATCTGCCAGGGAGCATTCCTCCACGTGACCGATCGCGATACCTTCCGATCGCTTGCCACCACCAGAACGATACTGACCACGATCCGCGACCAATACCCGGAAAAATTCTCCTGGAACCCACCGCCCTACGAATACGAATACGAAAAACTGCCGATCGAAATCCTCGCCGGGATGCCACTGGCAAAAGCCTTTCCGGCATCCTGATCACACTTGAGAAACGCCAAGATTTACCCCACAATGTCTTCCATCATGAAAAACACTTCTGCATCTCTCACTGGAATTCTGCTGGCAGCGATCCTTGGCCTCACAATCGTCGGATGTGAAAAATCTGAAGAAGCCGTAACACAGGCAGCCGAAACCGCTCAGGAGGTAAGCGAGCAGGCAAAAGAAAAAGGTGAACAAGTGACAGAGGCTGCCAAAGCCGCGACCGAATCCGCAGTCGATGCCACCAACCAAGCCGCACAAAAAGTGAAAGCCAAGACGGCAGAAGAGCTGGAAGCGGCTGAGCAGGCAGGCAAACAAATTGAAGCAGAGCTTCAGAAGGCAATCGGCGGCGCACTACCAGGGGCAGAGTAATATCTGACTACCAGATAAGAACAATCTTCCCAGTAGCCCCGCCTTCCTGAAGCAAAGTGTGAGCTGCTCCGATGTCGGGAATTGCGAACCGCTGATCATGGATTAGTGGGCGAACACTGCCTGACTCAACCAGCGCCGTGAGCTCTCTGAGGATCTCGCCGTGACGGGCTCTGCCCTTCCCTGATGCCAGGGGGATCAGCATAAACACGACATGAAGGGAGAGTGCCTTCTGGTGCATGGGGGCCAGATCGGCGGTGCAGCGTGTATTGATGGAAACTACCGTGCTGTTGAGTCCGGCGGCGTCGAAACATTTCACCACATTGTCGCCTCCGACAGAATCGAAGACCAAATCGTAGCCGTTCCCACCGGTGTGTGCCGCCACCATCGCGGCAGCATCCATCTCACGGTAGTTGATCGCCACGTCTGCGCCCAGATCACGGACGATTTTAAGCTTGGCATCGGACGACGCTGTTGCGTGAACTTTGCACCCAGCTTGTCTGGCGAGTTGCAGAGCAATATGCCCGACGCCCCCCGTGCCGCCGTAGACGAGCACTGTCGGCGCGCTCTTCCCATCCAGGCGAGCCTTGTCGAACAAGCCGTCCCATGCCGTGATCGACACAAGGGGCAATGCCGCAGCCTGCTCCAGAGATAAATTCGATGGTTTCAGCGCCAGCAAGTCAGCATCCGCCACAACGTACTCCGCCAGAGCACCAGGGCATCCAATCACACCGCCTATGCAGCCGAAGACTTCATCTCCCGGCGAAAATCCAGTGACGTCTTCTGCAACTTCCTCAACCACACCAGCAACGTCTCCCCCCAGGATTCCGGACTCTGGAGCCACGGCAGCCAGCAGCCCACTCCGAATTTTATAGTCGACCGGATTAACGCTCGTCGCGACCACCCGCAGGAGGACGTGTCCGGGCTTCAGCTCCGGGCGGGGAAGCTCGACCTGCTTGAATACTTCGGGGCCACCGAATCCATCTATGACGATTGCTTTCATGGGGCGTAGCAGAACACCAAATCAGCTGGAAGTGCAAGATCTCCCGCAACGAGTACCTGAAGTTTTCAATCCCCCCAGGCATCTCTGGGCGACCACCACTCTCGGGTTTCCACCTTCGAAATCTTCCCACTCCTGGCCACCTCATCCGGCGACTGGATTATGTGCTTGCGATAGATCAGAGTGACGTCTTTGTAAAAGGGATCCTCACTCTTCTTTAACAGTCGCCCGACATTTTCCAGATAAGTCTGGATGTAGGCCATCTCGTTCCAGAGCTCGTACCGAGCCCAGAAGTGGTAGTATCGCCCGTCAGCCAAATTATCTGTGCTGGCAAATCCTGGAAGAATCGAACCTAACTGGTGAACTTGCTGGTTGGAATCACGCGCCTCCAGGACGACCTCCAGGTTGCTGTCGCGCGGGGCGGCCAGAAACATCTGCCAGTCCTGACGCGTTCCTGTTAGAATGCGATACGCAACGAATGCGTAGTCGCATGGCCGGACAGGCGGCAGGATCGCTGCCTTCCGGTTTAGCTCAGCAATCGCCGACAGCTCAGCAGATGAAAGTGGTTGGTCAGCAGATGCGGCATCCGAGCGAAATCGCTCCACCAGCCCCCAGTCGGGGACTAAAGTGTGTAGCATCGCCGCGCAGTGATAAGTGAGAAATGCGGCTACCAGCCAGAGGAACCAGCCAGGCCGTCTCGCGAGGGCGTTGTTCCCCGACTCGCTCATCAGTTCTTTCGCTGAAGAGCGCCTCTAAACTTCACGATGCCGTCGGCGATGGAGTTTGCCATGAGGCTGCGGTAGGCATCCTTATCGACATTTGCACGTTCCTCCGGGTTGGAGATGTATCCGCCCTCGAAGAGAATACCCGGCATGTTCAGGCCCTTGAGGACAAAAAAACGAGCCCGGCGCACCCCTCTGTCTGCAGCGTTTGTGCTGGTCAGCACAGAGGCATGGACTGCGGTGGCCAAAGCGATGCTCTCAGAATCCCGCAGATTTCCCCTCCATGACTCCGCTTCCGGTTTGCGATTACCCGTTGAGCGAGCTCCCGGAGGCGTAATGGCAAAGGTCTCAATTCCGTGAGGCTTGGAACTTTCGTGGGAATTGAAATGAAGACTGACAAAGATTGCTTTGTCGATTTCGTTGGCGCGATCCACCCGCTCCCTCAGCGAAACATATTCGTCGTCGATCCTCGTGAATTTCACTTTGAACCCCCGCAGGATCAACTGTGTAAACAGCTTCTTTGAAAGATCCAGAGTGTATACCTTTTCATCGGCCAGTCCCCTGGAGCCGGAATCCCTTCCGCCGTGGCCGGGATCGATAACGACAGTTTGGAAATCCTCTGCCTCTGAAATCTGAGCGGGACGCAAAACCGGATCGATTAATTTACACAAATCAACCCGGGAGATCAATGCGTCACCATTTGCACGGACAGCGGGATAGCTCAGCAAAAACGCAATTCCATTGATCGTAATCTCGTCCGAATCCATCACTGCGCGCATTTCGATCGTAGGCGATGAAAACAAGACCTCTCGCCCGGACTCCGTCATCGTAAATTGATAGAATTTTGCTAAATCTGCAGCCTTAACGTAGTCCCGGTCCTGATAGCGCACCGGATCCCAGTCCTCAGCAGCGCCCGCAGGCCGAACACCTCCCATCGCCAGCCAAAACAAAATTGCCTGACAGATGCAAACAGCAGCCTCACGCTTCATGGTCCGATTGATTGATGGATTTTCCATATTTCTACTTCAAGCGCTCGACACTAGCGATTCCACTTTCCGATGACAACCGATAGTTCGACCTTGCTTGTGACCATTCGTTCAATCACTGCTTCACGTCCTTCCATTCGTAAACCGAGTATCGGAACATCGCTTCCAGCCCTTTGTACACGCCTTTTTGCTCGAAATCCGGTGATTTGGCTATCCGTTCCAGCAGATCAGGGGTTTCCCGCGCGGCGCGCTTGTCATCACAAAAGTAAACAATGAGCGATTTTCCGCCGTCGCTCGCTTCTTTGATCAGATCGTCCACATCGGCAGCGCTCTCAGGGAAACGCACCAGCGGATCGTAGCTCAACATTTGCCGGTCACTGGTGCCAAAAGTCGCCGTGATCAAGCCAGCGTCCTGTGGGGGACTATCCGGGTGGCCCCGCCCACGCACGACCTCAGCGACCTGAAGCATCGGCTGGCGCTGATAGGTACCGATAAGGTGAAGCGGCTCTGCAACTGTGAGGACGTACAGCCCCAGGCAGAGAAGCAAAAACCAGCCGTAGTGACGCGTACGAGGCGGCGCCACACGGTCGGCAGCCCAGCTCACGCAGATGGCAAATGGAATCAACGCGTAAATCACATACCAGCTGAACAAGGTGGAGCCGTGCAGCATGCTCTGCCCAGTCGCAATCACGGCACCTGCAGCCACTGGAATCGCAACGATCCTCTGCCGCCAGCCCGACACTGCCATATGCCCCAACCCTAACACTGCCATCAAGGGAAATACCACAATCACTACCCATACATAGTAGGGTTGCCCATCCCATCCCAGCTGGGCACTGATGCCATTATGAAAAGCAGGAGGCTCGGCAATCCAGGGAATTCCCGCAGTCAAATGAGATAAAAAATCGAGAACCCAGCCTAAATTGACCGGCTCCATCATGTCCTGAGTTTCATGCAGGGACTCAGCCAATTCGCCAACAGCAACAAACTGTGTGGAAAAGAACAGCATCACGCAAAAGAATCCTCCGACAAGGAACTGCGACACATCGATCAGCGTTCCCTGCCGTTTCAGTCCAAGTAACGACACTAAAATGACGATGCAATGTGCCACAGCCACGTAGGCCGCACCGGGAAACGCCAGTAGATACCCCGCCTGACACGCACCAAACAGCAACCACCATCGCAATTGCCGACGATCGATCGCCATGATTGACGCCAGCAAGGCAACAATTACCAACAGAATCATCACACCATAGCCCCTGCCTTCGACAGCGTAGCGCAGATGCCAGGGCGAAAGCGCAAGCAACACGGCTGCCCCAATTCCCACCCTCGAGTTTCCCGCCACGGTTCCGAGAACGCCAATCAACATGACGCTGCCGAGCCCGGCGATAAACACAGGCATCCGGATGGCAATCTCTGAAAATTCAGTATCCGCTCTCCCGGTAAGTTTCTGCCATACCGTGTTTGCTGCCCGCGAAGCGACCGTCTGCAAAGTGTGATTGTTCAGCTCGTGATTCGTATAGATGGTGCGCGACCATGAGATCGGCTTAAATCCGACAGTTCCATCCTCGTCCGCTTTCCAATAGCCATGGGCATTCTGCCTCCAGGCCATCTCTTCATCATTTGTAAAGCTGTCGTTCAGTCGCGTGGCACGCATCACACCGGCGGCAATCGTGACCAGAATCAAGAGCCCGATCGTTACCACCCAATCGACTCCAGGCGAACGCTCACCCGGTTCGAAAGCTCCTGAATGAACGGGCAACTTACGCGCCCACAACGGCGCAGCACACAACAATAGCACGCTGATTCCAACGTTGATAACCGCCCCCCACCACAAGGCAATGATCTCAAGATGCTCGTCTTTGAGGCTCTTCCCAGCCTCCATTCGTCGGATGATCGAGGCCTCCCAGGGAGTATCGGCCGTAGCAAGATAGATCCCGCAAATGAGAATCCACGCCAACAGAATGAAGAAAAACACCGTGTGTCCTTTTCCCCAGGCATTCACCATGCGGTGCCAGGGAGATCGGCCAGAATTCACGTGTTCGACGGGTATGGGGGTCAGATTTGCCATTGATTCATACCTTCCCGTTTTCCGATTCTTCAACTGGGGGCTGCACCAGCGCCAAAACTTTCTGCCCGGGCCCCAGCGGCTGCTCATGTTCCGCGCCACGCACCGACATGATTCCTTCCGAGTCGATAGCGAACAGGATGACCGCCGTGTCTCCATAAAGCGCATCGAAATCATCGATCGTAAACTGCTCGGTCAAATTCGTCTCTTTCACCACCGCGCCATTGTGAAAAAGGTAGCGCAGGGCGGCATGGGTGGGCGCTCCACTGAACATTGAACGTCCACGCATGTGCTGTGGTGATCCGGCACTTGAAGTCGACCGGCTTTCCCAGGGAGCGAGCTGATAGATCTCGGAGCGCCCAAAGACATGCGCATATTCCATTGCCGCGAGACTGTTGATCTCATCGTTCGGAGTCACTGCAAGCAGGCGACCGATCCCCGAGAGATCCAATCGTTCACCGATCGATTCTGACAACACGTTCCCCAGCGCGGTAGGCAGCCCATCCATGCGGGCGCGCAGAATTTGTTGAGGATTCGTGTCGACCAGAAGCACTGGAATCCCATTATTTTGCACCGCCTTAGCCACCGCCCTGACCCAGGCATCCGCTCCGACGAACAGGATCCCCTGAGGGCGGGCTTGAGCGAGCTCCAGACGCCGGGCAATCGGTGCAGCGGCGAGCCCATAGAAGGCCACGGTGCCAACGATCACCACAAAGGTAAGCGGTGCCAGCAATCGCGCCTGGTTCTCCAGGCCGAGCGGCAGCACCCCTTGTTCCGCAGCGTGAAGGAGTTCGATGGAAAAGACCGATGCCACAGCAGCCGCAACAATTCCTCTTGGTGCCAGGAAGCAGAGAAACCAGCGTTCCCTGTGCGTGAGCGACGTGCCCACCGTCGATGCCCAGACTGACAGCGGCCTTACGACAAATATAAGTGCCGCTAGAAAGCCAACCGCACCCCACCCAAGCTCGCGCATCTCTGACCAGACGATCCGTCCTGACAGTAACACAAATAAAACAGAAATCAGCAGTACCCGCAGGTGTTCTTTGAATTCGATTACATGCCGCACTGACACCGATTTCTGGTTCGCAAGTGCGATACCGAACACCGTGACTGCAAGCAGGCCGGACTCGTGTTGCAAAGTATTCGAGACCACAAACATTCCGACTGAAACCGCCAGCAACACTGCATTTTCAAGATAGTCCGGGATCAGATGCCTTTTCAGCAATTGCTCCAGAATCCACGCCGCAACTACTCCCAGAATTCCGCCAATCAGCGCGGTTTTGAGAATCCCAAGTGCAGCAGCCCCGACCGCCGCCTGCATGCTGCCTGACAGAATCCCTTGCAGCACAAGAACAGCCAAAACCGCACCTACTGGATCGATCAAGATCCCCTCCCACTTTGCGGTTGCCCCCACCCGCTTCGATGGCTTGATCTGCCGCAGAAGCGGTGCGATCACTGTGGGCCCAGTCACCGTCAGGATAGCGCCCACCAGAACGGAAATGCGCCAGTCGAAACCAAGGCAAAGGATCGCCGCAATCGTGATCAACACCCATGCCACCAGTGCTCCTATTGAGCACAACCGCAGCACGGCACGACCAGACTCACGCAGTTCTGAGAAACGCAGAGTCAGCCCTCCTTCGAAAAGGATGACCGCCACGCACAGTGACACGAATGGAAAAAGCAGCTCCGGCTTCAGATAATCATCGGGCGGGCCAAAGTACTGGCCCGCCGCAAATCCGAATCCTAACAGCAGCAGAATCGATGGCAGCTTCAGCCGCCAGGCGATCCATTGCGCCACCATTCCCAGCCCTAAAACTGAGGCAAGGTAGATCGCCGGATCGTGCATGGTCTAGATGCTCAATTCAGATGTGGATCGCGTGCCCGTACGCCGCACCGGTGGCCTCATGGATGGCCTCGGAAAGCGTTGGGTGCGCGTGAATTGTCGCCTCAATATCTTCGACTGTCGCCTCAAGAGTGATCGCCAGGCCCATCTCAGCGATCAACTCGGTCGCTTCGTTGCCAATGATATGGGCACCGATCACTTCGCCATGTTCCTCACCGTAGAGCAGCTTCACGAAGCCCTCACTTTCGCCAGTAGCAAGCGCCTTGCCACTGGCCATGAATGGAAACTTTCCAACTTTGTAAGCGATGCCCTTGTCCTTGGCTGCCTTTTCTGTCAGGCCAACACTGGCGACTTGCGGCTGGCAATAAGTACAGCCTGGGAAGATGTCGACCTTCTTTGGCTGCTTGCCTTCAAACATTCCCTCAACTGCCTGGATGGCCTCATAGCTGGCCACGTGAGCGAGCCACGGTGGCCCGATGATGTCACCAGCAGCGTAAACATTGGGAATACTGGTCTGATAGCGATCGTCCGTCTTAATGTATCCGCGATCGGTAAGTTCCGGCTCCATTCCTCCAGGAAGCAACGGCTTGACGCCGATCGCCACGAGACAGGCATCAGCCTTGATCGTGGTGTTTTCTTTGCCTTCGACAGTGATTTCGACCCCCGTGTCTGTGACCTTTGTGCCAGTCGTCTTCGTGCCCGACAGGACTTTGATCCCCGACTTGCTGAACGATTTCTCCAGAGTCTTGCTCACCTCTTCGTCTTCCACCGGCAGGATCACGGGCATCATCTCGACGATCGTGACTTTCGTCCCAAAAGCATTGAAAAAGTACGCGAATTCGACACCAATTGCACCAGCCCCGATGATCACGATCTCCTTAGGTTGCGTCGCCAGCGCAAGCGCATCGCGACTGCCGATGACGCGGGTGCCATCGAACGGAAAACCAGGAAACTCTCGGGTAGTGACTCCCGTGGCAACGAGCACATTCGCTCCTTCGATGACCGACTTACTGCCATCTGCAGCTTCGACCTCCACTTTTCCATCACCAACGAGATTTCCTTTCCCAAGAATATAGTCGACCTTGTTCTTCTTGAAGAGGAACTCGATACCGCCTGCGAGCTTGTCAGCAATTTTCCGGCTGCGCCCGATCACCTTGCTCCAGTCGAACGAGAGGTTGTCGAATGAGAAACCAAACTCGTCGGCTTTGTGCGAGAGCAAGTGGTAGAGTTCTGCATTGCGAAGCAACGATTTCGTTGGGATGCACCCCCAGTTAAGGCACGTTCCGCCAGCGCGCTCAAGTTCGACGCACGCGACTTTTTTGCCGAGTTGGGCTGCACGAATGGCTCCCACGTATCCCGCAGGGCCTCCGCCGATGACGATCAGGTCATATTTCATAGAGTTTCAATCTGGTGTAAAATCCTGCCCTCTCTATGCAGCGTTCCCGCTGTAGACGCAACCCCTGAGAGGCGGAAACCTGATTTTGATCGTGCCGCCTGAGCTTGCGACGATCACCAGAAACGAACGGTCGCCCGCACCGGGAAATGGTCAGAGGGGTAAACGCCATCGCGATTGACGCGCCAAACGTCGGCTGCCAGAACGCGATTTCCCCTCTTTTCCACAAAAATGTAGTCAATTTTACCACTTGTGGGAACACCTTTGAATCCGTGAAACGTGCCCGGCTCGGGAGCATCGGGCTCAATGGCTCTAAACGTGTCACGCAAAACAACTGCCGGTTTTCCGGGCACAGGGTCCTGTTCCGGGGTCGATGGATCATCGGGCAAGGCTTCCACGTCCGCTGCGCCTTTGGCATACCGGATCGCCCAAGATTTCTCGCCAGCATTGAAATCGCCCATCAGAATGACGTGGCCCTGTGGCTCAGGGCGCTCGGCAATTCTCTTGTTGATCTGCGCCATTGCTCGCCGCCGCGCATCCTCAGACTGATGATCAAAATGCGCGTTGAACACATCGAATCGACGGCCTGTTTTGCCATGCTTGAACCGAGCCCATGTGCAAATCCGCGTGATTTTGTTGCCCCAAGTCATGGAATTCGGCACGTCTGGTTCACTCGAAAGCCAGAACGTTCCGGAATCCTCGACCTCGAAACGACTGCTTTTGTAGAGGATGGCGGAATACTCTCCTTTGGTTACTCCATCCTCACGCCCCACTCCCAACTCCGTATAGCGCCCCAACCGCGAACCAAGGAAGTCCAATTGCTCGCGAAAGGCCTCCTGCACGCCAACAAAATCAGCATCCTGATCACGAATGGTATCGGCTAGAAAATCTTTCCGTGCCTCCCAGTTCGAGGTGCCTTTGTCATTATCCGTGAGAAGTCGGATGTTGTAAGTCATGATCGAAACATCCACTGGATCGACTTTACCGCTGAGCAGGCTTCCCAACAGTCCGAGCACCATGAGTATGAGAGCCGGAATGAGTGCTTTCGAAGTATTGTTCATGTTCGTAAGTTTTACCAGGTGCAGAGCTCCTCGACGTGATCACGCGATCCATCGCGCAACCAGGCATCAAGCTGGGCCTGTTCCTTCAATTGTTGTCCGCGGAGTCGCGATACTTCAGTGTACGAACACGCTAACTCAGGCAGGGCGGTCATGTCACCCCAGAGTTTTTCGAATTGAGCGACTGGAAACACGTCTTCCTGACCGTGGCCCCAACGCTTCTTCACTTCTTTCAGCGTCACGTACGTGGGCAGGCGCAGGCTGAATTCGCGCACCGATTCCGCGATTTTCCGAAGATCCCCCAAGTCGTTACGCGTGAGGGAGAAGAGCGCCAACAACCGATCGATATCGATCCAGCACGTATTCGAATTGTAGTAGGTAAGTTTGAATTCGTCGTCCTCACGTGGCATCGCGAGGCCTTCGACAAGTCGCAGCGCACCGTTGACCCGGGCGAGGCCGCCTCCCCTGTCTTCGATTCGGCGCTGAATCACCTCAAATGTCAAACAGGCATCGCTCTGTCGGTGAAATCCAAGCACCATCGGATCAAGGCCCGCCCCCACGGTGTCAATGTTGTGCAACATCAGCGTCCGCAGCTGCGGACGCGCGTTGAGCATGGCCCGCAGCGTGCCGTTTAGCAGAAGATTCGGCACCTCATACCAATGCCCGACCGGATGCAGACACTGGAGGGGCAAATTGTCGCGATAGTCGGTTCCGCATCCAGTATCCTTCGCCCAGTCGAGAAGCGCTTCGCGCAGGCTGGCACGGACCTTCTGAGCCCGCTCGTCCAGAACCTGCTGCGGCATTTCCTCCCACTCAAACCGCAGATCCCGCAGCATCGGCACCAGTCGAAGCCCGATCGATTTTCCCCGTGACAGGAAAACATCTCCCCCCATCCCGTAGAAATTGGCTCCCTCCAGATAATCGCTGATCGGCCCATCGGTGAGGTAACTGGTAGTGATAGCATGGAGAGGCATCGGCCCGCCGAACTCCTGAGCAGTCTTGCGGGTCTTGGCCAGATGTACCTCAAGGAACGATCGATGCCTTCCGCCGAATTTGCAGAACGGATGAAGTGCCTTGACTACACCAGCTCCCTCAGTCCATCGACTCGCCGCGCCCGCTGCTAGAGTGACAACGGCCACCTCGCCATTGGCCAATGCAGCTTCACCAATCGCGCGAAGGCTCCCGGAATCCGGCAAGGCACTGAGAATCGTGACGTCTCCTTCCACGACATCCGTGATCCGAGAGGTTCCTGCCAGACGATTCTTGGCCAGACCAATGATTCCCGACTGAAGGTCGGCGCGGATCCTTTCGTGAAGCTCTGGATCGAAACCGTTCTCGCCTAACAATCCATCCAAACTGAGCGCCAGAGAGTCATCCTCCTCCACCTCAGGGAAAAGATTTTCCAGCAACCGGTCGCGGCTCACCGCGTAACGCTTGGACTGCGCAGCGGCGACTGTGAATGCCTCCATTTCGCGGCGAAGCGAACTCCCGAGTGTCCGCGGATCCAGACGCAGCAGTGAGGGAAATCTTTGCGCATAGTAGCCGGGCGGCATCAGCGCCTGCGCCCCTCTGAGCAGCTCCGCCGTGCTGCCATTCTCATTGATTGCAAAATCGTACACCACAGGCTCCATCGCGAACGGCAGCGAGTTTTGCAGGCGCATCTTCTCTTCTATCATGATTTCGCGGAGCCTTCCAAGCGCCTCCGCCTTCCGAGCCGGATCAAAGATGAACCCCATGCCTCCGCCGGACATGCCTCCCAGCATCCAGAACCCCCAGAAGTCTTCTCCAAATTCAGCCTGGACTCGCTCGATGACTTGCTCAGTGAAGAATGTCGTCGCCCACGGAATGATTGTCTGCAATGGGCCGAAGAAATGCCGTGTTGTCAGCTCCCCCAGAAGGCGCATGTCGCCCGCTTTCAGGGCGACCAGGATCTCATCGAAAAGTGCGATCGACTCGGCGCGCCCTTTCCATTCCTGCTCCGATCGCAGCAGGTACTTTTCCGTCACCATCTCAAGAATGGGCCCCACATTTTGTGCCATCCCGCCATGGACGAGCACCAGGCTTGCCTGCAATTTTGCTCTGGCCGCCGCACTTACCTCATCCGTGCCGAGCAGGGTATGACAAGGCAACAGCCGACCACGACTGATCCCCGCCTCAGGATCATCCTCGCTGCAGACGCAGCCTTCGATAACCTTGATTCCCGGCCAGACGCCACCGGAATCCTGCCATCCGCCACCCGACCCTCCAAGCCATTCCCCCAGGATCGCACGAGCCGCCACAATCCGGCGCTCGCTTTCTTCCAGCGGCCCTGTGATCGATCGCGTCTGCCCGGTCGCACGCATGCATGCCGCAATCAGCCCACCCAGCAGATTGGTCGAAACTGCCAGCCGGCTTCCCTTCGGGATGTCGTTCACGCAGCTCGTCAGCTCGAATCCACGCCCCTTTCCTAACAGTACCTCCAACAATTTTCCCAACGGCTCACCAGAACTCTCCATGCCAATAGGCACGACGCCCGCAGCAATGATGGCCGCCTTCAGCAGGCCGAGGTAGTCCTTTGCAAAATTGAACACGTCCCCGAGATCCGTGATATCGACACTTGCTCCAAGATCCACGCTGACCAGGCGAATCACGGGCTCGTCGATCACTCGAAAAATAGCCTCGACGGGAGGCTTAGGCTCTGGATCCCTCCCGTGCACCGCGAGATCCACGGAAATATTCAGCACTCGTGCGCCTTCTGGAAAATCCATCCCGAGGAAAAAAATATCACTCCAGGCACTGTGGGACAGGTCCATGCGCACCGCAGTGCTTTCGTGAATCACCGGGAACATGCCGTCGTCCTTCTCCAACAGCTGGGGACGTATCCGTAGCGGGTAATCGTCGGCACATCCATTGCGAAACATCCATTGGTTTCCTCTCACCGCGCGGACACTGCTTCTTACCTGATCAGCCAGATTTTGCAGACCACTTTGATAGTAGGCTTTCGCCAGCGCACTGCTGATCGCATCCGAAATGCCGTCGCGCATTTGATCCGCCAGGAATCGGTCAATTGCTTCACCAAACCGGCGCTCCAGCAGGTGGGTGTGACCTTCGAACGAAACGGTGGCCCCGCTCCCAGTGCTTCCGTCGAGCCTGGCAGGAATGAAGAACCGATAGATGGCGTAAAGGAAAAACTGAGCACGCACCCGCGCGTATAAGTTGCCGCACTTGTGCCGGAATGCATCCAGTGCGGCGCATTCCGCGAGCAACTCATCCAGTGACAGCGAACCGACTGCGATCTCGATCGGCACATCGCGCTCGGCAGGATCCTTCGCTTCAATGATCCTTACGAGTCGGGAGGCTGGGGCATCACTCATCATACTTTCTTGGACTGAGCTGCGGAAGATTGGGCGAGCACCTCAACCAGCGATTCCAAAACTTCTTCCCGGTGATCGCCGGAGAGACCAACTGCCAGCTGCGCGATTAACAGCCCGTGCCTCCGATCGAGATCGTAGCGTCGCCCATCGATCGCCAGGGCAAGGTACCGCCCGCGCCCTGCAACATCGTTCAGTGCACCGGAGAGGTGTTGTTCCTTGCCGTTCGATCCCCGCGTACGCTCGCTCAACCGATCCACGAAGAGAGCATTGAGGACGTGCATCCCAAGAAAGCAAAGGTAGTGGCCGTGTCGGAGCCCTGGCGTCACCAGTTGCTGCTCGGCGGCAGTGGGCGTCGGCTTTTCAAGTACCGCATTCACTGCATAAAGCTCGCGTTCACGATCAAACAAGTTGCCGCCTATCGCACCAAAGTAGGGCAGCTTGCTTTCGTGGGTCGGTTGAACTGCGGAAACCATGCATTCTTCCTGCTCCGCAATGGAGACAAGCTGCTGAGCACAGGTTCGGTCCGGTGCATCGCTGACATACACGTGGTCGCTCACCATCAGCATAAAAGTGTTGTCTCCAACGAAGTCACCTGCGCAGAGAACAGCGTCCGCATAGCCCAGTGGATTTGGCTGAGTGATAAAGCTCAAATTTGCTGAAACATCGTCTGCGACCTCTCGGTAGAGGTCTTCGAATCCTGGCCGGATCACGATCCCCACCTCTTCGATGCCAGCCGACGCAACTTCATCGACCAGGAGGCCGAGCACTTTGCGCTGACGTCCATGACCGTCGACAACAGTCTGGAGTGGAAGGTGTCGCTGGGATTCGCCTGCAGCGGTAATGACGGCTTTACTGACTTTCACAGCTCGTTCCTAGCGGCTGTTTTTTACAAAGGCAACCGATTTGCAGCCCGGAAAGTCACACGTTACTGCCCCGCCAGCCCAGCTTTTGCTGGAGCACGGTGTAGAACCGATAGTCCGGCGGCATAATTAACGGCACATCGTAGGGTCCACGCTTGAGAGTGATGCGCATGCCTTCCTCGATGATGTGACGGGCACGTCCGTCCATGCTGATGACCGTTTCCTCACGAAGATCCTGAGGCTCGATGATCATTTCGACGTCGCCTTCGATCACGATCGATCGGTTTGAAAGCGCGTGGGAGCAGATCGGGGTGAGAACAAAAACGTTTGATTCCGGACTGATGATCGGCCCGCCGGCTGAAAGTGAGTAAGCCGTCGATCCAGTGGGCGTAGCAATGATCAATCCGTCCCCGCCATACCGATTTAGGAATTGACCGTTGACCCGAACTTCCAGCCCGATCATGCGTGTGCTATTGCCACGGCCAATGACAGCTTCGTTCAGCCCCGTCAGCACAGTTGAGCCTCCTTTCGAATCCTCGATGATTGCCTGAATCGTGCTGCGCCGACTAATCACATAGTCACCACTTGCGATCAATTCTACAAAAGCAGGCTGCTCGTCTCGCGTAGCACAGGTAAGAAATCCCAACCGTCCCATATTTATAGCCGCCATCGGCTTAATCGCAGCGCCAGTGGCGTGGACGACATGAAGCATCGTCCCGTCCCCGCCCAACACGACGATGAGATCAACGTGGTTCGGCAAATTCGCCAATGCGATCCCATCGCAGGACAAACCACAAAAGTCCGCCGTCTCTTGTGCAACGATCACATTCAGCCCCTTTCCAGCGAAGGCCGCGTGCAGAGAACTGACCGCCTCCTTCGCCTGGTCTTTGAAAGGATTGGCAACAATGCCTATGTTTTTCGGAGCCATGTGAGGAATTCTTTGTTCCCGTCTGTACCCTTAATGGGAGAATCAATCAACCCCTGCCACTCGATTCCTTCGGCTTCCTCGACAAATCGCCGGATTTTCTCCACGGCTTCCTCGTGAAATTCGGGCTCGCGGACGATGCCTCCCTTGCCAACGCGGTCTCTGTCCAGCTCAAACTGGGGCTTGATCAGGCAAATGGCGTGCCCTCCTGAGCGCAGGATCGGAATGGCAGGCGCAAGCACCAGAAGCAGCGAAATGAATGAGACATCGATGACCACGATATCCACCAACTCCCCTACATCCTCTGGTCTCAGGTTTCGAGCGTTGAACTGCTCCCTCAAGATCACCCGCGGATCCTGCCGCAGCTTCCAGACCAGCTGATTGGTGCCTACGTCAAATCCATGCACTTTGGCCGCCCCTTTCTGCAGCAGACAGTCGGTGAAACCTCCCGTCGATGAACCAATGTCCAGCCCCACCATGCCACTAACATCGATCCCAAATGCATCGATCGCCCCTTCCAGCTTGAGCCCGCCGCGACTCACAAAGCGTGGACGCTCCTTAACGGTGATCTCGCATTCATCCGGCACCTTTGTCGCCGGCTTGTCCACCATGTGCCCATCCACCCGCACTTCACCGGCAAGCACCATGCGCCGAGCCTGCTCCCGCGAGTCCGTAAGTCCGCGCTGGTAGACAGCCTGGTCGAGTCTGGTTTTTGCCGCCACGGTGATAAAGGTGACTACGCCCCTGCGGTGGAAGGCTCGGTCTCAGACCGGTTGATTGCGTCGATCAGCTCGCGCAGGCGACCATAGTTTCGCTGATGCGCAGTGAAAACGAGTCTTGGAAGGTTTGCCAGTTCCGGCTCGTTGCGCTCCGCCTTCAGCGGCTTACTGAGCCGGATCGCGCCCTCCTTGATCACATCGGGAAAATCGGCGTTTAAAATCGCCACTGCGGCATCCGTTATCCGGTCGTTCAGGCGAATCACAAATTTCTGCCCGACATATCGGTAAGAGTGGAACACCCTGTAGAACCCAACCACTTCAGCCACGGCCGCCTCTACATCGTCGAAAACTTTGAAGAGCGAAAAATCGGACTCGGAGATCAGCCCCAGCCGGAACAGATGCTCGCGAATAAATTGCAGCCAGGTTCTCCAGTAGCTGCCGCCCGGCGCGTCGACCATCACGATCGGGATGATGCGCGCCTTCCCAGTCTGGATCAATGTTAGAACTTCAAACCCTTCGTCCATCGTACCGAACCCGCCCGGAAAAAGAGCAATCGCCTCGGATTCTTTTACAAAACTCAGCTTCCGGGTGAAGAAATAGTTAAAGTTCACCAGTTTGGGATCGCCATCGATGGTTTCGTTGGCCCCCTGCTCAAATGGCAGCCGGATATTCAAACCGAAGCCGTTCTCACGACCGCCACCTTTCTGCGCAGCGCCCATGATTCCCTCTCCCGCTCCGGTGATGGTCATGAACCCTTCCTCTGCGATCCTCCGACCGAACAGTTCCGCAGCCAGATACTCCGGTTTGTCAGGAGGCGTGCGAGCGGAGCCGAAGATCGAAATCTTGCGAGTCGTTCGATACGGGTTGAAGACATTGTTTGCCTCCCGCATTTCCCGCAGGCTGCGATTCATCAATTTGAGATCGCCAGTGCCGAGATCGTCCGAACCTATCTTAAGGGCGGTGATCACCATTTCTTCGATCAGGTCGCTCCGTCGCGCACAACCGAAATCGTGCACCAGCTCAGCGATCCGTCGATCGAGCTCTTCGTTTCCAGTTGAGCCCTTCACTCGGGACAAATGGGAAACGGTTCCCGCCGTGAAATCGGTCTCTTGAATGCAGGGGCGCTTTTTGTTCTTTGGCATCCCTGACTAAACCATCAGTCGCCAAAATTGCCAAAACGTATTCCGTTGACTTGCAATAACTATTCCTGCCCTGGGGGCTTCTTAGGCAAGTGCTCCATGCAATATTCCTCACCGTCCACCGAGCTCACCCTGAATTCGAGCCGCGAATCACTCATTTCCGTTTTCCTGCACAGGAAGCACTCATGCAAATGGCCATCGTTCGCCTCCGCCATCTGCTTTTTGAATTCCTTCTGCCGTTTTGCGTGGCGGAAGTGTTCCTTCAGCGAGTAACCACTGGCACCCGCATTGTCCAGAGCGATCACCCGGTCGATATCCCAGTTGCTGTGCATGACAAATATCCCGATCAACATCAGCATTATTTCGCCAGCCTGGAGACCAAAGAGGATAATTCCTCCAGCAGTAATGCGCCCTAGCCATACGGCAAAAACAGTCGCCTTGCGATGCCCCACAACATGCCAGAGCAAGTCGCGAATTGTGCGGCCGCCATCCATTGGGAATGCGGGCAGGCAATTGAACAGAAGTAGAAACCCGTTCCAATACCCCAACGTCCAGATCAGATAGTTCATCTGCCAGGGAACGTCAGCACCTGTTACTTCAACCAACCAGGGAGACACCTTCGCCAACAAAATGTAAATCACTAATGTAACCAGAGGCCCTGCCACCGTTGTCGCCAAATGAGCTGTTGGATGAAAAGGAGGGCGGCAGAGAGCAAGCCCTCCCAACGGCCATAGAATGATTTCATCCGCATCTCCTTTAAACAATTTACAGGTCAACGAATGGCCAAACTCATGAAGCAAGATGGAAAAGAAGAAGCCAGCTACTACGGCCGGCCCAAGCCACAGATTGGCAGCACCGGCTCCATTTACTTCCAAAAAACGCATTACGTCGGAAATCCTCCACGCCGCGAAGAACAGCAGGAGAAAGTGAATCCTTACATTGATGCCGAACCAGCGTCCGACGAAAAAGCTTCCAGCGCCTAAATTCATTGAGGGCGCACCGTATCGGTGCTTTGCCGGATTGTCCACGATTGTAGGGCGGAAATCGACCGAAGTCGCCGCCTTGGATGCTCAGCAGCAATTGACGTCCCGCCGATTCCGCCCCAGACTCTGCCATGGCCGAATCCGATCTACATGAAACTCCGCTCCGCACTGCCCACGAAAAGCTTGGCGCAAGAATGGTGCCATTCGCGGGTTGGCGGATGCCGGTGCAGTATACTGGAATCGTCGCTGAACACACTGCGGTACGGGAAAACGTGGGCGTATTCGACATCTCCCACATGGGCCAGTTTTTTGTCTCAGGCCCCTCCGCCTCAGCGTGGTTGAATGGACTCCTCACCAACGACGTGAATGCCCTCGGGGACGGCGAAGGCCAGTATTCCCTGCTCCTGAACGAGAATGGCGGGGTCATCGACGACCTGATCCTCTACCGACTCAATGCGGAGCGCTTTTTCCTGGTCGTGAATGCCTCAATGATCGAAGCCGATGCCGCCTGGATGCGCGAACACCTGCCCGGGGATGGCGTCACCTCTGAAGACCGCAGTGCTTCGTTCGCCGGTATGGCGGTCCAGGGGCCCGCAAGCTCAAAACTGGCTGAGGAAATCTTCAAAGACGCCTCACTCGAAGCTCTGCCACCGCGCAATGGCATTGCCCGGTTCGGCGACGAGGCAGAGAAATGCTACGTATGCCGGACAGGGTATACCGGCGAGGACGGCTTCGAGTTTTTCTGCCCGGCCGAGTCTGGAATCGAATGGCTGCAGAGCATCCTCGATGCCGGGGCCGAACCCTGTGGCCTCGGTGCCCGCGACACTCTCCGGCTGGAGATGGGCTACCCGCTCAATGGATCGGATCTGTCGCCCGATCGCACGCCACTGGAAGCCGGGCTGGGCTTCTTCGTCAAACTCGACAAAGGTGAGTTCATCGGGCGCGAGACACTACTCCAGCAAAAAACGGACGGTCTCCCGAGCCGCCTGTATGCGCTCAAAGTCATCAGCAAAGGCCCACCTCCCAGAGCGCACTACCCGGTGCTGCTGGGTGATGAAGCGCTCGGGGAAACCTGCAGCGGAGGCGTTTCCCCGTCCACCGGTGCCGGCATCGCTCTGGCCTACCTGCTGCCGGGCAAAGTAAAGATCGGCGATCAGGTGGACATCGAAATCCGTGGCCGCAGATTCCCAGCGGAAATCGTCAAGAAACCGTTTTACAAACGCGCCGACTGATTCGTAGGCTCAGAATTGCCAACAAACGCAGCACCTCTATGGACACACCTGAAAATATTCGTTTCGCTGAATCGCACGAGTGGATCACCATCGGCACCGATCCTGCCACGGTAGGGATCTCTGATCACGCCCAGTCTGAGCTTGGAGAGGTGGTCTATGTGGAACTGCCGGAAGTCGGAAAAATGGTTGATGCGCAGGATCCCGTTGCAGTGATTGAATCTGTCAAGGCAGCCAGCGATGTCTACGCACCCGTGGGCGGTGAAATCGTCGCAGTGAATGACAGCGTTGCTGAAAACACCAGCCTGATCAATTCGTCCCCCTACGACAAAGGCTGGCTATTCAAAATCAAGCCATCGAATTCGTCCGACTTCGATTCCCTGCTCGATGCAGAGGCCTATCAGGAAGTGATCGACTGACCCGCCACTCCCGTTTCACTCCAAGTCGAACAGCCGACACACGGCCGCTTCCTCCGGCTTTCCCGCTACCTTGGCAATAGCAGCTTTGGCAACGCTCGCTATCACCAGTTTCTTGAGTTGGCCGACGGTTTGCGTAGCGTCGACGAGCACAATGTGAGAATTCTTTGAAGCGAGATCCTTGAAAATGGCTCTTGCTTGATCCAACGCATCCTGATCTTCGAACGCATTGGGTTCATCGCCGCGAGCCCGCACCCGCTCGAGCCCACCCCCAGCGGCAATATCAAAAATCAGCCCAAGGTCCGGCTCTGGCGCGAACTCATGGTGAACCTTCAGGATCTCCGCGATATCGGCTCCCCTCGCCCCCTGATACGCCGCCGTCGAGTAGTAGTAACGATCGAGAATCACGACGCCTCCAGCATCCAAGACTGGTTGGATTGTGCGCGCGATGTGATCGCGACGGTCTTTAACAAAGTAATCAAGTTCATCCTCCAGGGACAACCGTCCGGCCGCCGCAGATTCGCGCAACTTCCTCCCCCAGTCGACTCCCGTCGGCTCCTTGCTGAGAGCGCACAGGATTCCCCGCTCGCCAAAAAACTGAGCGAGAAGGGCGCATTGCGTGGTTTTCCCAGCGCCATCGATCCCATCGATGACAACGAATAGTCCGCCTGGAAATGGAGTCTGCACCCGCCGAACGTCACCAAACTCCGGCACAAGCGCAAGCCCGAATACAATGGAGCAGATGTTTCGCTTTTGAGACAAACTCTTGGCAGCAGCTCCTGAATCCTTGCCCGGTGGTGGCTGCAGGTGCAAGACTCTACCAACTGCCGTGAAGTTATCGTTTCATTCCCGAGAAGAATCGGATTCACGCCCAACTCTCTTGTGGAGCCGGGGATTTTTGTCTGCACAAAGAGTGATGCGCGCCGTGATGATTCTGTTTGTCGGGATGCTTCTCTGTGCCTGTCAGAGCGTTCGCTCGCTTCCCGATGGTTTATCATTTCAAGGAAAGGAACACCCGGCTGGCGATCTCAAGTTCCTCAAGGATCTGACGTATGCCGATCGCACTGGAATCCGCCACAACGACCAGGAGATTTTCGACCAGTGGTTCCGTGTCATTCAAAACGCCCGTCGTTTCGTCGTGATCGACATGTTTCTCTACAATCAGTTCCAGGGGCTCGTTCCAGAGCACACGCGGCCGCTTGCCCGAGAAATGACCGATTCTCTGATTGCGCAAAAGCGCCGCCATCCGACGATGCGAATCGTCATCATCACCGATCCTGTGAACACTGGCTATGGTGGAATTCGGCACAAGTTGTTCGAAGAACTCGCCGCCAATGGCATCGAAGTGATCATGACAGACCTCACCAAGTTGCCTGACAGCAATCCGTCGTGGTCAATCTTCTGGCGGCTGTTCGTTCGTCCGTGGGGAAACTCGCCCAACGGCTGGCTGCCCACGCCGATCGACCACAAAGTTCCGCTGAGAAGCTATCTCTCGTTCCTCAACTTTAAGGCAAACCACCGCAAGGTGTTGATAGCCGACAGTGGCAGTGGCCTTGCCGCTATGGTAACCAGCGCCAATGCGCATGATGCCAGCAGCGCCCACAGCAATGTCGCCGTCTGCTTCACAGGGCCCGCCGCGATTGACCTGCTCAAAACCGAGAACGCGGTCATTTCCTTCTCGGGCGGAGTGCCCCTCGCGCTCCCCGAACTGCCCCCTTCACCGTCGTCGAAAATCACCGTGCAAGTGTTGACGGAAAGCAAAATCCGGGACCACATCCTGCAAACCCTGAGCGCACTCGGCCCGGAGGACACACTGGACATCACCATGTTGTTCGTGTCCGACCGACGAGTCATCGCCGCGTTAAAAGATGCGAGCGCGCGCGGCGTTAAAATCAGAATTCTATTGGATCGCAACCGCCTCGCGTTCGGGATTCGGCGCTTGACCATTCCCAATAGTCCGGTCGCCCGAGAGCTGCGAAAAGCGGGCATTTCCATCCGCTGGTTCGAGCCACATGGCGAGCAATGCCACTCGAAAATCCTGATCGTGAACAACGCGGATGGCACGTCTCAAATATCGCTAGGCTCGGCGAATTTGACCCGTCGCAATCTTGCCGATCTGAACCTTGAGAGCAACGTGGTTCTGCGCGGCCCCACTGACGCAAAAGTTTTTCGCGAGGCTGACGCCTGGTTCGAGTTGCTTTGGTGCAACGATCCGCAGCGGCAGTTTTCCGTTGAATACGAAAGGTTCGCCAGACGATCATTTCTTGAGACGGCGATCTATCACTTCATGGAATCAAGCGGCTGGAGCGCATTCTGAGCACCATTCATAGCACCTCCTGCCGCCGCACAACTGAGGTAAAGCCTGAACCGAACTTGCTCCAGTGCTCAGTAGCCTCTCGAAAACTGGATATCGAGCGTCTGAATATGGGTGTGCAGCGCAGCGTCCTGAATGGGGAGGACAATGGCGTCTTCGTCCGACTCATTGTGGTGGGAATGCCACCATCCGGGCGGTGTAACGAACACCGCGCCTGGAGACCAGGCTGCGCGGATGGGATCGATGATATTGCCTTCGTCATCGAGCTTTTTCCCGATCAAAGTGTAAGTGTTCTCACCGGCGGTAACGCAAAAATCCAGCGCGATGGAATTGTGTCGATGCGCCTTTTGCCGACTCTGCCTTGGCAGGAGATTGTAGAGCGACCAGAGGGTATGCGTCACCGTTTTCGTTCTGGGACAGTCACTGTTGGCCAGCAGGATGCCATTGCGGTTCCGGTTGCGGCCTTCGTTCTCGGCACGCACCTTTGCCAGCGCGTCGGCGAGACTTTCCGCACTGTAAAATACCGGACGGAATCGGCTTTCCGATGAAACCACGCCCAGGTAGCCCAGCAGCGGCCCGTCATTGACCCAATAGAACGCGGAGTCATCGGTGGCCACGTGCTTCATCTCCCAGCTTCCGGGAACTCCAAAATAGTCCCCCTTCTTCCAAGTGATCACACCTTCGGGACTCTCACTGTAGCCGCTGCCACGAATGCAATAGAAAACCTGCGACGACGCCCGGGCCGATGTCTGGATGGCATCACCTGGGCTGATGTGCACATAGTTCGCCAGAAGACTGGGCCCGGTGCACGGGTAATCGACACCCATTCGCGAAGACAGATCCAACGGGATCACGGTCGATTCTGATATCGTGTGCAGACTCGCAGGAAAGACATCGACCTCGATGCCGGGCATCTCCGGATTGACCGCTGACGTGTATTCAAAATACTCGATCCGTTCAGCCCACGTGTTGTTTTGTGTCGATGACATGATGAGAGAATCAACAGGGAATGGCGGCAAATTGCAAGAAAACCTGATCGGCGAGGCACCCGAGATCGCTCACTTTTCACCGAGTCCAAGCCCAGCAAGCCATGGAGCCGAGATCTCGGGAGGCATGCCGCCGAAGGGCTGGTAGGCAGGGAGTTGAATGAGGCTGACGCTGTGGCTTTGCGACGCGATGAAGAACAGAGCGGCTGCGCAGTCTTCCGTTTGGATCATCGCGCTACGGTGCTCGGGAGTTGGGAGAACCGGTCGCTTGTCGACGATCGGAGTGTTCGCCTCACCTGGCGCATACTCGGAAAGAACGATGTTCTGAGCGCTTAGCTGTGCCCTGGCCGTGAACAGCAGCCCGTGCACGGCCCACTTGCTGGCAGTGTAAGGCACACCTGCATAGGAATCGAAGCCGTGCCCGGCAGTGGAGGAAACGACGACGATCCTGCCGCCGCCATTTGCCGCCATCGGCCTGGCGACTGCCTGAATCATGTTCACCACCCCGAGGACGTTGATTTCAAGAACTCGTTCCCAGGTTTCTCTGCTCGCAACTCGTGATGGATCCTTGTGAGTTATGAATCGATCTGGAGTGTTGATGCCGGCGGTGTGTATCAGCGCATCAGGCGTTCCTGACTCCATGATGATCGCCATGGCGGCGTCGACGCTGGCAGCATCCGCCACATCACAGACGATTGGCACAATCCGCTCGGAATCGGTGGCCGCCTCTTCGAGTGCCTCCAGCGTCCGACCAAGGACAAAGGTCTTCGCGCCAGCGTCAGCGAATCGCTGCGCGGCCGCCTGCCCCATTCCACCGCCACCACCAGTGACGACGACTATTTTGTCATTCCAATCTTGCATCAGACTGGCAACTATCCTTGGGATTCCATCGCACGCAATCACGCATTCGTCGTGGATCGCCCCACAAACCGTCAACGCACCGGAGATTTGCCGCAGCCAGCAGAGCAAAGGTCACAGCCCAAAGCACCCCCCTCTCCCCACAAGAAAGACATAAAATGAACAAAATGAACCTCTCCCCTATTCCAATCGTCAAGCACAGCATCGCCTGCCTCTCCTTATGCTTGCTCAGTTCATGCACGGGTACTCAGGGGTTCTCTGTTGTAGATAAGGTGAACTCGTGGAAGGATACCCCAGCTTCGATTCATCGCGAGGAGATTGAGGAATACGCCCGATCCCGCACGAAAGTTGTCATGGTATCCCGCGCAACGTCGAAGACCAGTGGAAAGCTTGTTGATGGTGGACAAGCTGTGGCTCTCACGGAGGATGGCTATTATCTAACGGCCCTGCATGTATTGAATAAAAAGTCTCCCTTCCTCTTTATTCGCACTCCCCGGAAAGATCCTGTAACGTTGACAGCATGTAGAATTGTCTGGACGAACAAAGACCTCGACCTGGCGATCCTTCAAGCTGAAGAACGCCCTCAGAAGACATTTCTACCTGAATACGATAGGGCCAAGGATCGGGATGCTGTCGTTGCGGCAAGTCTTTTCGGGAGCTTTTCTTATGGGCAGGTTCACAGTACGATCCGCGGTAATGGGAATGCCTACCGAGTAATCCATAGCGCCCCGTCCAGGAAG
Organism: Verrucomicrobiia bacterium; assembly: GCA_020439995.1. Lineage (GTDB taxonomy): Bacteria > Verrucomicrobiota > Verrucomicrobiia > Verrucomicrobiales > DEV007 > JAGROY01. Next base: position 39,219 of record JAGROY010000091.1, read on the forward strand.
GGAGATAGTGGGAGTGGATTGCTTAGTTCCAGGAATCGCCTTGTCGGCATCACGACTGCCACGGTTTGGAGCCCGTTCCATTTCCTGACAGAAGGGATTTCCCCGGATTGGAAAGAGATTTGGGCGGTGATTGAGGAAGATCGAAAGAAGCCAAAGCGACCGATATTGTACTGGGGGGAGACGCCACCTAAGTGAAATGACGCACCATCCGCTGGAGCTCACGAGAGATGGGGGATGCGATCAATGAGAATTGCGTGGTGCGAGGCAGCCTAAGGGCTTTTGCCTGTCGCCGGTCGCAATTGCAAATGAGGACTTTCCCATTTCCCGGCCAATCGCTACACTTCTCCTCGAAATGCCAGAGAAACGACGCTCGCAGAAAAAAGGCCGCATGGTGGGGCCAGCCTTTACCCGCAGGGGTTGGGGGTTCCTTGCGGCAGCGTGCGCGGGGCTGGCGCTCGGGATTCTTCTCAAGGAAGCCCCGGTCGTGCAGCTGGCACTGTTCTGTCTGGTGGCTTTGGCAGCAGCGTGGGTGGTGGCATCTCTTAATTTGCAGCGACTGCGCATTACCCGCACGACGCCAAAATCGGTGTACGCCGGGCACGATTTCACCGTAGAGCTACAGATCCACAACGATGCCAGTCTGCTGCCTGCATTCGCTATCGAAGTTCACGACCAGATGCTGCACTTCGCAGATAAGGATCTGCTCTTGACGAGTGTGCCTCCCGGAAATTTCTGCAAGATTGACGCTCGCACCCGCATCGTCCGCCGTGGCTACGTCGCCAGCGAACCGTGCTCGATCAAGTCATCTTTTCCGTTCGGACTCTTCGTCGCCAGCAGGCAGGACATCGCTTCCGTTCGCACTCGAGTGTATCCCGATCCAGAGACACCACGTGCATTGAAGATGATGAGTGAGGCGGAATTCATGGATGGCGAAATGGGATACCGCCCGGCGCGTGACTGGACGGGCGAGCTGCGCGGCATGCGCGACTTTCAACCCGGCGACGCGCTCAAAGCCATTCACTGGGCTGCCTCGGCCCGCAGCCGTCACCTGGTGGTACGTGAGTGCGACCTTCCCGTCGCGGAGAAAATCTCGATCGTGTTCCACTCGTATTTTGCCCCTGGCCAACTCGTGCATGCAGAGGCGTTTGACCACTCGATGAAGCTGTTGGCCGGACTGCTCTACTATTGCCAGCGGCGGAATGCACCGCTCGACCTGACCACATCATTTCTCGACTGGAAGACGTTCGAAATCCCAGATCCCCAGCGGCTGGATCCAGCACTCGCTCTCCTGGCAGGGGCCAAGCAGAAACTGGAAGAATCTCCCGACGTCCTGGTGCGCCGCCTGAAAGCTCTCCCCGGCCACCACCCGCTCTACATTCTCGGTGATGCCGGGCTCGACGGCTGGTTTCAGGAAATTCCCGCCTTGTCACGACGCGTCATCTGCCTGGACAATGCTGGCCTGCGCATCCGACGCCCACCACTCGACTTCAAGCGCGTCCGCCGCATCCGCTCTAACACAACACCCATCACCTACGGAATGCAGCAATGAAAACCTGCACCGCACTGCTCACACTATTGCTCCTGGCGGATACCGCACTCACCGCGACGGCAACGGAATCGCTCGGGCTTACCGTGGCGGTGATCGGTTGGCTACTGCTCTATCCCCTGCTGGCTGGAGCACTGCCCAATGCACGCACAGGATTGCGCTGGCTGATTCTGTTTGGCGGATTTGGTGCCGGTGCCATTATCGATCACCTTACTGACCGGGGGTTCCACTGGCTTACCGGGGTCACTGCAGTCGCCGCTGCAGGACACTACGCCGGGTGGACCGGCGCGGTGGGATTACTGTTTGGAAACAGTAACCGCGCCCGGCTTCCTACTGCACTCGGACGCCCGGGATGCTTCAACACCTCGTTTGCGGCCAGCATTCTTCTCGCCTACCTCTGCCAGACCGATGCCAGCGGACTGGGTTCCCGAGCCGGACTGATCTTCGGCTTCCTGGCAGCAATGTTAGGATTCATCACATGGGAGCTGGGCCGCAGTGTGGAAGCGCGCCCTTCCACGACTGGCAAAACCAGGACATCTGGCACCAAGCGTATCTTCCGCTGGCTGCTGGCGGCTGGTGCTTCAGTCCTCGCATTTCTGTTGTTCGCTCAGATCCTTCCGCTGGCTGCTGAAAAAGCAACGCATGTCACCAGCATGCAGGTCACAGGCGACAGCTTCAGCATTCCAGACATCCCGGATTTGGACAACGCTGAATTTCGCGGCGGAAAATTCGGAACTTCGCAGGAAAAACGCCCACTGCCCAGCGGAGAATCAGAAGCGACAGCGCCGATCGAATCCGTAGAGGGACTTTCCGGCGGTTTTAGCCAGGACGTAGCAGGAGGCAGTCCCGAAGGAGCCGCGCGCCTTCAAGAGTTCGGCCCTGGCACCACCACTAACACCACTTCGTCCGGGCCCATCGTGGATGATGCCCATTTGAGGCCAGATTCCTCCCCCGAATCAGAATTTGCGGCGGGGACTGTAACGGCGAAACCTGCCCCCGGATCGCCAGACGTCGCGCCCGGATCGGCGTTCTGGTCACTGCCCCCAGGCCTTGTTTGGCCGGTACTGCTGCTCGCTGGACTGGCTGTGATGGCCGTGGCACTGGTCGTACTTTTATTGCGATCGAAGCGGGACGCCGAAGACAGCAGAGGTGGAAACACCGCCACCCGTCGACCAATGTGGGATCACGCCTACATTCCCGCGTACCTGCGGGACTTCCTCGCTCGCGCAGCGGAGTTGGGTTTTGAAAAGGAACGCGGCCAGACCTTGCGCGAATTTCTGCGGTCACTGCGGCGACGCGGTGTGTCGAACGAGAACCTTCCGAAACTCAGCGCTTACCACTATCGCGTGCAATTCGAAAGCGCACGACGCAACGACACCCAGGAAAGGAAATTTCGCCGCGAAGCTGGTAAATGGCTTCATTGAGCTGTGACCGGTGCCCAGGGTTTACGCAAGTAGCGA
>JAGROY010000092.1 GCA_020439995.1 Verrucomicrobiia bacterium
GCTCCGTTTCAACCAGCCACCTCATTGTTTACACGGAGGCCCGTAGCATCTCCGACTTGGAGGGAGCGGTACGAAGCCCTGTTGAAATCAGAGTTCTGGTGGGGCCTGAAGCGGCAGAAACTCACAATTGTTCACGGTTGCCAACGCTGTTCCCGGCGAACGAAGCTGCAGCTGCACCATCTGCACTATGATAGGCGGCTTGGGGCCGAGACACTGGCGGACGTCGAAATTGTGTGTGCTACTTGCCATCCCCAGGCTGACGTGGAACGTGAGACAGAAGGGATCACCGAGACTGAAGAGCGACAGAGGATTGGACTGCTTCGCTCTCGGTGGGCTAGGCGGCGCTTTGGAAATGCGTGGAAGGAGGTTCCCGCCGACGTGGTTGATGAGGAGTGGCGGCAGGATTGCGGTGCAAGCGATGATGATAAATGGGGGGACTAGGCCGATGACGATAGAGAATGAAGCACTTCGATCTGAGATCGCCCGCAGCCTTGTTCCGGACCTTACGCTGGAAGGATTCGGTTCCTGCCCAGGTAAGCATCTTCACGGCACACGGAATGGTGCCCGAGATTTTCAAGTGAAGCTTGATGGTGCTCCTACCGCTTCGTGTTTCCATGGATCGTGTATAGCCTTTGTCGAGGAGTTGAATCACGAGTTGCGTCGGCGGATCGCGATTGCCGAATCCGATGGTCGGAAGGAACGGCCAACCCTCGGCTCAGTGGCACCGGAACCGAGGGCAAGGCATCGTGCAAAGCGGCCTGCATTCGATCCTGCGAAGCTGTCAAAGTTTGCGGCACGATGCCCGCATAAGATTACACAGGAGTGGTTGTTGGAACGTTCCCCCATGGGGCTGATGGATGAGCAAGGCACCGAAACTTCGGAGCTGTTCCTGAGCGAATTGTTCGTGCAAGGCGAGCGGATGCTCGTCTTTACAAGCCAGACGTCACAAGGCGATTTTCTTTATGAGAGCGGTCGTGGAAACTTCCGGCTTGGTAAAGACCCGGGAGTGCTTCCAGTGCCGTCTGCGCTGCCGACAGGTTCGTCTGAGGGAGTCTGGTTCTTGAGTAATCCCGTTACGGGATCGTGGTTGCCGAATCCGAACAAGAAGTTGCCTGATGGCAGCGAGGCACTCGGGCGGAGGCATGGTGCGTGCATTACTGCTTGGAGACACCTGGTGCTTGAGAGTGATGATGCGAACGAGTCGGACTGGCTGGCGTGCTTAGTGAAACTGCCAGTGAAAATCGTGGCGATCTATACGTCTGGAGGTCGATCTGTTCACGCTCTGGTTAGGCTCGATGCTGCGAGCAAGTCGCATTGGGATGCAATGCGAGACACCCTTGCCCATGTCGTTTGCGCTCTCGGTGCCGATCCGGCGGCGATGACTGCAGTGCGGTTGTCGCGATTGCCTGGCGCACTGCGGCACGGATCGCGAGGAAAGGACGGTCGCCTGCGGACATATCCGGAACCTCGCATGCAACGGCTACTGTGGTTGAACCCACTGGCGACGGACACGCCGATTATCGAAAGTGTATGAGTCTTGAGAAGAAGATTGCTTTAATTGGCGAATCGGTCGGGATCGAAACCTCGATTACCGATTATGCGAAGCCGTCGGTTCTTCTGACTCGACCGCTGAATGAGATTGCTGGCGAGCTGGGTGCCTTGGCGCATCGATCGCAGCTATATCGCCAGGGTGAGAGGTATGTAACCGTCGATCCCAAGACAGGTGACGTGCGCGGAATGCTGGCTGATCGCTTTTGCAGTTTCGCAGAGACGTTGGCAGCACTCGTGAAGCCTGGCGGTGACTCTGTGCGGGCAACGCGGATGGCCAAGGATCTTGCGAAGGTAGTCATGGCTTCCGATGTGTTCCGTTCTCGTGTGCGTGAGTTGCGCGGCGTGAATCGTGTATTGCTACCTGTCTGGCGTGAATGTGATGGCAAGCGAACGGTGGAGCTTCTGCCCGAAGGATTCGATGAGGTTACCGGTTACTACTCGGTCGATGGACAGTTGTTCGATCACGAACTTGATCCAGACGAAGCCCGCTCGTATCTGATGGAAGTCTATAGGGATTTTCCGTGGAGCGATGCCGCACCGCTTGAACGTAATCGCGATTTCGCCGCGCAACTTGCGGCGTGTCTCGGCGTTTTTTGTAGCTCGATGATTCCGGCCTCGGAGGATCGACTGATGACAATCTACTCGGCGAATCAACCCGGTTCCGGCAAGACCAATCTCGCCCGGTTGGCGTTGGCTCCCGTCTTTGGAGAGATCGCGGTCGTGAATGCTGGATCTTCGAAGTCCGATGAGCTGAATAAGGTTCTCGATGCATTGATGTTGGAACGTGCTCAATATCTCGTGTTGGATGATTTGCCCGATCTGAGGAATCCGAAGCTCAACGCGATGATCACAAGTCCAATGCAGAGCGTCCGAGTGATGGGCACAGGCACTACGGAAACAGTGCGACTCGAGGCTCACATGCTCGCGACGGGAAACCTGATCCGACTCTCGCCCGATCTTGAAAGACGGACATTGGCAATCGATCTCTTTTGCGCTGGCGATGCGATGACGCGCGCTTTCGAGCGACCGATCACAAAGACTTGGATCTACGATCCGGCAAACCGTGCGGCGATGCTGGCGGCTCTCTGGGCCTTGGTGCGGTTCTGGCGGGATCGTGGTTGTCCTATTCACGCCGAAGCGTATAGGGGCGGCTTTGAAGCCTACGCTTCACTTGTTGGCTCGATCCTGATGGAAGCGCAGTTTGCGAATCCTTTCAGCCCTCGCACGGCGACATTTGGTGGTGATGAACGTGGAGCGGCGATCACTGAGTTGTTGAAAGCCCTGGCTGCGGACGTGTCGAGCGGGACGCACGACTACGACAGTAGTGACGTTTACACGAAAGCTTTGGCTATCGGAGTGCTCGACGAGATCGTGCCGTCTGGCAAAGATCCTGCCCGCACCTTCGGGCACGCGTTGAAGCCGTTTGTCGGTCGCGAGTTTGTCGATGCTCGTGGCCGAGGCTTCCGATTCGGTCGGCGTGAAACACGTTCACGGAAAAGCTATCCGATCACGATCTTGAGCGACGCGTGACGGCTCCCCTCGCGCCTCCCCTGTCCGGATGGAGTGTGAAGAGTTACCATCGACACACAGGATGGAATGGGAACCCTATATTCGGCAGGGGGCTTTGGCGAGGTGAAAGCCCCGCCGCCTGTTTTTTGGCGGAGGGGCTTTTTTTGTTCTGGCGGTTTGGCGGTTGCTAGGTGTGGTCTGGCGTATCACATCACCACATCGCCGCCACATCGGCACGGCTCTTGTCCCTTAGATTCAGTTGCTTGTCTAGTTGTGGAGATGAATCAGGAAAACCTGGGAAAGAGAAGGGGCGAAGATAGAGCCGGGAGGATTGGTGATGAACATTGAAACATCACGGTCACGGTCGTCCGGCCTACGCAACTAGTATCACCTGGATTTCTTTTCCGGACGCACTTGGTAGATCCGAAGCGTCATCTCTCCCACTTTTTCTGTGTCACGCTGGATGCATTCAAATCGCACGTTTTGACCTTCAGCGTATCCATTCTTTGATGGCGGAACAACTGTGATGAGCACGAAGGGTTCGCGGGGCTCTCTGAATGCTGGTGTAACTGCATTCCTTCGGCCACCTCCAATGCGAGTGAGTGGATCATTCGGAATTTTTGTGCGAAAAGTCTGAAGCACAAGTCTGTCTTCCGTGATTACACGGACCACTTTTCCCGAGACTTCATAGCGTGGTAACTTATCGAGCCGTATTTCCTCTTCCTTCGCAGCCCTTACCTTCGCTGCCTTGGCCTTACGTTCCAAAGCTGCGTCAGTAGCCCTTTGCCGTGCGTCATCGACAGCCCCCTTCGTGAGACCAAATCGCCTGCGCTGTTCATCAGACAGATCCTCATAGTTCACGTTCGCCACGCCACCGTCATAGACCACCCGGACACCAGTTCCCGCCACCTTCACATCCACTGCTCCTTTGTAGACCTTGCCCGACCGCGTCACAAAATCTTCAGCCACGGCCCCGCCAGCGACTATTAGCAATGTAGCCAATGTGATTACGGAATTGTAGAGCCTTCTCATTCCGCCAGCCTGACATCTTGCGACGCCCATGGCGAGAAGTTAACAAATCTGGTATACGGAAAGTGAAACGAGATCCTATGACGCCGCAGATGGAATGGAGACAGAGTTGGAAGGCGCAGGGGCAATCGCAAAGAAGGCTTCTGCTTCGGTCTTGGTAACGCGCTCCCGGTAGTTTTCAAAAAGAACCCTGGTCGAACTGTGACCCATCCAAAGTGCGACGCGTGCGGCGTCTTCCTCGCGTGCAAGTGCATAAGAACCGAAGCTGTGCCGGATGGCATTCTGTTTCCAGACTACAGGCACTCTGCCGTGAGCGGCTCGGAAATCCTCAAGTTTCCGATGGTAGCGGCGCAGTTTCTCGTTCATGCCAGCTGGGGCAACCGGCCCAGATGCGCCGCGTTCTTGCGATGGTTGAATCCACGCCAGCAAGGCTGAGGGCATGGGCACAAAGCGTCGGCTGGCTCCCCGCTTGCGGTTGGCGCGGCGATTCACTTCGATCTCGCCAGTGGTGAAGTTCACCTTGTCCCAAGTGAGCCGGGAAAGCTCCACGGTGCGCAGGCCGCAGAAAAGCCCTATGGCGAGCACGGGGAGTAGTTCGGTGGGGGCGTGCTCAAGGATCACACGGACTTCAGCTGGCGTGAAGATCTCGATTTCCTCGGCCTCAATGTTCGCTTTTGCGGTGCGGGCGGCTGGATTCATTGTAATGAACCCGCGATCCATTGCCCAGCCGAAGAACGAGGAGAGCGTTCGGCGGTAGTTGTTGCGCGTGGTGCCCTTTCCCGGCAGTGACCGGAGCCATCCGTCCAGCGTAGCCGTGGTGAAGTCGCTCACTTGGGCATCGGGGAAGTCTCGGGCGAGATGATCCAGACGATTACGGAGTTCCCGTAGATACCGCTTCTCTCTGCCGTCTTGAGCCTTATCACGCATGAAGGCACACAGGGCAACCGTGAAGGCCTCGCTTTCGTTCCTCTCACGCTGGCGGGCAACGAAGTCGGTCACGACGTCGCGAAGCCGTGCCCTGAAAGGGCTAAGTTGTTCAAGGCACCATTGGGTCTCGCGGACAGCATTCTCGGAAAGTGCGGCCGCAGCGCGCCCGTGGTTGGTGAGTTCGGTTTCCTTGTCCAACAAGAACGCGTCCGCTGCTGCCTTGGTGCGGAATCGCTTTGACTTGCGTGGATCACCCGGACGGGCACCGGGCCAGTAGACGACCCACTTGTATTGGGGATGACGGGCAGATTTGAAGGGCTTCAGATTGATTGCTTTTGGCATCGGTAGGGATGCTCGCTTCAACCGGAATCCGTGTAAAAACGGTGTCACGCCGAAAAAACGCCCTATTTCGGCGAGATTGTAACGGCTTTGTAATCAGTCGGTCGTCGGTTCGACTCCGACAGCTGGCTCTCCTAACGGTCAATGACTTACGCTGATGCAGGCTGACTTCAATTTTTGGGAAACGGGTTCTACTGCCCTTAAAAATCCAAAAGTGGGTGCGTTTGGGAGCAATTTTTCGTCTTTTCTGCGATCCTTTCTTTCCCGGCAACAGCGCTGTGTGCGACAAGAATCAGGGTCAAATTGCAGCTTGGATTCGTTGGGGACGACTGCAGCGGAATCGGAGCGCGCGAAATGCGAACGGAATAATGATTCTGCGCCTGCCACCGTCAGTGCGTCAGGGCATCGGCGTGCGAGCAAGAGCCTGTGAAGGGCACCAACACATTGCGGGCGATTCGGATTTCTACTGCAACCGCAAACAAGGCTGATGGCGACAATGATACCTTGGTAGCGAAGTTGCGATGCGGGCGCTGAGCTCTGCATGTCGATCTGGGACAGTTCCTTACATCGATTCGTATGCCTCCGGGGTTAGATCACTGAAGACCACTCGATCGGTACCTCAATGGTAACTGGATTCAAGCAGAGTGCGAATTAACGATAGCAACATGCCTCGGATCTGGTCTGCTCCCACGCCAATGCCTTGTCGTGCTTCCTCTTCGATCGGGGGTACTTCGATGGATCGCTGCCATTTCTCATGGCGGCGTTGTACACAAACTTCATTGTCCGGGTGCCAGTCAAAGCTTTCGCCGACTGATAAAGAGGGACGCTGAGCGAGGGAATGGGCGAGTTTGAGTCCGTCCTCCGTGAGGCAGAAGTTCTTCTTAGCGTGCTTATCGGAATCGCTTTCCGAAATGAACGAGGGTTTTCCGAAGAGGAAGCGGAGACAGCGGGCAGATTCGAGTTCATGCTTCAGCGCATCGTAGGCATTGACGGTGAAAAATGCTGAAACAAATGAGAGCTTCGTCTCAGGTTTAATTTGAGAACGAAGAAATTCGCCTACTGATCTGCGAGCCGGTCGGCTGTCTATTGAGCTGCTTGGCACGGAAAGTGACGGTTAATGTTCAAAGTCTGATTGTAGCGAGCGATCTTGACGATCCGTTCGGAGCCGATTGATAGGGATTCTTCGCAAGCTTGAATCGTGTCGTTGGACAGTTGGCACTTGGCGGTCTCAACATCGTTCGCAATTGCCCCTTCGCCAATGTGACCGCCAAGAAAACCTTCCATAGTCGACCTCACGCAAAGCAGCTCCACACTATAGTCAACTAGACCACCAGCCGAGTTTGCGGTTGAGTCTGCGTGATCCGGTGGTAGGGACTGGAAACGGATTTTTGCCCGAAAATTTTGACTGCGCCTTCCCAATCATCTGCAACCCCTGCCGCAATTTCCAACGAGATCGCCCGGAGGAGGACGTTTGCGATTATTTCTCACCCGGATGCTGGCAAGACGACGCTGACGGAGAAGTTGCTGCTCTACGGTGGTGCGATACACCTCGCAGGTAGCGTGACAGCGCGGAAGACACAACAGTCGACGGCGAGTGACTGGATGGAGTTGGAGAAGCAGCGGGGGATCTCTGTGTCGTCGACAGTGCTGCAGTTTGAATACGACGGCTACTGCGTGAACCTTCTGGATACACCAGGGCACAAGGATTTCTCAGAGGATACTTACCGCGTGCTGGCGGCCGTTGATGCGGCGGTAATGGTGGTGGATGCGGGTAAGGGAATCGAAAGTCAGACGTTGAAGCTGTTCGAAGTGTGTCGTCGACGCGGCGTGCCGATCTTTGTATTTATCAACAAGCTGGATCGTCCGTCGCGCTCGCCGCTGGATTTGATCGATGAGCTGGAGCGCGTGCTCGGCCTGCCGCCGGTGCCGTTGACCTGGCCGCTGGGAGACGGGCCGCGGTTCCGGGGAGTCTATGATCGCGAGCAGGGCCAGGTGCACCTTTTTGAGCGGACGCCGCATGGGGCTTATCGTGCGCCGATCGAGGTGAAGGATGTGATGGATGATGCGGTGAGGGAGGCGCTGGATCTGGAGTTGTTCGAGACGGTCACGGAGGAAATCGAGATGCTTGAAGGGCTGACGGAGACGTTGGACATGGACGCGGTGCGGGCAGGAAAGCAGATGCCGGTTTTCTTTGGCAGTGCGATGAATAATTTTGGTGTGCAGCACATGCTTGAGCGGTTTCTTCAGCTCGCACCGGCACCGACGCCCCGCATGTCCGGTGATCAGCCTATTGAGCCTGCTGGGGAAGAATTTGCCGGATTTGTGTTCAAGATCCAGGCCAACATGAATCCAAAGCACAGGGACCGGGCCACGTTTATCCGGATCGTATCGGGGGTCTTCGAACGCGACATGATGGTGACGCACAATCGCACCGGGAAGCGTATCCGATTGTCGAATTCGCAGCGGTTGTTTGGTCAGGACCGAGAAACGCTGGATCTGGCGTGTGCTGGCGATATCCTGGCGCTGGTGGGAAACTATGACTTCCTTATTGGCGACACCATTTCGATCAATCCCAAGATCGAATTTAAGGAGATGCCGAGGTTCAGGCCGGAGTGCTTCGCCTACGTGATCAACAGTGATACTGCGAACAACAAGCGCTTCCGAGCCGGGCTGGATCAGTTGCTTAAGGAAGGCGTTGCGCAATCTTATGACGTGCACGGCAGCCTGCAGCGTGTGCCTTTGTTAGGGGCTGTGGGACCGCTCCAGTTTGAAGTGTTTAAGTACCGGCTGGAAACGGAATACAAGGCCGAATGCCGGATCGAGGCTGCACCGTGGGACACGATCGTCTGGCTGCGGCCGAAGGCTGGCGAGGACGGCACGGTTCCGGTGATCAGTGGAGCGCCGGAAGTTTCAGTGCCTACTGGCGGGGTGCTGGCAGAGGATCTGGAAGGGCAATGGCTGGTGCTCCTGTCATCGGAGTGGTTGCTGAATCTGCTGAAAGAAAGGAATCCAGACTTTGATTTTCAGCCTGAGCCGTTTGCAAGGCCGCAGTCATCCTGAGAGTCCTCCTATGTCCTCCTATTGGTTCTCGAGAGAGCAGATTCTGAAGTAGTCGAGTCCCACCAGTCTGGACTGTACGGCATTGGGATTTGTGCCTGTGATTTCGATGGTGAGCGTGTGGGTGCCTGAATCGATCGCGCCCAGTTTGTAACTCAGCACGCCGGTTGTGGTAACTTTGGAGAAGTGGTAGAGGTCAAGCGGTTCTCCCAGAGCCTTTCCGTCGAGTGACAGGCTAACGATGCCGTAATCCGGCGCACGTGTGAAAACGGTCTCCAGCACCGCATCCCTGATCATATCGGATTTCAGTTCAAAAGTGAGGGTGTCGCCGACTTTGCCACCTCGCCAGAATAGCTGCGAATGGCCGCTCCACTTTCCACCTGCAAAGCCCTGCATTTCCTGGGGCGCGGTGGTGCCTGCGCCTACTTCGGGTTTCAGGGATTCCCCTTCAATGGCATCCGGCACGGCATTGGTTCCGGGATCGATCGGCGCGGGAGGGCCGGTGACCGGTTCGGCGAAGTCAGTGGGTTCGATGGGGACTGGCTGTGCGGCTTGCCAGGTCGATTCGTCCACCTGGGTGCGTTCTTGAGTCAACACGTGAGCTCCCTTCATACCGCCTGCGAGGATGTCCGGGATGGTGTCGCCATTGACGTCCGCAACGATGATTTGTCTGCCGATTCCAGACTCGCCATCAGCCATGTGCGGTACCCAGTCGATGCCGTCCTTGCCTCGCACCAGCTTAAACCAGTAGACGACCGCTCCATCATCCCAGCCGATGCTCTGCCGATGGTGTGACCAGTAAGTCTTGCCGGTGACGATGTCTTTCAAGCCGTCGCCGTCGACATCAGCCAGATTCACTGAGTGGAGTTCGCTGAAGACGACTCCGTAGCGGTTCTGGCTGGGGCGATCTCCCATGATCAGGTGTTCTTTGAAGGTGCGACCGCCAGAGCCGCCGGCCGTCTGCTCGAACCACGACAGGCCGAATGAGTGTGCTGCAAGGCTTGTGATCACGTCATTGTCACCATCACCATCCACATCGTAAGCATACATCTCTGCGCCGCCGCTGGGGGCGAATGGTACGGGGTGAAATTTCCACTCTGTATCACCCGCCAGTGAATCGGGTTGCTCGAACCATCCGGTGTTCATTAGAAGATCCTGCCGGCTGTCACCGTTGACATCACCCACTCCCAGTCCGTGACCGAATCGTGGCGCTGCGACCCGGGCGGATATTTTGTGGAATGTCCATCGATCGAATGGCAGCGACCAGTTGACCGTGGCGTAGCCGAAGAATCCGTCGCGCGTGCACACCAGTTCCGGACGGTCGTCCCCGACGAGATTTGTGAAATGCGGCGATTCATTGGAAACCCAGTCGAACACTTCGTGCTTTGGCCATGGCGTGTCGAATCCTCCGTCTCCGGGATTCTCATAAACGTGGGCGGCTGTGCCGGGGAAGCCGACCGAGAATACATCGGGAGCACCATCCGCATTGAAGTCGTGCACCCACGAGAAGAAGCTGTTCGCGTAGGCTTCGCGCGGCTGCGGCAGCGCTCCGTATATGATGTTCTTCTGTGTGAATTCGGGCCCTGCGAACCAGAACGGGCCGTGGACGATGTCCATATGTCCGTCGCTGTTGATGTCGCCGGTGTTGATGCCTTCTGAATAATAGGTATCCGTAAGTGTCTGGCGCTGGAATGAGTGGAGCGCGTGCGTGACTGACGTCTGTTGTGGTTTGCCATCCGCTTCCTCTTTAAGTGCCGCTTTCCGGGTCTCAATGATGGCCATAGGGTTTTCAGGGGCAATGTTAGGGTCAATGTATGCGCCAAGGTCACGCAGGGCGATGACTTTGTAACCGTTGGTCGCCAGCCAGTTCATGTAGCGTTCGAATTTTCGGGTCTCGGTGCTGACCCAAAGATGTGCTGTGTCTGGGACACCATGAAATTGAAGGATCGCAGGGTGGCCGGGAGTTGCTTTTTTTGCTGCCTTGATGAGATCCCCCAGAGTCCAGTCCGGTCGCGAATCGCCAGCAGAGGGCAGCAGCAGGGGATGATCCTTTCCCGGCGCGACTGCAAAACCTTCTCCTTGATCGTAAGGATACTCCGGGACTCCGCCACGGCGCGCGAACCGGATGCCATGCTCACGGAGGATGGGGAATGCCTTTTCGGTAATTTGATTCCCGGGCCAGGCGAAGGTAACAGGGGCAGGAATACCATGATCTTGACACCTGTCGGCTATCGCTTGCAGTTGTTCTGGCAGTTGGCCAATCTTGTCATCGGTGACGCCCATGTGGTCGCGGGTGTGGTTGCCGATCTCGAATCCGTCAGCATGGAGCTGAGCGATTTCTTCCCAGGTCATGTAGTCCTTCTTGTTGGTAGTAAAATCCCAGCCTTCAGTAATGAAGAACGTTGCGCTGAATCCGTATTTCTTCAGCAGGGGCCGGGCGATCGTGAAGTGCGTTTTCGCCGAGTCATCAAACGTGAGCACGACCAGTTTATCCGGAGGAGGTAGTTTTGCTTCAGGGGCGTCGCCATGAAGTTGGGTCAGCAGTACGAGCGACAGGGAAAAAAGAACGATGCACAGTAAGGCGGGCAGGCGACTTGAGAGTGAGCTCATGATGGAGAGCATCCTAAGACGCATTTTGTCTGGATGACCAGCCAGGACTTCGGTACAACAAAAAAGCGGCCCCCAGAATGAGGGCCGCCCTGAAAATATAACGCAGCAGTGCTGGCTGATTAACGCTTCGAAAACTGGAAGCGCTTGCGTGCACCGGGCTGACCTGCCTTCTTGCGCTCTTTCGCGCGCGGGTCGCGGCGAAGCAGTCCGGCTTCCTTCAGCGGAGGACGAAGTTCAGCATCCAGTTTGAGCAAAGCGCGGGCGATTCCCAGGCGAACAGCTCCAACCTGAGCTACTACACCACCGCCATGAGCGCGAACGTCAACATCGTACTTCTGGCTGGCATTGGCTACCTGAAGTGGCTCAAGAACATTGTTCTGGAGAGACACCGTTGGGAAGTAATCCTCAAACGGGCGCTCGTTGACAGTGATACGACCACTGCCTTCTTTCAGGCGGACGCGCGCAACGGACGTCTTGCGTCGACCGGTAGCAATCAGGGTAGCTTCTTCGCTCATAGTAGTTCTTCGAAAAATCAGGTATTGTGCTTTGAAAGGATAGGGGAACTCCAGCGTGCTTACTTGGTGGCTCCAACTGCAAGCGATTGAGGATTCTGCGCCTCGTGCGGGTGTGCTGCGCCCTTGTAGACCTTGAGCTTCTTCAACACCTGACGACCAAGCTTGTTGTGAGGAATCATACCTTTGACGGCAAATTCAATGAGTTGCTCAGGATGGCGTGCGCGAAGGCTCGCCGGGGAGTCGCGCTTCTGACCGCCAACGTAGCCTGTGTAGCGGGTGTAAACTTTCTCAAGTTCTTTACGACCAGTGAAAACTGCCTTCTCCGCGTTGATGATCACTACGAAATCGCCGGTGTCGACGTGTGACGTGAAGATTGGCTTATGCTTGCCGCGAAGAATGCGCGCAGCCTGCTCGGCTACACGGCCTACTACTTGATCGGCAGCGTCAATCACCCACCATTGGCGTTCAACGTCTTGTGCTTTGGCTGAAAATGTTTTCATCAACGAGAGTTCGGTACAATATAAAAGGATTCCTCCTCGGGACGGAGGAGAGCGGATACTAGATTCACATCCAAACCCTGTCAACAGGCGAAAACGCAGGTTTTGCACAGGTTTCTGATCGCGGCACGGGGGATTCTAGAGATTCCCAGGGAGCTGATTTTTAGCGCTCAGGGAGCGGTGTATCGATGGGAGTGTTGCCCACTGGCCCGTAGATTCAGGGCGATATCCGATCAAGACAATCGTGAGCAATTCGTTGCGTTGGCTCTGCCAGCGAGGATCGGCGTTTACAAGTGTGGAGGGCCTGCCTATACTCGGACCATGGGATTTGGATTGAACCAGTTTCAGGGTCGGTCGCGGCGTCGGCTTGCGACGGCAGTGGTGTGTCTTTTCGTTGCGTTTGGAATCTGTCTTCCCCACCAGGCTAGTGCGCAGCAAGCACCACAGGGTCAGGGAGGAGTGAATCCATCTGACCTCTACCTTCAGGCCTACCTTCTGATGGAGGATGGCGGCAAGGAAGAGGGGAAAGGGAATTACGAGTCGGCGTTCGCCAAGTACAAGCAGGCGGGGCAGTTGTTCGATGTGGTGGCCCGAAGCAATCCTGAATGGAAAGGGCAAATCGTCCGTTATCGTCGTAAGAAGATCCGTGAAGATCTGGCCCGTGTGCGTGAGCTGGAACAGCAGCGGCGGGCAGACCAGAATTTGCCGACTACAGGCGGGCTCGCGAGTACGATTGAGCCATCGCCGCTCGATGCCACAGCGGTTGTTCGCAATACTTTTGGCAAAATGGACAATGAGCTCGTGGCGCTCACGCAAAAGAATTCCGCTCTACTCAGCGAGCTTGAGACAAAGGAGTCCACGTTGCGTAAGATCAGCAAGGAGGCCGTGGATGCTCGGGCGAACGAGCGCATGTTGTTGGAAAAACTGACCGCCACACAGTCGAAGCTGGCAACTGCGGAAGCGCGTAAAGAGCGCGAGAACAAGGAGCTGCAAGAGGAAGTCGACCGGCTGACCGCGCAGCTCAAAAAGGCGACGGATCTCCTCCAGCAGGCGCAAAAGCAGAGCAGGGAAATGTTGACTGAACTGCAAACCGCAAACGAGCAGATCCGGTCGTTGCGCGCAGAACGGGATGCCTTAACGGAGGAGCGAAACAAGATGGCGGCCATACTGGAAAGCGCGAATGGAGCGGATGCGGCGAAGACATTGGCAGTGGAAAACTGGCGACTGCGCGATCAGCTGGAAAAGGCGAAGCAGACGATCGAAGACATGTCCGCTGAGAATTACCGCGACAAGAAAGAGATTCTTGAGCTGCGTGATGAGTTGATGAAAGTGCGCTCTGATCTGGACGATATGCGCGACCAGAACCGGCAATATGAGAAGCAGATCGCTGCGTTGATCATGCGATTGCAGGCGACTTCTGAAAAGCTGGCGATTACTGCTGGCCCGGAACTTTCCGTGGCGGAAGCGGAGACGGAAAACCGGGTGCTGCGCAACATTATCCTGCGCCAGCTCCGCCAGCAGTCGGTGCGCGAGCATGCAAAGAAGATCGCGCTTGAGCAAATGGCGTCGCTCGAGGTGACCTCAAAGGATCTGCTGGATGCCGTTGAGCAAATGGCTCAGCCGGTGCTGCTCGATGAGCAGGAACAAGGGATGCTGAAGGGGCCGCGTTTTGCCGAGCACCTGACAGGAACGGGGATTCACGCGACCTTGATCGCAGAAGGCACGCCAGGGGCGGAGAATCCTGAGGCGCAGCCGGGACAGGAGCTTACGGATGAGGAGCAGGGCTATCTGACTGCCGCAAAAGCCGAATTCGACCGGGATCGCTTCCACGATGCCCGACGCCACTTGGCAAAGGTGCTGAGTGTTAAGCCTCAGAATGTTCAGGCCCTTATAAGCACGGGAGTTGTCAGTCTGCGGTTGAACGAGCTGCAGGATGCTGAAGTGGCATTGAAGAAAGCTCTGGCCTACGACTACGAAAACAACCGTTCGCACTACCTCCTTGGAATCACCTACTTCCGCACCGGGAATGTCGATGAGGCGATCGCGTCCATTGAGCAGGGGCTGAAAATTGAGCCGAACGATGCCCGCGCCCGCAACTATCTGGGCTACGTCGTCAGCACCCAGGGGCTGATGGACAGGGCGAAAAACGAGTTTCTGCAGGTAGTGTCGATCGATCCTAAGTTTTCCGACGCCCACTTTAATCTGGCCGCTATTTATGCCACCGATGATGACCCGCAAATGGTGGAATTGGCTAGAAAACACTACCTGATGGCGCTGCAAGGCGGCGCTGAGCCTGACCCTGCGATGGAGAAATTGATCGGCCTGCCCCCACAGGCGCAGCCAATACCGGAAGTCGTTGAGCCCGACAATTTGACACCTGTGGTCGGAGCGGCGACGGCTGAAGTTCAGGAGCCATTACCAGCCCAGTAAAAAAGGGTTGATGGTGGAAGGCTTTCCCCCTACTTTCCGCCCCTCCGAGAGGTGCGTGATCGGCCTGAATCTATGAGCGACCGCTGCACCCCAAACACCTATTTAGACACTTATGTTAGAGCTTCTTCGCAAACACCAATACGGGATTATGCTCGTGGTTGCTATTGTGGTCATTTTTGCATTTGCAGTGATGCCCAATCGCAGGAATTCCTACGTTCCCGGAAAAACTCTGATAGTCGCGGGTGAGAGTTTTGATGAGAAGCAACAGGGCGCGATCGCAGCCGGCTTGCAGATTGCTGGCAGCCTTGGTGGCGACCCGCAGATGAAAATCGCGTATGGTTTGGCACGACTCGCTCCCCTGATGAAGGATCCAAATGGCAATCCCATGCCTCAAGATACTTTGGCGAATGTTATTGTCCTTCGCAAGCAGGCGAAAGAGCTGGGAGTGGAAGTTACCGATGCGGATGTCGATAAATACATCCAGTCCCTTCAGCCGTTCCAAACGGACGGAAAATTTGACCGTGCGAAGTGGACCGATCGCATGGAGATGATGGGAATCGCCAAAGAGGGCGAGAAGGGGAATGACAAAGGGAGCGTCATGCGCAGCCGCTTGTATGCCGGTCTTAAAGACGCTTTGTTACTTGATAAAGTGGCCGAGCTGATGGCGTCCAGTCTTCCTCCCACCGAGGCTCAGATCGACTGGGAGTACTGGCGCGACAAGCAGGAAACTACCGTCATGACGGTTACTTTCGAGACTAAGGAGTTCGAGGACATCGAGATCCCGGAGGAGGAGATCAAGACTTACTACGAAGACAACAAGGGGTCTGCGACTCTCATGACAGAAGAGCAGCGCGCCTTTACCTACGCCCTGCTTCCGCTCGCCCCGCGTCCGGTTGCGCCGCCGAATTCAGCGGATCTTCCCGCCGAGCAGCAAGTTTCGCAGCAGGCAGAGTACCAGGAAAAGGTGGATGCCTGGGAGAAGGACAAGGAAAGGATGAACATCGCCGCAACCCGACTGGCTGACTTGATGGTTGCAGAAGGCCGTGATCCCGCCAAAGAAACATTCGCCTCCCTGGTTGAGCAAAGTTTCAATTACGCCCGCGAAAAGATTGCTGAGGAGAAGGCGATGGAAAGCGAGGAGCATGATGAAGATGCTGACGCCGAAGGGGATGCTCCCGCTGCTGACCCAGCTGCTCCGGATGAACTTGTGACTCCAGAGGTGAAGACCACAGAACTCTTCGCTCAATCCGATGCTCCAGACGATTTGAAAAGCGCATACCAGTTTCTTTCGGCCGCCTTTTCGCGCCGCGTGATTACTGACGAAGATAAAATCGGTGATGCGATCACCACCCCTCAGGGATACTACTTCTATGAAATCAAAGAGATCAAGGCTCCTGCTGAGCAGCCACTGGAGGATGTTAGAGAAACGATTGTCGCTGCCCTGAAAGCAACCAAGGCTGCGGATGCCCTGAGTTCCGGGGTAGCAGAATATCGTGAAAAAATTGTGGCGGCCCTCGAAGAAGGAAAAGCTTTCGAAGCTGTTTCCACCGAGCTCGGCAAGACTCCGGAAGAGGTCGGGCCATTTTCTCTTGCCAATCCGATCAAGACTGGATTGAACGCCCAGATAATCGCGGACATCGCCAACGGGCGTCCCGAGAATCCCAATCCGAACTACTACCGTCCAAAAATTTCCCCCACTAACGTGGGAGAAATCAGCGAGCCTTTCGACACTCCTACCGGCAAGTTGTTGGTTTACGTGGTTCGCCGGGAGCTGCCAGAAGATCCTGCCAAAGTGGAAGAAGATAAAAAGTCGATGAAGACACGCTTGGCGGCACGCAGCGGTACATCACATTTCAACAAAATCTTCGAAGCCTGGTTTACCGAGAAGAAGAAAGAGATGTTCGATCCACTTGAGAACGGACCTGGCGGATCTCAGGGCTAACCTTCCACTTCTTTCTTGAACAGTGCCGGATTCAGATCCATCTCCCGACACTGGTACTTCGCAGGAAGTTCAGGAAGTTTTCGACGACGCAAACGGCGATCTCGCGGTCGGTGATTTGTCAGCCGCAATCGAAAAATACCGCCAGTGCGTGGCGCTCGATCCCGCGTTTTTCGACGGTTGGCATGCGCTTGGCATGGCACTGATGAAGACGGGGCAGCTGAAGGAGGCTATCGGTGCCGGTCTCATGGCAACGTCGCTGAAACCAAATGATCTGCTTGCCTGGACGGGGCTCTCCCAGATGTACGTCAAGAATGGCCAGATCGCCGAGGCGGAAGATGCGAAGGGAAATGCCCGCATTCTCTCACTGGGCGGAAGAGTGGTGAAGGATTCATAGCCGTTGATGCTCCGCGATCACTGGATTCAGCTTTTTACATGCGCGTTCACGGAAAACACTACCGCACCGTCTGGAAGCAGGCGGCTGGAGTCGTCCAGATCATCGATCAAAGGCACCTGCCGTTTGCCTTTGAAATCGAGGAATTGCGATCGGTGGATGAAGTCTGTGTGGCGATCAAGGATATGCACGTGCGCGGTGCTGGTTGTATCGGGGCGACGGCGGGGTGGGGGATGTATCTGGCAGCGCTGGATGCGGCCGCTGGGGGCAACGGATTTGAAGAGCTATTGCAAACCCATGCAGCTGATCTGATCGCCACCCGCCCCACTGCGGTGAAC
>JAGROY010000452.1 GCA_020439995.1 Verrucomicrobiia bacterium
CCGTGCTTGAGTCCAGGAGTTCAATGAGCCCGTCGTCCGAGAGAGGGGGTGAAAAGAGGTAGCCTTGGAGTCGGGTGATCCCCAGAGACTGAAGGAAGTGTTCCTGCTCCCGGGTTTCAACGCCCTCTGCGACGGTCTCCAACTTCAGGATACGGGATAGCTCTTCGATCGTCTGGACGATTCTACGTCCCTTCTCAGTATGCAGATTTTGTACAAACTTAATATCGATCTTCAGTTCTTGCACTGGCATTTCATGGAGACTCGCCAGTGACGAGTGGCCCTGCCCAAAGTCGTCGACCGAGAGTTTAAATCCTGCAGCAGAAAGTTCTTGAAGCCGGGTCGACTCGGAATGAATGCCGAGCAATGCCTGACTTTCTGTTAATTCAAGTGTGATGTAATCTTGAACTAAACCGAATTGATCGATTTGTTGCAGGAGTTCTCCTGTGAACTCAGGACGCAGGAGTTCCCGAAGCGAGATGTTCAAGGATAGGGAAATGAAATGGCTGCACCTGTGGCAGCGCTGAAGAAATCGAAGCGCCTTTTCGCGAACGATAAGGCCTATTTCCTCAATCAGTCCCATGCTCTCGGCAAGAGGAATGAATAGGCCAGGCGAAATCCAGCCGTGCCCCTCCTCATACCATCTAGAGAGTGCCTCGGCTCCCACGAAGAGCCCCGTTGCAGCTTCGACGATCGGCTGGTAGTGGACATCGATTCGGCGTTCTGAGACCGCTTTTGTAAGCAGTTCGCGGATAGCATGGCTCTCCCTGAACGATTCGAGTTCGGGACTTTGGCTGTAGAGCATAACCTCATTCCGTGCTCTCGCCTTCACCATCAAAAGTGCAGCATCAGCCGATTGTAATAGTTGGCCGGAGTCGGTGCCGTCATCAGGATAAACAGCGGCTCCCATGCTCATGGTCAGAAACACGCCGTCGTCGACCAGGCGTCGTTGCACGCGGGACTTGATCAACTCGCAAACCTCGCGTGCTTCCTCGACGTCTTTGATGCCAGGAGCTAGAATGATAAACTCGTCACCGCCCCAGCGGGCGACGGTGTCTGATTTGCGGACAGACTCCCGAAGGCACTGAGCCACCGCCACGAGGAGTTGATCGCCAGCCTTGTGGCCTTGGATATCGTTGACTTGCTTGAAACGATCAAGATCGACGAAGGCGACTACCAGTTTTGTGTTTCTGCGTTTGCAATGTGCGAGTGCCTGTTCAAACCGGTCGTCTAGCAGTGTCCGGTTCGGAAGCTGGGTCAATCCGTCATACAATGCCAATCGCTGTGCGCGGTCTTTCAGGCGGGTGAGTTCACGCTCTGCCTCCTTCAACTGGGAAATGTCGTGACCGTAGACGTAGACGTAGTCGGCGTCTCGGATCGGGGTTACTGCCAGAACATAGTGGCGACCGCAGTTCTCCAGTTCGAAATCTGATGCTCTGTTTTGACTTCGTACTTTACTGGTGACTTCGCGCAGGAATTCCGGCAACTCATCACCCACGCTANNCGCTAAGGTTTAGCTCTTCGAGAATCTTTGCACTGGAGTCGTTCGCGTAGAGTAGCCGACAATCATCGCCAACTCTCAGGACAGGATTCGGGTTCTCGGACGAAAATCGGCCCAACACGTGCAGTTGCTCCTCAATCTTCTCCCGCTCCCGTCGCATACGTCGTTGACGATCAAGCACGCGATCTACTACTTCAGTGAGATCGCTCGTTGTCATGGGCTTCAGAATGTAGTCGAATGCTCCGCTGCGAAGACAGTGAATTGCCGTCTTGGTGTGATCGTTTCCCGTCATCATTACGACAACGATGTTCGGAGAACTAGGGGCCAGTTCATTGAGCAACTCCAAGCCGGATTCGTGCGAAAGACTGATGTCGCATAGTACTACTTCGATGGTTTGACGTTCGAGAATTGCGCGGGCTTCAGCAAGGGAGGCCGCTTGGGTCACAGTGTGTCCTTTCTTTTCCAGCAGCCTCGAGACAAATGCCCGGATGGGCCGCTCATCGTCCAAAATCAAAATCTGTGCTGGCCTCTGCGATTGAATCGTTGCCTCGTTCATAAGTTCATTCACCACTAAATTGTTCTGACAGGGCACAATGTTATGTTTGTTATGCCCTGTTATATATACTTAGATTTCAAGCCAATGAGTTACAAATGTTAGCCTATTTCCCGCCACTGAACTCGCTTGATAAAGCAAGAATACCACTGAAATTATGATAATGCATATATTTATGGAAATTTAGAGAAGTGTGCTTTACTATTAACTCCCAATGCAGGCACTGGAATGCCTGTTTAGAACTGAAAGGCTGCAATTACTGAGGTGCACAAAGAAATCCTATTACTTAGCTGGCTAGGCGGGCAGATGACGTTCCTCGTGGCGAGGAATGGTGAAATTGTCGCGAGCTGGGAGTCTGACGCTGAGATCAATGACCTTGAGACGGACGGCTTCGATCTGTCATCGATCATAGTTAGCGCGGTGGAGAAAACTGGTTATCGGGGGAAAAACGTTGGGATGGTGATCCAGCACCCTCTGCTTACTCAGCAGCTGATATCGACACCGCCAGCGAAAGGGCGTGATCTGGAGATCTACCTGGAGCGTCAGGTCGATCAGCTCAAGGTCACCGAGGAGAGTGTTGCAATCGCCTGGTTAGAGACACAGCCAATCAAGACTTCGAAGGGACTGGTTCTGTGTCTTTTTCCGAAACTGCTTCAGGAAAAGCTGATTGAGAGTTGTCGCCTGGCAAAGCTTCACCTCATCGTTCTCGTTCCTCCCACCGCACTGTTGGTGGACGCCGTCGCAGAACTGGACATGGGGGAGGAGCAAATCGCTGCTTTCGCTGCCAGAGTCGGGATTTCCACAACTATTGTCGTAGGGCGGCAGAGCGGGAACGTGTTTCTGGCTCGTTCGCTGCGTTGCAAT
>JAGROY010000453.1 GCA_020439995.1 Verrucomicrobiia bacterium
GGCGAGGGCGTGCAGCAGGCCCTCCTCAAAATGCTCGAGGGCACCATCTGCAATGTTCCGCCGCAGGGTGGACGGAAGCATCCGCAGCAGGAGTACATCCAGGTCAACACGGAGAAGATCCTCTTCGTGTGCGGCGGGGCCTTTGTCGGCTTGGAGGAGATCGTGAAGCGCCGCCTCGGCAAGAAGGTTCTTGGATTCGGCGACGAGGTCACCAAGGTCGCAAGCGAGTCCGAGATCGAGCGTCAGCTTCGCAACATCACTCCCGAAGACCTTCACGGTTTCGGGCTCATTCCCGAGTTCATTGGCCGGCTCCCTGTCGTCTCGACGCTGCGTCCCCTGAAGAGCGAAGAGCTCATCCAGGTCCTCACCGAGCCGAAGAACGCGATGGTCAAGCAATACAGCAAGCTTCTCGCAATGGATGGGGTTTCGGTCAATATCACCAAGGACGGATTGGAAGCTCTTGCTGACGAGGCCATCCTTCGGGGCACCGGTGCCAGGGCACTGCGTTCGATCTTCGAGCGCATCATGCTCGATGTGATGTACGAAGTTCCAAGCCGAGACGACGTCAAAGGCGTCACGATCAACCGGGCAGTCGTCGAAGGCGAACGTTCTCCTATTCTTCGTAAAAAAAAGAAGCAGGATAAAGATGCTGCCTGATTCCGCGTCGGACGGTAGGGCTTGGAAACTGCCCTGCTGAACGCAAGCGCAAGGGAGGGCGGAATGGTATTCCGTTAGCGGAGCCCGGATTGCGGAGAGAAGCTGGAGTTCCACTCCGTACGGCGAAGCGCCGTGCAATCGCTGTAGTCAATCCGTCTGCCTAGTGCCAACTGTCATTGGGTATCGGCATATTGGTAGCATTGCAACCGGACCCCACCGCACGCTTCGAGAGATTTTCTGCTTTGCATCTAAGAAAAAATACTACGTGGCCGTTTAGTTGAGTAGGGATTGCTGATGGAGTCATATCCTTCGTAATTACCATAACAATAAGTGTTGCCCCTGATCATTTATCTGCTTGATCACAACGTCTCGCTCCGGTACTTGATTGGTGGGTAGCTTGCTTCAGAAGTGACTTCAGTTGCTCTGAAGCAGGTCTCATCCAAATAAACGATAATTGGTATAATTATAATTACTAAACTAAACCATAAATTAAAGATGAAACTAAAAAAACACCCGCAGGGTTTCACCCTGATTGAGCTCCTGGTGGTGATCACGATTATCGCTGTGTTGGCGAGCGTCGCGGTTCCTGTCTATAGCGTTATCCAGGCACGTGCAGCACGGACAAAGGCTCTTGCCCACTCCAAGCAAATCCACCTGGCCCTAGCCGAGTTTGCGATCGACGAAGATGGTATCTTCCCGACCGCAGACAACGATTCGAACTCTGCGTTCCGTCAGCTGTTTGACCGTAAGTTCCAGGATGAGCGAATTTTCTTCGTTCCCGGTTGCGCCTATCACAAGTCGCTTCCAGCTGGACAGACCAAGCCAGACAACGACGTCGGCCAGGCACCCGAATATGCTCAAGGCCTTGAGCGCGGTGAGAACCACTGGGCATACTGCAGTGGCCTCAACAACGGATCGAAGGGTAACCTTCCGCTCGTTGCAGACGGATTCACGTCTTCCCCTGGAGTCTACTCAGATAATCCACAAGAAGTTGGGGGAGTCTGGGAAGGTGAGGCAGCGATTGTTGTCCGCGCGGACGGCAGCGCCAAAATGGAGAAGCCAGATGGCAGTGACCTGAGAGTCTATGAGAAGAAGAGTGGCCAGAAGGTCGACATCTTCGGGCAAGACTATGGCACGGATCCAAGTTCTGTCTTGAATCCTCTCTAACGGATTGTCGTAAAATACTCGACAGGCCCGGGATGCAGATGCATTCCGGGCCTTTTTTGTGCATACTCTCTCCAAACACTCTCCCTGCGAGTGCCATCCAGTCGCAAATGCACCCGCACACTAACAATTCCACTAAACAAGCTGCATCCAATGCCTTTCCCGTGGCTGTGGCGGGTTTCGCCCTGGCACTGTTCCCCTTGAGTGCATGTGGCGGATTGATTGCCCATTTTCCGCTCGATTCGGATGGCACCTCAGCCGATGGCAAGCTCTTCCCTTCGCTTGAAGAAGATGTGGAATTTGACCGGGAAGGGGCGACGCCCGCTACCGGCACAGCAGCGTTGTTCAATGGGTTCAGCAGCAGAATCCAGCACGACTTGAGCCGAGATTTCAAACCTGAGAGCTTCTCCCTTGCGTTCTGGGCGCGGGCGTATGGCAACACGGAGGGGGTGAACTCGGCAATTGCCAGCCTCCAGAACCAGGATCCCGACAGTCGCGGGTTCTCTGTTTACACTACGGGCTCGCCGGGGAATTGGATGTTTTCCAGCGGTAATGGTACCGATTCGGGAAATCTGCATTTGCTCGAGGGCCCGCCGGTCAAGCCTTACGAGTGGCAGCACATCGTTGTCACCTACGAGAACGATGAGAAAAGAAAGGCGCTGTACGTCGATGGTGTCGAAGTGGCGAGTGCAGAGGTTTCAGTCGCGCCGAATCTTACCATGCCCTTCAATATTGGTGCGGGCCCGGACTTCGGAGATGCCTTTCAGTTCAAGGGGGAAATAGACGACATAGGCTTCTGGGACGATGTGTTGACTGCTGAGCAGATCACCGTAGTGATGAATTCAGGTGTGGCTGCGCTGGAGTCGGATCCCAGACTCGTGACCGCACGGACGATCTCGCTTGAGCTTACCGGAGCGGTTCAAAATTTCACCACACAGGTGACCAACTTCGGGCAGTCGAACACATTGGAGATCAGCTCGATTTCCTTTACCGGCAACGACGCTGGGAACTTCAGTCTGACAACTCCTGAAACGTTCGCGCTGGCACCCCGCGAAAGTGCAGAGATCGGTTTCACGTTTACCCCGTCGGGCATCACCGGCAACATCGATGCCACTCTGATAGTCGTAAGCAATGACCCGAGTTTGGAAACGTTTGCGGTGCAACTGTCCGGCCTCATTCAGGATCCAAGGATCGAAGTTCCCGATGCGAATGTTGACTTCGGAAGCGTCCCTACTGGCGGTTTCAGCACGAAGTCTCTCATCATTTCCAACATTGGGTCTACAAAGCCGCTGACATTTGAATCGGTTGAGATCACCGGCCCGGAAGCCGCCCGCTTTGCTGTCCAATCGCTGCCTGGCTCGATTCTCCCGGGTATGACGGGTGAGATAGTGATCCTGTTCACAGCGGCGGTTGGAGAGGAAGGTGACTTCTCGGCCTGGCTGGAGATTCGTTCGGACGACCCGGGGGCGCCGGTTTTTCCGGTACCATTGCTGGCCGCCGTGCCCGTGACGGTTGCCGAGCCTATCGTCGCCTACTGGCCACTGGACGAGGAGGACGGATCCGATGTCGTTCATGACCTCGTGCGGGGCCGTGAAGGGGCTGTGACCGACGTTCTGTTTGGTGCCTCTGGCGCGCAACGTTATACTGGCACGGCTGCATACTTCGATGGTGCGAACAGCAGAATTCAGATGGCCCACAGCATGGATCTCAATCCGTTGAGTTTCACACTCACAGCCTGGGCCAAGCCCGAAGGAGCCGGAGATGAGGAGTTGTGGAGTTCTCTGGTCAGCAGCCGCTACGATTTGTTCGATGACGGTGAGCGCAGTGAAGGCTATGCGATCCATGGGCCCAGTGCCGATGGTTTGTGGTCGTTCTGGAGTGGTAACGGCGGCGAGGACGGCAACTGGCAGTTGCTCGAAGGGCCAAAAGTGACAACCGGGAAATGGCAGCATATCGCCGTCCGATACGATGACTCCCTCCAGCGGAAAGAGCTGTTCGTCAATGGCAAGTCAGTGGCTGCACAGAATGTGCGCATCGAACCTAACACTGCTACGCCTTTCAATGTTGGCGCAGGCGAAGATTTCGGCACCGATCATTGGTTTGAAGGTTACATCGACGAGCTCGCGCTGTTCCGCGCCGCGCTCTCTGCCAGTGACATCAACTACATCTACGTGAATGGCATGCAATCCTACCTTGAGGGAGTGACTTTATTCCAGATAGTCAATGTCCACCGTGATCCTGCCACTAGCGAGGTTGCGCTGACCTTCACCTCAGCAGACGGTCGATCGTATCGACTGGAGCGCGCAGACACCGTCCCCGATGTCGGCACGGAGTGGTTAGAACTCGCGGACGGCATCGATGCCGAGGGTCGGCTGACCACAGTGACCGATACATCCGCGAATCCCGAATCCAGGCAATACTATTACCGCATCATCCTGGAGTAGTGGAGCGCCCATAGCTGGGATTTGAATCAAACATGAAGGAATCATTACCACGTCCGTGGCGGGTAAAGGTTAGATCCAACGATTCAGTTTGATTTCGAGGCCTGTGCCTTTAATCTCAAAGGCGAGATGACGCAGAAAGACGTCAGTGGCATTTTCCAGTTAGAGCGTTTGCTCATTTCTACTGGAGGGCTCAATCGCTCGACAACTCACAGGATAGCAGATTTCGATAACATGATTACTGGAATGAAGAAAAGCACTTTGAACCTGATTCGGCTAGTACCCGCCGCATGCGCGCTGGCAGTGATATCCCCAATGGCACTAGCCGGAACGATTGTTCACCTTGGGACGATTGATCCGATCACGAGCGCCAGTGATCTTGACCTGCAGGGCAACATCGTTCACGCGATCAATTTCCGTGGAACTGAAGTCATCAGCATCAATGGGGTGGATTTCGTGCCGGATGATGCAGTGCCAGCAGGCACGACGCTTTTGGGGCCGAACTTCGCATCACCTTGGGAAACCAGGCCGGAGTTGGGCAACACGGCGGATGACAACGCCCTGGAGACAATGCTCCACACCATGCGCTGGGCGGTACAGGGCGAGCGCCTCGCTGCCTCATTCGCGGTCAAAGCCGGGCACCGCTACAAAGTGCAGGTGATTTTTTACGAGAACCGGGACTTTGCCCGATCGTGGGACATTGCGGTGGATGGAACCCTTGCCGTGGAACAAATCACATCACTCGGTGTGGACACCGCAACCTATTCGGCGACTGAAGCCAGGATGTATGTGTTCGAGCTGGATGCGGAGCAGGCGAGTCTGAGCATTGAGATGGGACAACTGAACGGCACCATGGATGGAGAGGATCTGGGTTCGTTGTGGCAGGGAATCACGCTGGAGGATTTAGGGCCCGGCACAGACGGTGACGGCGATGGAATGCCGGATGCGTTCGAAGCGGCATTCTCGCTCAACACCGGTGTCGACGATTCCGGTGACGATGGTGATGGCGATGATTCGACCAACTTGGCTGAGTTTCAAAATGGCACAGATCCCACTGATGCTGATTCAGACAATGACGGCATCGCAGACGGTGCAGAGACCAACACCGGAGTGTGGGTGAGCGCCACCAACCGCGGCACCGATCCCATGCGGGCAGACAGCGATGGCGACACCATTCCAGATGCTGCGGAGACCAATTCCGGCACCTTCACTGATTTGGAGAACACGGGAACGGATCCAAACAAATCCGACTCGGACGGCGACGGCTTTCACGACGGGCTTGAACTCGTTCTTGGCTCGGACCCGGCCAGTGGTGCCAGTATTCCAGCGGCACCGGCTCAGGTGAAATTGCTGGCCAACTGGACCTTCGACAGTGCTGATGGCGATGCAGTGGAAGTGCTGGACGGTGTTCGCTCTTTAAAGGCGACGCTGGAAAATGGTGCATCGCTGTCGCCGTTGGGCGGGGGAAAAAGTGGCGGAGCGCAGGATCGTTCCGTTCGCTTCGGCCTTCGTGGCGGTGCGCTGGTTGAAGTCGCCGATGCCGCCTTCCTTAATCTTCCCGCAAAGGCTGACGCCGCGTCGATCTCACTCTGGCAGAAATCAGTGACAATCTCTAACACTACCACTTTTTGGGGGAGCATCGATTCTGCGGAGCTGCGCGGAGCATCGGCCCACCTGCCCTGGAGTGACCGCTCTCTCTACTTCGATACCGCAGGCTGCTGTGATCCTGATCTACAGCGCACCAGTGTTCCGGTGGGTGTCAGCGATGAATCTCTCTCGCAATGGCATCACTACGTTCTGGTGAAGTCCGGCTCTACCAAGCAGATATGGCTGGACG
The DNA here is from genome assembly GCA_020439995.1 of Verrucomicrobiia bacterium. Classification (GTDB taxonomy): domain Bacteria; phylum Verrucomicrobiota; class Verrucomicrobiia; order Verrucomicrobiales; family DEV007; genus JAGROY01. The sequence goes on from JAGROY010000453.1 coordinate 6,100, forward strand.
GTCAGCTTCTGGTGGAAGCAACGAACTCGGCAAGTTGGCCCGACAGCTTTTTCAGAATGTTCATCGGTGCCGGGCCCAGTGGTTCACGGGGCATCGAAGGCGAGATCGACGATTTCGCCGTGTTTCATGGGGCTCTGATTCCTGCGCAGATCATCGCGCTGAACGCCGGGATCGCACCAGCGCTCGTCGAGAATGTTGAGGACGTCGACGGTGACTCGCTCCCGGACGCATGGGAAACCGATAACAATCTGAACACGGCGCTCAACGACGCGGATGGCGACCCGGACAATGATCGATCAACCAATTTGAACGAGTTCCTGCGGTCGACCAATCCTCAGAAAGCGGACACTGACGACGACGGATATGAAGACGGTGCCGAGACGGACACTGGTGTGTTTGTGAATGCGGATGACACAGGAACCGATCCTCTCGTGCCCGACACCGACGGCGACGGAGTGGAGGATGGAAAAGAAACCGGCACGGGTGTCTTTGTTGACACAGATGACCGTGGAACGAGCCCGTTGAAAAAAGACAGTGAAGGAGACGGCCTCAGCGATGGCGTTGAAACCGGCACAGGCATCTACGTCAATGAAAGTGACACAGGAACTGACCCGAACAAATCCGACACCGATGGCGACGGCCTTGATGATGGTGTTGAAACCGGTACGGGCATTTTTGTCGACAATACCAATACCGGCTCCGATCCGAACAACAGCGATTCCGATGGCGATTCCATTCCGGATGGCGAGGAAGTCGCGGCAGGCACCAATCCTAACATTGGAACAGGCGAGCCTGAGCCATCGCTGCCAGCGATAGCTTCGATCGACTACAACATCGACAATTCTGAAGTGACGCTGACCTGGACATCAAAGCCGGGCTCACTCTACACATTGGAATCTTCAGTGACGCTTCTCAGTTGGAGCGATTTCCGGAAGGATATTCCATCCGCTGGAGCAACCACCAGTCTGACAATCGGGGCCGGAGAACTGGGAGCTGCCCCGCGCTACGTCAGAATCCGGGAGCAGTAGTTCACTGCCAGATGAATGGATCCCGCCGAAATCCATTTGGCTGGACTCCTATCTACTTTTTTTAAAGGGGGCACCGATGCCTTC
>JAGROY010000454.1 GCA_020439995.1 Verrucomicrobiia bacterium
TATGAACCTCTGACCATCCCAAATCCTGAAGCGCAGCTACGTCCACATTTGTCAGCTCGAGGCGCCAGACCGTGGCAGTGAAATCGGCAGACTGTTCCATCAGCATGGCCTGGAGTACTCCGGTGCCTACTGTTCCAATGAGATTCGGGTTAGCTTCGGAAAAGATGTAAGAGTCGTAGGTGTCCTCTTTCCAGTGCGGGTCGCCACTGCTTACCATTTCCAAGCCGGTCAGGGACGTGCCATTGTCCGCGTTGTAGGCGGCCAGGGCACTCGAACCAGTGAAAGTGGAACCCGTCACATTGTCCTTCCACTGATTGTGTGACAAACTGAGACCAAGAGCGTGCCCGACTTCGTGCAGCGCGATTGTGTAAAAGTCAGTGGTTCCCGTCGGTGCCGCAGTGGTGTGGTCAAAGTGCCAAGTGGTGCCCGCTGTGTCGAAGGCTATTGATCCACCCCAGGCGGCTAGATCTTGAAACGTATCTCCTGGAGTCGCGGTGGAGATCACCCCCCGGTGGTAGGGGCCATTGGGGTCATCTACCGTAGCGAAAAAGTTACTTCCAGTGCCAGTTCCTCCCTCTCCAGCGCTCAGTAGATTTCTTCCTCCCGCATAGAGAATCCATGTGTCCGCAGCGAGGCCGCCAAAGCCGTATTCATTGGCGGGTGGGGCAAAATTGACTGGATCGGAGGCAGCGCTGGCAGCTGTACTCACCTCATAGAAAATTCCACTTGCTGGATGGCTGAACCCTATGCGCCATCCGGTGGGCGTCGTTCCATTGCCTGAAGGTGCCACTGCCGTGAGTGAGGAGGTGATGATCTGAGAATATCGATTCGTTGCGGCTTCAAGAGCATCCTTCTTTTCCTGGGTGTCAAAGAAGTTGTTCGTATCGTAGGTGTAGTCCACCAAGATCGACATAGAGAGGGCCTGAGAAGTAATCAGCCCCATCATAATGAGTATGGCAAAAGTCCCTGTTTTTTTCATGCGCAGTAGCGAGAAGCGATTGCGCGAATTTTACCAAAAAAGATGCGCAACTTACTCTCTATCAACAATGTAAGTTATGCTGAGTAATTGTCATCTGGCGTTTTTGTCCCCGAGCCAATTATTCTTGATGAGGGATACGATCTCCACAGCTTGCGTGTCCTGATTGGGCGCTGGTGCGGGATATCGCAGTGCCAGTTGGAGCGGCTTACGCGGCCCCGCCCGAGTGGCAGCGAAAATTTCTGCAGCGTCTTGATCGCTACGCTTGATGTAGCCATAAACAAAGGTGTTTTCGTTTCTGCATTCCAGCTTCAAGGCGAGGTGCTGCGACTCGTCGAACGGCGGCAGGAAGTAGTCAGATGCAGTCGCGTAAACCCTGAAGTCTGTGGGTGCCTGACGTTTCTGGTCGACAAATGCTGTCAGTGACAGTGGATTGTAGCCAACGAATGCTTCCCAGTCGACTTTAGGGCCGTCCGGGGTATCCTCGAGCATGAGTGTCACGGGAGGGCCACTTTGAACAAAGACCAGGGATACCCATATGGGTTTGAGATCGATTGTGGTCGTCGCCATCATTTCGAATCTGCTGACTTCCTGAGCGACATGCTCATGGCTCGAATACCAATTAACCATGCCGGGTAATACGCGATCTGAGTCTCTAACGAAGGGGAGTTTTCCCTCAATCGTTGAAGCTCTCAGGAAGTGGATGATCGTATCGTGTGCCCGATCAATTTTCGCATCGAGGCTGGTTGAAAGCTCGGCGGCGGTAGCAGAGGAAATCTGATTTGGGGGAGTCAGTGGCCTCTTATTTCCTCGCAGGTTGAGCATGATCGCCACAGCGAGAAACAAGAGGAAAACGCTTCCGAAGCCCCACAACAGTCGAAACCATCCCTGGCTAAGGCGCTTCTCGCCATTTGACTCCCATGAAAGTTCGTGGTTGGAATTGAGATCCTCCTTCGGAATCAGTTCCGGAATGCGGTTCGTTCTGATGCGGTTTGCTTCGCCAGAGTGGCGCTTGCGCTGGACACCTATTCTTTCTGGGAGGGGCTTGCGGCGATTGATCAACGGTTCCAGGCGGATTCGGTTCAAGAATGCAGTTAAGAGTACTGCTGAGGCGTTCAGAAGGCAAGTAATCGGAGCCTCTGGATTGCTTCAGATCTCTACGTTGGCTGAACTTTCCTAAATCGAAAAACTGAAGACTGGCTTCTGAGCCGTAGCATCGCGGTTCAGCTTGTCGCAGACCAACTCACAAAGAGGAACGACGATATCATCCTCGATCGAGTAGAACACCTGAGTTCCGCACTTTTCCTTCGCCAGTACACCAGCTTCGTAAAGGATCCTAAGCTGTTTTGAAACATTGGCCTGCGAGGTTTCGAGCGATTCCACCAGTTCGTTGACGCTGTGCGGTCCATCTCTCAGTTCCTGGAGGATCTGGAGCCGGGTGGGTTCCGAGAACACCCGGAATACTTCAGCGACTTTTTCAATCGCTGCCCGGTTTAGTTTTTTTGTTGTATTGCGGGGCATGTATATTACTGTATAACTATACGGTGAATTTATGCGCAATGAATCGAAAGTCAAGATGCCTTCCACAGCAAGATTCGCAACAAACTTGGTACATTCCTGCGGTGCAGGAGTGCCCGATAACTACTAGGATTCGCCGGAAGAGTTGAGAATGATGTCACGCAAGATTTTGACACTGGCAATGGTGATCGGCCTTCAATCGGTTGGCGTCGCAGCTGATTGGTCGCTCAATCGTGCACTCGAATATGTGCGTGAGCATAGTCCCGATGCCAAGTCTGCAATGCAGCGCATGGCGAAGGCGCAGGCGCAGTTGCGTGAAGCGCGGTCACAGCTGTGGCCGCGACTTGCGGCGGAGTCGAGTTACTCGGCTACAGATAATCCTCCTGCTGCCTTCATGATGTTGCTCAATCAGCGGCAGTTGACATTTGATACTGATTTTAACGACCCCGAGATCACCGACAACTGGGGGACGGAAGTCCGGCTGGACTATCCGATCTATCTGGGAGGTGCCCGCCAAGCTTCGATCGACGCTGCGAGCCGGGGAGTGGATGCCGCCAAGTATTCGTTGATGGCAACACAGGATCAATTGGAGCTGGAAGTGGCGAAGGCCTACTTCGAAATCTACCGAGCCCGCGAGGTGGCATCCGCTGCGGAAGCCTCAGTTCGAAGTCAGCGATCGAATTTGGAGCTGGCGCGCAAACTGGTTACCGGAAAGGTGGCGTTACTCACTGCCGTGCTCGATCTCGAAACCAAAGTGTCAGAGGCTGAGACTCAGCTGGTGTTTGCTGAGAATGCCCGGGATATTCAGCTCGCTTATTTCAAATCGCTGTTGGGAATTGAAGGTGCGGAGCCGTTTTCCGTGGCGGGAACGCTAGAGGCCCTGTCTGAGCCGACAGCAGTGAGAGCCAAAACGCGGGCGGAGGTGCTGGCTTTACAGCAGCGCTCAGGTCAGGCTGCGGCTGGCATTGAATATGCAAAAGCTGGCAAACGCCCGACGATACATGCGTTTGCCTCAGGACGCCACGACGAAGGTATTCAGGAGCGCGATGGTGGCAGCAGTTGGATTGCTGGCGTTTCGGTGCGGTTCAATATTTGGGACGCAGGTGAAACCGAGGCAAAGATCGAACAGGCGCGCGCGGATGAGGCGATTGCCCGTGAGCAGGAGCGGAGGCAGCGACTTGCTGTCGAGCTTCAAATCACAACGGCTCGGCTAGCAGTAACCGCAGCCCGCAAACGGGCCGACCTGGGAAATTCTGCAATCAAGAGTGCTGCAGAAAGTCTGGATTTGACACGAAAGCGGTTTGAGGAAGGTCTGGCTCTGTCGACCGAATTGATAGATGCGGAAGTCGCCTTGACTAAGGCTCGTGTCCATCTTGCCAACGCCAGGGCAGAGGAACAGATGGCGCTGGCATCGCTTCGCTACGCGCTCGGACTGCCAATCAGCAACAGGTGAGCGAACGTATCAACACGTCCATGAAACGATTCTATAAAGTATCAACACTCGCTGCTGCCCTGTTCGGAATGATTTCCTGTGGAGGACACGAAACGTCAGAGCGGACACCGCTGCCAACAGTGCCGGTTCAAACTGTGACGGTGAAAGCTTCGCAGATCCCAACTTTTCAGGAAGTCATCGGCACCGTGCGCCCAGGGCTCGAGGCGCGGATTTCTGCTCAGGCCACCGGTCGCATCGTTCGCTTTCTCGCCGCGCCCGGGATGCGGGTGGAAAAAGGGGAACTTCTCGCAGAGCTCGAGGTGAAAGAGCTGCGGGCATCCCTCGATCGTGCCCAGGCGACGCTGGATCAAGCGAACAGTAGTCTGAGCCGCTACCGCAACTTACTTGGCTCAGGCGCTGCTACACAGGCAGAGTTCGACCGCGTGGAGGCTCAGCAGCGTGTAGCCGAAGCCACTGTCAGGGAGACCAACAGCATGATTGCCAACGCCACTGTCATGGCACCGTTCTCTGGAGTGGTGACGCAAAAATTTGCCGATACCGGCGACCTTGCTTCACCCGGGCGTCCATTGCTGGCGATGGAGGATTCGACGCTGCTGCGGCTCGAAATCGATGTCGCGGAATCCCTCGCAGGGACAGTCACGCTGAAGCAGAAAATCAAAGTGCACGTCGCTGCGGTCGGCGCTGATCTTGAGGGAACTGTCAGCGAAATTGCACCCGCGGCTGAAGCTGCGAGCCGGACATTTCTCATGAAGCTTGATTTGCCCAGTCACCCGAGCCTTCGAGCAGGGCAATTTGGCAGGGCTTTCGTTCCACGGGGTGAACGGAGCGCACTCATCGTTCCTGCTGACAGTGTTTTCTCGCGGGGACAGATGGACTATGTATTTGTCGCCACGGGCGAAGGTGTGGCGAATTTGCGCATTGTTAGAGCTGGAGCCCGGTCTGACGCCGGGGTTGAGATCCTGGCAGGTGTCGAAGCCGACGAGTCGGTGATTCTGTCTCCTGCCGCAGAACTGCGCGATGGCTATCCCGTTAAGTTGAGTGAGAACGCCGAAAATGAGTAACGAGGCACATGGATTCGCCGGACGGCTAGCGACGGCATTTATCGATTCGAAGCTCACGCCATTGGTGATCGTGGCCTCGATTTTGCTTGGCGCGTTTGCTCTTCTCAAACTTCCACGAGAGGAAGAGCCGCAGATCAAAGTGCCGATGATTGACGTGATCGTATCGATGCCGGGAGCATCGGCGAAGGAGGTCGAGGAACGTGTCACCAATCCTATGGAGAAGCTCCTGTGGGAGATCTCTGGCGTTGAGTATGTCTATAGCATTTCGCGACCGGGGCAGAGTCTGGTAATCGTGAGGTTCGAAGTGGGGCGTGACGAGGAGCAGGCGCTGGTGCGATTGAACCAAAAACTTCAGTCGAACTTTGATGTAATACCGCCTGGTGTCTCACAGCCGATCATCAAGCCGAAGTCGATAGACGACGTCTCGATCTTGGGCCTGACACTGCATAGCGAGCTCTATGACTCGGTGACGTTGAGACGGCTGGCTGCCGAGGTGGAAGATGCAATCAAAGAAGTGCCAGACGTGGCAGAGACTACGATCATCGGTGGTAGCCGTCGAATGATTCGCGTACTTGTGGATCCGGCAAAACTGGCTGCCCGCAATTTAAGCCTGGCTGGGGTAGTGCCAGTACTGCAGCAGGCGAATCGCGAGCATCGCTCCGGGGCGATGACATCGTTCAATGAGGAGATCCTGATTGAGAGCGGTGCCTTCATCAGCTCGCCGGAGGATGTGAAGAGCATCGTGCTCGGTGCCTTTGGAGGGAAACCGGTCTACGTACGCGACGTGGCTGAAGTGGTAGATGGGGCTGGGGAGCCGGAGCACTACGTGTCATTCGGCACTGGTGCTGCAGTTGGAGTTTCTCAGCAAGAGGGAGCGGTTACCATCACCGTGGCAAAGCGCCCCGGTACCAACGCCATTGCCGTGGCGGAAATGGCGCTGGCAAAGCTGGAGGCGCTGAAGGGGCGTGTTATTCCGGATGATGTGGGCGTCGCGATTACCCGCCACTACGGGAAAACAGCTGCGGAAAAATCTGACGAACTGCTTTTGCACATGGGCATCGCCGTCGTCAGCGTTTCAGTCCTGATTCTGCTGATGCTAGGCTGGCGCGAGTCGATCATCGTGGCCGTAGCCATTCCTTCTACTCTTGCTCTCACTTTGCTCGTTTTTTATCTGTATGGCTTCACCTTGAATCGTATCACATTGTTCGCGCTGATCTTTTCCATCGGCATTCTTGTCGATGACGCCATCGTGGTGGTCGAGAATATCGTGCGGCACTATCGGCTTCCAGAGAATCGAAATTCTCCTCTGATAACAACCGCCGTTCGCGCTGTCAGTGAAGTGGGGAATCCCACTGTGCTGGCAACGTGGGCGGTGATCGCCGCGATATTGCCCATGGCATTCGTAGGCGGACTCATGGGCCCTTACATGCGCCCGATTCCTATCGGTGCCAGCGCTGCAATGCTGTTCTCTCTGCTCGTCGCGTTCATCGTTACGCCGTGGGCTGCCGTCAGGCTGCTGCGGAGAAAATCCGGTTCTGCGGATAAGCACGAGAAAGAAGGCATGGCCACGCTACTTTATCGACGCTGGATGAATTCAATGTTAGGGGCTCCGTGGCACAGGTGGACATTCCTGGGAATCGTGATCGTCCTCCTGCTCGCATCCATGGGGCTCTTTGGTATCGGCTACGTAAAGATGAAGATGCTGCCGTTCGACAACAA
>JAGROY010000455.1 GCA_020439995.1 Verrucomicrobiia bacterium
AGATACTGGTGGACTTGAAGACTTTTCAGAAAGTGTCATAACTAACTTTATTACAGTTAGTTACAAGTACAAGTATTTTTTGATGAATAATTCAGGCTAGGCTTGTCCTTGGCCAGTAACTGCTCCTCGAAACGTCGAGCTGCCTTGTTCACGATCGATTCGACTTCGCTTTGTGGCCGATAGGCATATGCTGCTATCCGATCGGGGTGCAGCAACGCATACATTTCGTTTGCGAGCCTGTCCGATTCGAGATTGAGGGCGTCGCGTGCATCTGCAATTTCCTGAGCGCGAGCCTGCTGTTTGGCGATGCCGAGCGACTCAGCGGCAAGTTGTGTTGCCTTCTTGTGGATCTTGTCGAATCTTGCTGGATCCTCCGCTTTCAGATCCTCGATGCGCCTGCGGATCCTGGCTTCGATACGTTCTTTCCAATGTTCTTTTCTCTGACTGTTAGTGTCATAGTAGTCTCCTTATTTGAGATGATTCCTGCGCGCGATTCGCGAAGGATGGCGAGTCTTTGAGCAAGGTAAGGAACGGTTTTCCACCGCGCAGCGGTCGCAACAAATGAGCGTTAGCGGGTGGAGAACCCGCAGGGTTGGAAATCCGGGGCGACTTGCTACGAAGCCAAATCCGGGAGCGACTGGCGCGGAGAACCCATCATGGAATGGGGACATTTCGACACGGGAGACATCGAGAACATCGGTCTGGATCGGTCGATGACCAGTGTGAGCGCACTCCGGAAGAAGGGCCAACGTGTCGAGCGATGAGAATGTTGACTTGTCCGGTAGATTGTCGTACAATGATGTAAATCATTTACGCACAGGAGGTAACATGATGGAACGAACAGAGAGACTTGAGGCGCGCATCAGTGGCGACATGAAATCGCTGGTGAAGGAGGCTGCGGTGCTGCGGGGGCGCAGCTTGAGTGAATTCGTTGTCTCTGCCGCAGTGGAAAAAGCCGAGGAAGTAATGGCGGAAGAGGGATGCTACTGGAAGCTGAATGCCGAAGAGAGCGTGGCGTTCGTGCAAAGACTGCTTGAAGATCGCGAACCGAATTCGAGATTCAAACAGGCTTTTGCTGACCACGAAGAGTGGGTGCGAGGTTGAGATTATGTCCCTTTGGAAAGCAGTTCGATCGAGAGTCGTTTGATTGCGGTAACGAAGACTTAAACCGCTACCTCAAGCAGCAAATCTCGCAGGACTGGAAGCGGTCTATTGCGGCTTGTTTCATACTTGTAGATGATGCGGATGAAGTTCGGGGATATTACACGCTTTCCGCGTCCGGCATTCAGATGACCGAACTGCCGCGAGAGGCTCGGAAAGGGCTTCCTCATTATCGGCAACTTCCGGCTACTCTGCTTGGGAGATTGGCAGTCGACAAGCGACTCCACGGAAAAGGCTGGGGTTCGAGACTGCTCTCAGATGCGGTGAAACTGGCGTGGCGGAACCGGGAGGAAATTGGCTCCTGGGCGGTGGTTGTAGATGCGATAGACGGTCAGGCTGCCGAGTTCTATGAGCATTTTGGATTTGACCGGGTTCTTGACGGCGAGGAAAGGCTGTTCATGCCGATGAAGGAGATAGGGAAGCTGATGGCGTTGTCTGCCGCTTCTCAGACATGACCGACTTCATGAGCCGATTGTGCCAGATAATCGGCTCATAAAACTGAGACACATGAGCCGAATCGAATCTCAAATCTTGCGTAAACAATGTAAATGTAAATGTGTGGACTCACGCTTTGAAATCAATGCGCAGTCGAAATAGACAAATGGACTTGGCAATTTGTGAGCATTTTATTGGCATCTTTTGAGCATCAGAATGGGTGTGAGCAGCGGGCAGTTTCACGGCGTCTTTTTGCGAAGGATGTTTGGTTCGCGCCAAGTAGACTGAAAGGCTCGACGTATTGAGTGGCGCGATCCTTGGGGAACTCCGGCAGTGTGGTAGTCCTCGTTGAGGTTGCGGACGAGAATGGGCAGGTCTTCAGTAAAGTGACTGCTCAAACCAGCCAGGCGAGGTTCCAATTAATAGTATCATCTGATACTATCATGAAATGAGTCCACTTGTTCAGATTACCGGTGCAATCCTGTCTGCCGTCGCGGAGATTGAGCGGCTGATTGGCCGTGTGGAAGGTCTGAGTGAGCAGAATTTTAGTTCCGTTGCGGCCTGAGCCTATTACGGCAGCAATGCGATTGGAGCGGGCGAGAGAACATTCTCAATACGCGCAGTTTTCCCGGATTGACTACCTTGGCCTGTTCAATACGATCTCGACGGCGACCGCGAGCCGGGATTTAACACACGGCGTGGCAAGCGGAGCGCTGGTGCGAACCGGAGAACGGTCGCTGGCACGCTACGTGCCCCCAGAAACAACAATGGCCCAGTCTGAATGACTGAGCCATTGAGCCATCGGGCGTCTCCTGATTGCTACAGGTGACCAGCGCGATTCGCGGGAACCGCGCCTCCTCAGTAGACCTCGTTGAGGTGGTGGACTATCTGAACCTTACTTTGAAACTTCAGCCGTCTCAGTAGCGGGCGTTTTCTTACGCGATCCCGAGCGGCGTTGGGCTTCCTTTTCTTGAAAGGTTTCCGGTTCTTTTTCCGCCTTCTGCTCCGCTGCCAGTTCCACTGTGCGGTTGTGGATAAACTCGTAGGCCTTTCTTGATGCCAGCTCAAGCTTCGGCAGGTCTTCGGTGAAGTGACGATTGGATTCGTGCCACTGTTCGTCTTTGCCTTTGTAGTTCTGCACGATCGTTGTGGTGTGAAAAATGGTTCCGTTCTGTGACGTGTTCTCCCAGATAGTGGCTTTCACTGCGCCGATTCTGATCGTGTGGATCGGCTGGTTGGGTTTGGTATCATTGCTCATGATGGGTTCTCCTTGATTAGGGTTGCAAGTGCATCAATCCCTATCGATGCGCCTGTACTGCTATTGATACAGTCCCTGGAAGCTATAGGGGAGTCCCCCCCGGGAAAAAAATGCATCGAGGCTGGCGTCGGGATTTCTGAATAGGCCATCCAAAGAGCCAGTTTGAAGAAATCCCGATCGACGACAGCCTTACTGACTGGACGCGGGAGAGGGGATTCCCCGTCTGGAACCAGGCATGAAAAAAGAACTTTTCCGTGTCCCTTGCGCGTGGGTACCACGCACAAGGGACACGCACTTGCGGAAATTATAGTATCTATATAGCTGCAATCCGGCACCATCGCAGCTTTCCGCCTCCGCTCACCCAATACGTTGTAGAGAACTGCTTCCGTCCTCGAAAGCAATTAGCCTATTGGGCAACTGCCAGAATCACACAGCAACACATTTGAATGCGGGCGGGGAGCCGAATTCGACTCCCCGCCTGTATTAGCTTTCAGGCGTCTTCTACGAAGCCAGAATCACCGCCTCGGCTTCGATGGTGGGTGCCTGGCGCGAGGCATTGTCGAGCACCCCGTGAATGGCTTCACTCCTGCGTGGAAGCTTCAACAATCCGCCTTTGAGTGTCTCAGTGAACGCATTGTAGAGGCTCCAGAGATTGCGGTCTGAGAACTCAGGATGATTGGGCGTGCGCCATTGTTGCAGGACTTTTGGAACCATGGTGGCGGTGATGGCGCGTGAATCGAGCGCGCGAATGATCAAGTCATGCGCTTCGCGGTCGCCAATCTCGCGATTCTTGTAGTGTAAGGATCGCTCCTGTGTTTGGGTGGAAAGGTCGCGCAGCTTTCCAATTGCACGCGTAGTGAGTTCGGGCAAATCACGCATGATATGGGTGGTATGCCGGCGGGCAAGAACCACCTCGCCACTGAATGACAGGTTGTCACAAACAAAAGGGGCGCTGCCCATGGCAAGAGCGGCAGGGAAGCGTTTATCATGACTGTTGCGTAGTCCGACAATGGTTCCCCATTCATCATTGTCCGTGCCATCGATACTGACTTGCAGCAAGCCGAAATACTGGGCGCCTTGGGCGTTCAGCGCATGGGCTTGGTGGATGACACGCATTCCGGCGTTGTTCAGTCCGCGCTCCACTTGTTCGATCAGAACATCGTGAGCGATGGGATGCCAGCGGCCGTCTGCCTGCGGGGTGTTTTGACGTGACAAGGTTTCACGTTCGACATGTGAGGCTCCGCAATGGAGGCAGAGATCATTGAGTTTCATGTTAGGATAGTATGGATTTGGATATGGTTTGGGTGTTGTAATGGCTTCAAATCCCGTCTGTGAATTGAATCGCAAAACGTTCAAAGCCAGTAAGTTACGATAGCATATTGCAACAAATGTTCAAGTGAACAGTGTAATATTTTTGCTGTAATTCTGCGCTTCTCGAATCGATTCGATGAAGACTAACATTACGACAATAGAGGTCTCCACCTGTCCTAGCAATGCCACCAATCGAGGGGCGATTGATCGCCGTATAGAATGCCGGATTGCTGCCTTCGCATCAACCTTGGGCGGCCCACCGAGGCCGCTTCTTCCCATAGTCCGGCATTCTGACCACCATCAGGCAAACTTCTTTGTCCGAAACAACCCCTGGTTTTTTCGGAAACGAAAAAACGTATCTTCGGCGAGTCCGGCGGCTGTAGGGGCGGGAGTCATAAGGAAAAACGTGGAGGGCTCCCTTCGGGATACCCGTTTTTCCGTTGACGCCCGACCCGCTGTCGGATTCAGGTGCGGAGCTTTACCAACGCTCCGACCAACGGGAGGGAAGATTTCTCGTAGCGCACGATCTGCGGATGCGGGAGTGTCATCGAGCTTATGACAGAGCATGATAGATGAACGAATTGGTGACTGCGATGACGCGACGCAGCCGTACATGGTGCAAGATCTTTGATGGGCCCCATGAGATGTGCTTCTTGAAGTATACGGAGGCAGTCAGTCTCGGGCGGGCCAGTGGTAGCGAGTCTGACAGCCGAACGGTGAACTTCCCCTGAATCTGTTGAACAGGCGTCTTGAATGACTCCGTCTTCTACAGAGTCCGTTAGGTGCTGACAACCGGGCCACCAAGAAGCGGCAAACTTAACTCAACACGGCACGTGGCAACGCAGGAGCCTGGTGCCAGCTGGCATTGTGGCTGGCGGAGGAGGTTCGGCACGGGGATGGCGGTGTTTCAATGCGGAGGTATCCCGGTGCCGGGTGGCCCGTACGGAGTTGGTGAAGCATCACGATGTGGTTTCGGTTCACCGCAGAGCAATGCCATCGCCCCCAATACGTGCCCACTTTTCCATCACTCCCCCAACGCTTCGGAAAATGACCAGCGGATGAAATGTCACGATGATTGCATGGGTCAAGAAATTAGAGCGTAGAGTCAGGCATATTTATGAGGAACTTCCCTGCAACCCAGCTGTCGAGTCCATTTCCTCGGTTTGTAGAATGTTGTTTGTTAGCTAAATGATATTGACTAAGATATAGTGTCTATGTTAGACTGGTCATCATTCAGTCGATGAATGGGTCAATTAATTGGAACGGAGAGATGCGATGGACGGAATTATTTCCTCACATGAGGCAAAGACAAGATTTGGAGAACTTTTGTCACGGGTTGAACGTGGCGAAGAGGTAATCATCACACGCCGGGAAATGCCGGTGGCGCGGATCATCCCTGAGGGGCGGCCGAGCCATGCGGAGTTGTCGCAACTGGTTGAGCGGGTGAAACAGCGTCGCGGTGAGCGGCTTCTCAATCCTGATGGACTACCGCGCATCAGCATGCGTGATCTTGTCGAGGATGGCCGGAAGTGAAGGGTTTTGTGGCGGATTCCTCCATCGTGCTGTCCTGGCTTTTGAGCGATGAACCAAGCGCGGAAGCAGATCTGTTGCTGGAAAGCTTGGGACAAGGTGTGGTGGCAGAAGCCCCGGTTCTGCTGCGCTACGAAGTGCCGAACGCTCTTGTTTCGGCATGCATCAGAAGAAATCGTATTACGAAAGAAGGACTGGCAACTGGCATTGCGGATTTTGAGAGCCTTCCTATTCGAATCGATGCGGAGTCGGGAAGGATTTCGAGTGAAAGCGTTTCGAAGATTGCAGTGGAACATTCGCTCAGCGTCTATGATGCGGCCTATCTGGAGGTGGCGCAACGACGCTCTCTGCCATTGGCGACGCGGGACCAAGCTATGAAAGCAGCGGGAAAAAGAATGGGGATCGCCATTTTGTCATAGCAATAGGCGATCGCGGAAGGGATTCATTGTGAGGTGTCGGAATTTGACTAAAGCCGGTTGCGCGAAGCGCAACGGGCTTCACTGAATTTAAATCGTCTGCGTTTACGGTGGGATCGGCGGCGATCGGCACGGTCTGGTATTCGATGCGCGGGCGAAGGTGGTAGGCATCGAAATGACAGACGGTGCCGGGTTGGGTGGTCGGATCGATGAATTTGCCGTACATGCGGGTGTAAGCAGCGCGTCGATCGAGATCAATCTGCAAAAAAGACGGGCAAAAATTGGGCAATTGAAGTCGGGTTAGCGCATTAGAGTATGGATGCTTACGATTTCCCAGATCCGCAATGGCCGCAATTACATGACGCGGCATCTGTCGGCCAATGACTACTACGCTGAAGGAGAGCGTGTGACCGGCTACTGGCCTGGCGATGGTGCGACAAAACTTGGACTGTCCGGCGATGTCAGTCCAGAGCAGGTCGAAGCATTGCGCAGCAATCGTCATCCCGGAACCGGCGAGCGCCTGACACCGCGCCGGGGTAAAGTGGAGTTTCACGACGTTACCTTCTCGGCTCCGAAGTCGGTGAGTATTGCCGCGATTGTCGGAGGTGACACACGTATTGTCGAAGCCTTCCGCGAATCAACCGATTTCGCACTGAAACAGCTTGAGCAGGAATCCATGGTGCGGGTGCGTGGAGGAGCGATGAACCAGACCGAATCCGTTCGGCGAACCGGCAATGTCATCGCAGCCGTGTTCCAGCACGATTCGTCGCGGCTGCTCGATCCGCAACTGCACGCGCACATGGTGCTGGCCAATGCCAGTTTCGATCAGGCGAGTGGACGCTGGCTGGCGTTGCAGCCCAGGCAGATGATGGAAGCGACCAGGTCGCGTATTCGCAGATTGGTGCATGAAGATCTGGCATCCAGAATCGAAAAGCTCGGCTATCAGGTGAGATGGGACGGGGAGAATTTTCGCATTCGGGGGATCGACAGAAATCTGGAAACGCTCTTCTCCGAGCGGGCGCAGCAGCGCGTCCGCTTCGAACAACGCTATCGCGATCTGTTCGGAAGTGCGCCGACGAAGCGGCGGGTTGAACAGTTTGTGAAGGAGGGAAAGAGTTCGGCGACCAAACGATTCAAGGAAGAATACCGGGAACGTCTGGGCGTGTCCGCCAGCAACCAGCAAGTGGTGGCATTTGTGAAAGACTGGCGCTCCTCCAAGCTGAAAGAAATCTCGACAGCCGAAGTGCGGCGCTGGCAACAGGCGAAGCTGACCCGCACCGCCCGCCAGTTGCTGCAAACGGTCATCAAAGCGGCGCGTACCCAGACGGAGCAAGTTTCGCAGTCTGTTGTGAATCCCACAGCAGAGCGAAACACATCCTCCCTGGAACTTCAGAGACCAAATGAACCGAATCACTCGAAGGAGCGATTGATTGAAAAAGCGCGCGATCAAATGAAGTCTGCGGCTGTCGTGTCACGGGACGCGGCCAAGTCGGTGGCCAGCAAAGTCGCATCGACAGTGTCGGCGCAGCTGAAATCCAAGCCGGACAAGTCCGTCGAGACCGCCGCCAGGCGTCGCGTCCGCGTCAGCCGCAGTGAGGTGCTCCGGCGCATGCGTTTCGGGATGCAGGTGCAGGCCGCGTGCAAGGGATATCATCGCGGACTCGTGGCAAGCCGGATGCGTATGGCCTTGAGACGCTGAGAGAACAAACAAGAAACAACATGTTGGAAAATCAAAACTTCCGTTTGAAGTGAGCGAGGGAACCCCGACCGTCTCCTTCGTTGGCAAGCACGGCGAAAAAATGCTGCCGTGGCACGCATTCAATGAGGGCAATCTCAATGGCGACGCCACGCTGATCACCTTGAAGTTCCACGGGTGGAGCATTCGGCTGGAAGGCCATGGATTGGGGGTGTTGTGGGAGTCGCTGAGGCAACAGGATGTCGTCGCAATCGATGCCCGTGCCGACCCATCCGAATGTTCCGAATGCTCGATCACTTCGATCGTGGTGCGGCCCGAGGGGGAAGTGGACGACCTGCCAGCCGAATAAGCTGTCTCTCTGTGACTTGGTATTCTATTCGCAGTATCGAGTGTATCGAATGTCGAAACGCTTGATTGATTGAGGTGTATCTGTTAGGATTACCGCAGGTGGGGTTCAGTAAGCCTCCAAAATACCGATTCGTTGCAAACGAATCAGTAGCCGTGACCTTCGGCTTAGGCCGAGAGTGCTCGCGGAATGCAATACCCTTGCGGGGAATACGCGGCAGTTCGTTTGGAACTTACTGACTCTCGGCACCAGCTGCCCGGAGATTTGCCACCTGATTGGACTGTAACAAACGGGAGAAGGCAAAATGGTAAGCAGGCAGGGAAGCAAGATGAATGTGCGAATCGGATTGCGAATACGAAGTGTTCGACTGTCGTCCGGACTGACCATTCAAGAATTGGGTGCAAAACTGGGAATTTCGTATCAGCAGGTGCAGAAATATGAAACCGGCAGCAACCGCGTTTCAGCAGAGATGCTGTGGCGCATCGCCGCGGTATTCGAGTTTCCGGTGAGCTATTTCTATGGCGGCGGCGATGCCGAAGCCCGATCAACAGGATGCGTGCTGGACGATGCCCGATCGCTCGCCGTGGCGCGTGCGATGGGACGCATTGGAAGTGTCAAAACTCGGGAGGCAGTGGCTCACTTGGTCGATGCACTTGGGGCGTGATGGACGCAACGGATCAAAACTCCTTGCACGTCCGGCTGCCCAGCGTCGGGTGTGTGATCGATTTGGCGACAGGATTGATCCATCCGGAACAGGTCGATGGGTCGGCCGATTTGTTCGATGGGATGGCAGTGGCAGTTAGCGACGTGAGTGACGAATGGATTGCTGCGTTATCGGAAACGGATCGCGAATGTGTAGGAGCAGAGCGGACGCACGCGACTATTCTTTGATTGCATCGGAAAACCGGGTGCGCAACACACGCAATGCTTGCAATTCCTCTTGCACGTCGATGGCTTTGACTTGCAGCATGCGTGCCGTGCTGTCGTCGCCTTGGGCAAAGGCATCAATGATTTGTTTGTCGAGAGTGTCGGTAAGCGCCTCTCTCTGGCTGATTTCATTAGCGACCTGCTTATGTGCGGCGGCAGGATTGGTGTGCTCAATGTGGAGACGCTCAATGAGCTTCTCCTCAAGGTCAGGATCAGGGGCGGCGCTCATTGCTTTCTCAAGGGCGGCGATGCTGTCCCGGGTGCGTTTGCGTTGCAGCCACCCGTTGATATAGGACTGGTCGGACTTGGAGAGTGATGAGACCGGCAGGGTAAACTCCTTTCGATCGTTCATGCGTCGGACGACGACGCTGTCCTCCGCGGCGGAGACAAGATGGGCGTCCATCGCCCTGCCTTCTGCACTGGTGAAAAGGCGGTACACTTCGCTTCGATCTTTGTCCTCTCCGGCGAATTTCCCTTCGAGGAAATCGAATACATCCGCAATGATTTCCGGATGTTCTGCAACTGATTCATTCGCATCGCGACCCTTGATTTCGACAAGCCGATGGATGGTATCGGGATGTTTGAGTTGAGCAAAAAGTTGAGTGACATCCGCAGGCGAAACATGTTCCTCCTTTTCAACCGCAATGCACATTGTTGGGATCTGGCTGATCGTTTTCAAGGCAGCAGCATCAGCAAACGCAGGTGAGACTGCTGCAATTGCGCTCCACTGCTGGGGATTGGTAACTGCCAAGTGCAGGGCTCCACTGGCTCCCATGCCGTGGCCGAGGAGATAGCGGCGCTTTGGATCGACCGTGAATTCCTTTTCGACAAGCTCGATTACGTTGACGACATCCCGTTCGCTGAGTTCCCCGAGATTGTCAGGATCTTTATCCCATCCAAATCGCTTCCCCTTCTTGCCTGTGCCACGACAGCCATACCACCCCCTCTCGTTGTAGCCGAACGGTGCGACCGCAATGAAGCCCCTACGCGTGGCCTCCTCGGTGATCCCCGCATACTCCATGATTTTAGAAGGAGTGCTCCCGTAGTCATGCAACAGCACCAGCAGAGGATGAGGAACTGTCTTGTCGTAGCTGGACGGAACGAAGAGTGAATAGTCCACTTCCATACCGGCCTGCTGAAAGAAGTATCGGCGTTGCTCCGCTTTCTGCCCGCTGGGCGCGTTGTCGTCGCAGTGCCCGCAGCCAGTCGATAAAAGCACAAGGAGTGTCAGCTTCGTGACAATGAATAAACAGGATCGAGACGAGAATTTGAAGGCAAGTTCAGTCATATTCTAAAATCAAGGGTGAGTGGGCGTTCTTCAGGAGATTGTGCGCAACCAGTGTTCCGAGTGTGATGGTAGCGACAGCAATGGTAATCCATGGGTGCCGCCTAAATGCTGATGATCGCCGAGAACACATGCTTGAAACAATTGTTGAGCAGGGCTAAGAGAACACCGAAATGCGCTGGGAGTCAGCGAATCGATCCTCATGACGATGTAGATTTTTTCAATTGATTGGCAACGAGTACGATGGCGATTGAAATGATCCAAAACGCGACCGATGCGGTGAACAGCCTAACCGCTTCGGAATGCGGTGCCGCTGTCCAGATCAGGCAGAGCCAGGAAACGCCAGGCATGATCGCGGTGAGCAATGCGTCGGAGGCGTCGCTGAGGTGAAGCACCAATGCAATTGCCCAACCGTGTAATAGGATCGTGTAGATTCCCAGACTGGCGTATCGAACTCGAGTGTTCATCGCTCTCGATGACACGCTGACGCGACAATCCTTAGAGTTTTTCGCGGAACTGCCATCTCGAGATTCCATCCATCGCAGACGAAGAGATCATTCGAAGTGCGGCTGAGATCACCGAAAATGGTCAACCGATAGCATTGAACTGGCGGATTATTCTGGTGGCTCAATTCCTGTCAGCTGAGTGAAGCAGACCTCGCGCATCGTCTTGACAAAATCCTCGACATAGGCTTTTTGCGAGCCCGCACGTGTCGTCGCGGCGAACAGTTCGCAGGAGAGGCCCCTGGGGCCAATCGGGCGCTCGACGACATATTGACGATCGAGGTACGACTGAATAGCCCAATTCGGCAATGCCGCTACACCACGGCCACTTGCCACCAACTGCAGGATCGCCTCCGTCAATATCGCAGTCCTTCGGGAGGGATTTACTCGGGCTGGCTTGAGGACTTGGCGTACAAGATCGAGGCGCTCGTCAGGGATGGGGTAGGTGATCAGGGTTTCATTCGCAAAATCACTAGCCGTCAGGTATTTCTTTTTCGCCAATCGATGTTTTTGCGCCAGGATCGTCGGCATCCGATAGCGAAAAAGCGGATGAAATTCGACGCCCCGACGCTTGGTCTTGCGTGAAACAATAACGACATCCGCGCGATCTTCGTCGAGCAGATTGACAGGGGAGGGATGAAAGCCGGACACAAGATCCATTTCAATCTGTTCCCAGTTTCGTCGAAACTGATCCATTGATGGCATCAACCAATCAAAGCAGGAATGACACTCCACAGCGATACGCAGCTCGCCAGTCTGGCCATTGAGCAATTGAGCCACCTCACGGTTGGCGTCGCTTATCCGCCGCTGCACGTCGTAAGCCAATGCCACCAGTTTTTCTCCCGCCGGAGACCAGCGGAGCGGCGATGTTTTACGCTCGAACAGGGCGCACACATAGTGCCCCTCGAGCGCTTTGATCTGGTGTGACAAAGCGGATTGGGTCAAGTGCAGGCGCGTCGCCGCGTTCGCCATACTGCCAGTTTCGGCAAGGGCGATGAGCGTCCAGAGGTGTCGCAATTCGAGCATCAGTCACCTTCGAGCAACTTGAAGGCGGTTCAAGTTGTTCTGAAGAACTTTCATTTGGTTCAGTATTGTCGTCCCGTTACGATAGTGCATATGGCAACAATAAAGACTCAGAACTTGGGATATCCCCGAATAGGCAAGTACCGCGAATTGAAAAAGGCTGTCGAGGCTTACTGGAGAGGTGACGCTTCTTTGGACGATCTTAAAGCTACCGGTGCCGCATTGCGCAGGAAGCATTGGAACGACCAAGCCGCCGCAGGCATCGACTTCATTCCCTGCAATGATTTCAGCTACTACGATCAGGTTTTGGACATGTCCTTGCTACTGGGCAATGTGCCGCATCGCTTTGACTGGGATGGTAGACCGGTCGACTACGAGTTGATGTTTCGCATCGCTCGCGGCCGCGCTGACAATGACGCACGGGAGTGTTGCAGTAGAGCGCCAGAGTATGCGTGTGAGATGACCAAGTGGTTTGACACCAACTACCACTACATCGTTCCCGAATTCAGCGAGAACAGCCAGTTTCGGGTTTCGAGTTCGAAAGTATTCGACGAGTTTGCTGAGGCCAGTGCGCTGGGCATTGCGGCAACGCCGGTGTTGATCGGGCCTCTTACCTACTTGACGATTGGCAAGGCAATCGATGCGTCACCAGGATTTGACCGGTTCACTTTGGGAGAAGCCTTGATTCCAGCCTATGTTGAGATTTTACGGCGGCTGTCCGCTGATGGAGCTTCGCGGGTGCAACTTGATGAACCGGCGTTGTGCCTGGATCTTAGCGGGAGACAGCGAGCATTCGTTGAGCAGGCGTTCGCGGCCTTTCGTAAGGAAGTTCCTGAGCTGCCATTACACGTCGCGAGCTACTTTGGGGAACTGCGCGAGAACCTGTCGACCTTTCTAAATCTTCCCGTTGCAGGTCTCCACATTGATGGAGTGCGTGGAGCTTCCGAACTGAACGCTGTGTATGACGGGCTGCGCGGATCCGAGAAGATGCTGTCTCTGGGGATCGTCGATGGCCGCAACATTTGGAAAACCGATCTCCGAAATGCACTGCGACTTCTGGAACAAGCGATCGAACAGATTGGTCCCGACCGCCTCATCATTGCACCATCGTGCTCGTTGCTGCACGTTCCAGTGACTCTTACGCAGGAAAACAAATTGGATCCGAACGTTCGCGAGTGGCTGGCCTTTGCCGAGGAGAAGCTGGGGGAAATCTCCACACTTCGAGACGCACTGGAGGGAGCGAACGAAGCAACTGACAAGGTGGTTGCGAATGAGGCATCCATACAGTCTCGAAAGCGCAGCCAGGCGGTGCGTCGACCAGCGGTGCAGGCACGTCTGGCGGCGCTTCGGGATAGGATGTTTCAGCGGCCGATGGCATTCCCCGAGCGCCGGGCATTGCAGCGGGAAAGGTTGCCCCTGCCATTGTTTCCGACCACGACCATTGGATCCTTTCCGCAGACCAACCTAGTGCGGCGCGCGCGCTCTCGGTTCCGCCAGGGCGAGTGGAGCGAAGAACAATATGAGACGTTCCTGCGTCTGACGACGTCGGACTGTATTGAGCGGCAAGAGAAGGCGGGACTTGACGTGCTGGTGCATGGGGAATTCGAGCGCACCGACATGGTGGAATATTTTGGTGAACAACTCGAGGGCTTTGCCTTCACGCAGTTTGGATGGGTGCAAAGCTATGGGAGCCGCTGCGTAAAACCCCCAATCGTGTTCGGAGATGTGCACCGTCCTGCGCCGATGACCGTCGAGTGGGCACGATTTGCTCAATCGCAAACGAGTAAACCGATGAAAGGAATGCTGACTGGCCCAGTGACCATTCTGCAGTGGAGTTTCGTTCGAGATGATCAACCCCGACAGGACACGGCACTCCAAATAGCGTTGGCCATTCGCGACGAAGCCCAAGATCTGGAACGCGCTGGATTGCCGATCATTCAGATCGACGAAGCAGCCATTCGGGAAGGGATGCCTTTGCGTCAGGCGGAACGGTCTGCCTACCTCGACTGGGCAGTCAAAGCATTCCGGTTGGCATCGTGCGGGGTCGCAAACCACACGCAGATCCACACCCACATGTGCTA
>JAGROY010000456.1 GCA_020439995.1 Verrucomicrobiia bacterium
ACCGGGACATCAAGCCGGAGAACATTTTGCTCGATAGGCGAGGACAACTGAAAGTCGCTGACTTCGGGTTGTCGAAACTCCTCGGGATGAGCGAGCCGGATCTCAACCTGACCGGCACCTATCAAGTGATGGGGACGCCGCGCTACATGGCTCCAGAGCAGATGGAGCAGTCGAAGAACGTCGATCATCGCGCAGACATCTACTCCCTGGGTGTCATTTTTTATGAGATGCTCACCGGCGAGTTGCCACTCGGGCGCTTTGCCTCGCCGTCGGAGAAAACGCAGATCGATGTTCGCCTGGATGAAGTCGTTCTTCGGACGCTGGAGAGAGAGCCCGAACGACGCTACCAGCACGCCAGCGAAGTGAAGGATGATCTCGACTCGATTTCCACTTCGAAAGAAAGAGCGCCCATCAGTCCTCCAGAGATCCAGAACGCGGAAGAGGCACTACCATCTTCACCATCAGGGGAAAAAGTGTCATCTGCGCAAGTCATCCTCCTTCGCGATCGCCTGATCGAGCGAGTTCGTGGTGCCCTGCGCCCGCTCCTTTGGGGGCAACTGGCGCAGGTCGTGTTCGGCATCCTGCTGACCGGCTTCTACATTTTCATGTGGACGCGCCATACCGACATCCCGCACCAGCTCGCCTGTGGAATCATCATGCACGTCTACGGCGTGGTGCTCATCGGGTTGGGTGCCAATGCCGTTTCGAAAATCCGGGGACTCGACTACGCTCCACCTGTCGCCAATGCAAAAGAGCAACTCTCGCGAATCCGCTCGCGCTATCTCATTTCGGGATCGATGGCGGGCCTCGCCTGGTGGCTGCTCTGGATCCCTGCGGCCATCGGGATGGGATTCGATCAGATGCTCTGGCCCCAAGCTCTCTGGCCATCGCTCATCGTCGGCATTGTTGGCCTGGCTGTGTGCTTCGGCATCGCCGTATGGCTCGTTCGCCCGAACGCAAAGAACAGGAAGAAGTGGCTGGACGCCATCTCAGCGAAAAGCCTGGTCAGAGCGAGGCAAGCCCTCGACGAACTCGATGAGTTCGACCGCACCAGGTAACGGGCTACGCCGCTTCGATTTCGCTGTTGGCCGTTGCAATGCTACGACAGTAGTCAACACTGTGTTTTCACTCTTCGCACCAGTAACGTCGCCAGCTACCAGCTACCAGGTACCCGCAATGGCATACATTGGAACGTTTGTAACGGCAACGCCATCTGATGCTATCCAGATTTTGCTTGGGCCGGGAAACGGCAACTACGAATTCATTGATGATCAGACACCCTTCGGTATGTCAGGGACGGGATCTATGCTTTATTTTCCCTATTCATCCATCCGAAAACCTCGAGTCTGCCAAACCGTTGCGATTCGGTTCTAAACTAACTAAATTGGACTTGTAGGAAACTCGATATTCGCAGGTGAACTCATGGGATGGGCGGAGTCCCGAGAGGATCCTCACGGGACTCCAGAAACTTCGGAATTGTAAAATCCCAATGCACCATTAGACTCGCCGAATGAAAATACTCACGTCGATAGTGCTCATATCAATCTGCTTGTGCTTCAACAGCTTGGGAGTGACGCTCTCCGGGACTGGAATTGATGGAATGACCGCACCGTTCCTTTCGCCTGATATGTCTGCACGCGAGCGCATATCTGCCAAAAGCATAGGCTTCCTGACCAGTGTTGACTACGTCGCCGATTTGACCTCCACTGGTCTCAAATCCTTAAGCTATTCCTGGCGATTTCCGTCTACGGTAGTACCGGTTGAAATAACTGCACGCTCACTGGTTGGTTCGATTCACTTGAATTCGTTCAATCTAACTTTCGATCAGACCTCGTTCAACAATTCTCCTTCGGGCTCTGGTGTGACATTTTTGCCTAACTTCCCACTCGCTAGAGCTTCGGCAACATTCTCTGGAACGTATGCATTTACGACCCCCAGTGACTCAGTTTCAGGAAACTTCATGAAAACCCTGGAGGGAGATATGCAACCCCACGCAGGCTTCATCGATCTAAGAGACTATCCACGCAGCGCTGAAATACAGACGCCACCCGATTTCGTGTTCGCAGGCTTAACGGATTCTCAAGTGATCTCCGAAATAGTAGATGGATCTTTGTTGGAATTTGACCTTGGAACTATTTCGCTTGATTTTGATCAAAACACGACAGCTGTGCTTGTTCCAGAGCCAAGTTCGTCATTGTTGCTGGGGGGCGCTGTAGCTTTTTTGGCTCTTCGTCGTAAGAGGTGGGACTCTACGCGCCCTATGCGGCTCCGGATCAGAAAGGTAGCCACCACGCGTCCTGAACGTCGGTTTTGCGTCCGCCCCCTTTGACGTGACGAGCATTGACCACACAAACTTCGATCCCAGCGCATACCATCGCGACTGTTTTGGTGCCCGTCTCCACAAGCCCGACACCGCTTCGCGTAAGCCTTCGTTGTGGGCACCAAAGCCTCGAACGGGCACTTCGTCCTTGTCGTGGCCCACTGCCACCAGGATTTCTCGCGCACCGAAATCGATGCCTGCGGCATCCGCATTACAAACTTGATTGACTTGATTGAGCAGGTTCTTCTGTCTTTTCTTGGGTATAATCGCGCTGTTCGATCTGTTCGATTAAGAATGGTGGGCCCGGCAATCGATCAAGATAAAGTGGCTCTTCCGGGAATTTAATGGGT
>JAGROY010000457.1 GCA_020439995.1 Verrucomicrobiia bacterium
CGTCACCAACGTTGTCACCAACGTTGTCTGCAATCGTCGCCGGGTTGAGGGGATGATCCTCGGGAATCCCCGCTTCCACTTTGCCGACAAGGTCAGCACCGACATCTGCCGCTTTGGTATAGATGCCACCGCCGACACGTGCGAACAAGGCTATCGAAGAAGCACCAAAGGAGAAGCCGGTCACGATCCCCATTACGGAAGTCACGCTGGCTGCATCCGTGCCGAACGATTTGATGAAAATTGCGAACAAGCCTCCGAGACCAAGCAATCCAAGACCGACAACACCCAGCCCCATCACCGAACCGCCTGAAAATGCGATCTCCAGAGCCGGGCCAAGCCCGGTGCGCGCCGCCTGGGTCGTCCGCACGTTCGCCTTGGTCGCGACCGTCATGCCGATAAATCCCGCCAGCGCTGAACAGAATGCTCCCACGACAAACGCAACAGCCACGAGCGGGTGTGAACCGGAACTTTGTGTTGCTCCAATCCCAAGGAGCACCGCGATCGCCAGCACAAAGATGGCCAGCACCTTGTATTCCGCTTTGAGAAATGCCATCGCCCCTTCTTGAATGCTGGCTGCGATACGCTGCATCTTTTCTGTCCCTGCGTCTTGCCTGCGAATCCAGGCGGATTTCCAATAGGTGTATAGAAGGGCAATCACGCCAAACACAGGCACGCCGAAAATGAGAGCATCAAAAGACATTAGAAATAAGGGATTTAGGGTTTCCAGAATCTTGAAGAAATCCAAAAAAAATGGCAACCCAATTGATATTCCTCAAGTGCTTTTCTGGCTCGGATCGGCTATGAATCCATCGGGCAGACACCACCCCGCGCAGGCGCGGAGTTGACAAGGAGACGGGCAAAGACCTTCTCGCGGGAGCAATAGATTACAGTTTGAGACCTTACATTGAACTCAGCTTTAGTGGCAGATTCCTGCCGCACCGGCGATCAATCTCGACCGGAATCCGCTGAACTGCTAGATACCCTTTCCGTGCGAATCACCAGGTACCTTGAAAAAGTTCAAGAACTACACGCCGAGACTATTCTCCTCGCTGTAGTCGGCACTGCCCCTGCCTTCATAACACCTAAGCTGACATTCTCGCTGGCACTTGTTTTTCATCTTCCAGTCCGCACTGAACTCACTGCGGAAAGGCAATGCGGGCCCTCATCAGGCTGGCATTCCCAGCGCTTTGTTTTTGGATTTTTTGGATCGCTTTGAACTACGCCAGAATATCCCGCACGACTTTGCCGTGCACATCCGTCAGTCTGAAATCGCGACTGGCGTAGCGATAGGTGAACTGCTCGTGATCAAGCCCCATGAGGTGGAGAATCGTCGCATGCAGATCGTGCACGTGCACGGCGTTTTGCTCAGCCTTGAAGCCAAAATCGTCCGTGCTGCCGTAGGCGATGCCTCCTTTCACACCGCCGCCGGCCAGCACCATGCTGAAACCGTAGGGATTGTGATCCCGGCCGAGGTTGCTCTTTCCGCCCCGCTGCTCAACGGTGGGCGTCCGTCCAAATTCGCCGCCGATCATTACGAGCGTTTCATCAAACAGTCCGCGTTGTTTGAGATCCGTCAGTAGCGCGGCAATCCCACGCGATACCTGAGCAGCCAGTTCACCGTGATTCTTTTTGATATTGTCGTGATTATCCCACGGCTGCCACTTGCCATGCCAAGCCTGCACGAAGCGCACACCGCGCTCCACCAGCCTGCGGGCGATCAACAATTGCCGACACTGCGCCGAGTCGCCATAGCGTTCGCGCACGGCTTCCGGCTCGCGCTGAATGTCGAAAGCATCGGAGGCTTCCATTTGCATGCGATACCCCTGCTCATAACTCTGAATGCGCGCATCGAGCTGTGGGTCGTAACCTTGCGCGGCCAGGTGCCTGCGATTGATCGCTTGAAGAAAGTCGACCTGCCGACGCTGCGCATCACTTCCCAGCGTTGGATTGCGAATGTTGGCGATCAATTTCTCCACCTCACGATATTCGGTATTCACATACGCACCCTCGTAGATTCCTGGTAGAAATGCGGAGCGCCAGTTGTCCGGCCCTTTCACAGGATGGCCACCGGGGCACATCGCAATGAATCCCGGAAGATTCTGATTCTCGGTGCCCAGCCCGTACGTCAGCCATGATCCCATGCTCGGCCGATGCAGCGTGTTGTCACCACAGTTGAGCAGCATCAAAGACGGCTCGTGATTTGGCACGTCGGCCACCATCGAGCGGATCACGCACAGGTCGTCGGCATGTTCGCCCAGCTCGGCGAACATTTCACTGATCGGCAAACCACTTTGCCCGTATTGCTTAAACGCGAAAGGCGAGCCAAATGCATTGCCAGTCTCGCGTTCGGTAACCAGCCTGGTGATTGGCAGCGGCTTGCCATCGTAGCGGCTCAGCTCTGGCTTCGGATCGAAGCTGTCTACATGGGACAAACCACCGTTGAGAAAAATGTGGATGATCGACTTTGCTCGCGGCGGGAAGTGCGTGGGTTTCGGTGCCAGCGGATTTCCCTGCTCCCCCGCCATCACCCGCCCGAGCCCCAGCATCGCCAGGCCCATGCCTGAGCGGGACAGAAATTCACGTCTTGTGGTAGGGATCATCGCTGAATGACTTAGTCGGAAAACAGAAACTCGTTGGAAAGTAACAGCGCCTGGGCCAGTTCGCGAAGCCCTGATGGACCATCGACACCCCATTCGCCGACCAGCCGCATTTCCTCCGCATCTGGATCGCGGCCAAGCACCTGTCGGTAGATGGCAAAGATCGCAGCATCCCGGCTGGTCGGGTCGCCTTCGCCGACTGTGGCCGCGACAGCGTCTGCCTGTGCCGCGACGAACGGATTGTTCAACAAAAACAATGCCTGCTGCGGAACTGTCGTTTTCGAGCGCTCGGGAGCCGAAATATCGGGACTGGGGAAATCGAACACGCTGTAAATTTCAGGCAGCTTCTCGCGATCGACGAATCCGTAAAGGGTGCGGCAACGATTTTCTGGATCATCGGGAGCTTTCTCAACGGGTGGACCGCCGGTGAACGCTTCGAGTCGCCCGGAGACCGCCAGCATGGCATCCCGCATTGTTTCAAAATCGAGCCGCTGGCGGTTTGCACGCCACAGCAGCTGATTCTCAGAGTCGATCGCCCGGCATTCGGGACGATCAATGCTGCTTTGCTGCCATGTCCTTGAGTTCAATATCAACCGGTGCAACTGCTTCAGTGACCAGTCGTGCTCCATGAACCACAGCGCGAGATAGTCGAGCAATTCCGGATGCGTGGGAGCTTTGCTGCGAACGCCAAAATCACTGGGAGTCGCGACCAGCCCCCGGCCAAAGTGCCATGCCCAGACGCGATTCACGATCACGCGTGCGGTGAGCGGATTGTCCGGGCTCGCGATGGCCTCGGACAATTCCTTTCGGCCGCTCCCTGAGTGAATATCGACCGGACGTTGCCCTGTCACCATTGCAGGAATCACCCGCGGTGCCACTTCGCCAGGTCTGCGTGCATCGCCGCGCAGAAACACCCGCTGCTCACGCGCTTGCAGCCGGTCTGCCAGAAGCATTGGGCGTGGAGCGACGCCTTGCCAGCTTTCGAGAAAAACTCGCTCAATATCAGCGAAACTCGTGCGAGCCTCGACGCTCTCATCGAGGGTATAGACGTCGTCAGATTCTTCAATGCGAATGGTCGCGGGTGAGTCGTCGCCATAGAGCATCTGCCTGAGCTGCTCCGCATCCGAATCAGGAAGCCCTCCCACCTCAGGAGACTCTGCCAGCAGCTTCTCCCATTTTTCGACTGTGGACTCTAACACTTCACCATAGACATCCGCAGCATCCGCCAGGTTTGCCACCTCTGCATGGCGCAGGGCATGCAGCAGCGTCTGGTTCGGGCTGGACTCACTGCTCCACTTCTCCAGCAAATCTTGAAACCTGTCTGCTATCTCATGGCGGGGAGTAGCGGTCAATCTTTGCCACATACCCCAGATCGGATCATCCGTAGATCGCGACTCCAGGTACCGGCGCCAACGCACCATCCCACCACCGGCATAGGCCGAGAATTCCCTGAGCAGCCCCCGCTTCGTGCGCAGCTCTGCTTGTGGTTGCGTTCGATGTTCAGGTGTCGTCTGCACGATGTAGCGCAGGTAGTCGCCAGCCCAGGCCCGCATCTCATGCATCATCCTCTCGTGCAGTTTCTTCCGCACGGCTATGTGTCTGGCTGCGGACTCCTCTAGTTTTCTGGCGAACTCCTCATTTTCTCCTGCACCGCTCGGACCAATGCGCGGTGCCTGATCCGGAGTGGGCTCTATCGAATTCGCAAACACACTGTAGAGCGAGTAATAGTCGCGCGCGGAAATTGGATCGAACTTGTGATCGTGACATCGCGCGCACTGTACCGTCAGCCCGAGAAATCCGCGCGTCACGACATCGATCCGGTCATCGATGATCTCATGCGGAAAAAAATTATAGCGTGAGCCAACGGTGAGGAATCCCAGTGCCGCAAGCGATGTCGGTTCCTCCCCTGCCAATTGATCCGCAGCGATCTGTTCGCGAGCAAACTGATCGAACCCGAGGTCACGGTTGAATGCGCTGATCACATAGTCGCGATAGGTGTAGGCAAAGGGATTGCGCGGCTCCCCAGAATCCACGTAGCCCTTGGCATCGGAATAGCGGGCCACGTCCAGCCAGTGCCGCCCCCAGCGCTCGCC
>JAGROY010000093.1 GCA_020439995.1 Verrucomicrobiia bacterium
TCGCTACTTGCGTAAACCCTGGGCATCATCCCGTCACTTCTCACTTTCCCTCGCGGGCGTCCGGGGCTAGGGAGCAGGATGGCAATGAAAAAAGCTGCTGTCATCCCATCCTACAAAGCCGAAAAGACGCTGCGAGGCGTCATTGAAACCCTGCCGCCCAAACTGCTGGAAAGCGGCGGGGCGATCATCGTGAACGACGCCAGCCCGGACCGCACCGGCGCGGTGGCCGATTCTCTGGCGCAGGAATTTCCCAACGTGCACGTCTGCCATCATGAGAAAAACCGTGGCTACGGAGGCGCGCTGAAAACGGGCCTGCGCTATGGCATCGATCATGGCTTCGACATTCTGTCGGTAGTGCACTCGGACGGACAGTATGCGCCGCACCTGGCTCTCGAACTCTGCAAGCCGATCGAGTTCGGCGATACCGAGATCGTTCAAGGTTCACGCATGAAAGGGGGCGGTGCCCGCGAAGGCGGAATGCCGCTGACCCGCTACCTGCCAAACCGGATTTTGACATCGATGGAAAATGTGGTGTTCGGCACGCACATGGCGGAGTTCCATAGCGGCTACATGATCTATTCGCGCAAGCTGCTCGAGCAGGTACCCTTTGAGAAAATCCAGGACAACTACAACTTCGACGCCGAGATGATCATCCTGGCGCACCTCTGCGGAATCCGTTGTGCCGAGGTGGCCATTCCCACCCGCTACGATGACGAAGTCTCAAGCCTGAATCCGATTCCTTACGGGCTGAACGTGCTCAAGATGATGTGGAATTTCACCACAGGTCACTACCGACAGCTGATTGACGAACACGAAGCGGCTCTAACCTCTTTTAGAACTTAGGATTTGAAATTTCCCGAAAGAAATGGCTGCCCAAAAGAAAAAGAGGCCCACCTCTGTCAGCGAACAGGAATCGCTCATCCGCAAGCGCTATGACCTGCGCTATTGGATCTTTTACGCGATTCTAGGTGGCCTTTTTATTGGTTTACTTTCTTATGCGCACAGGAGCGTAGACCCCGAACGGATCGAGCGCCGGATCGATGCGCGCATCGCCGAAGGCAAGCGAGTTCCGATCAAGTATTACATCGCGCTGGAGCTGCCACGTGCCGCGCGGTCGAACGCGATTTTGCTGGGCGGGTGCGCCTTGATCGCCCTGGTCGCGCTGCGCAGAATTCGTCGGCCGGAACTGGTCGATCCGCCGGATCCTGCACATGCAAACAGCAAGCTGCGCAAAGTGACGCCATTCGCAATGGCGGCCATTGCCGGCGTGGTCATCGTCTGGAGCGGCATCGCCAATGCCCCTAGATTATCATCGAGCTTGTGGGGGGATGAGGAGTACACCACGCGGCAGTTCGTGGTCGGTGAGTTTCAGGTGAATGAAAACACGAAGACACTGGAGTATGTGCCACACACCTGGAGCGAGGCCTTCTTCGACATGCACAACACGAACAACCATGTGCTCAACACGCTACTGTCGAAGCTAAGTCACGAATTTTTCACCAAGCCCCCCACCCCGGCAGATGACGGGCTCTACTTTAGCGAAGCCGTGCTGCGCTGGCCCGGATACGTTGCAGGCTTGGGAGCCATTGCCGCACTCACTTGGTGCCTGTGGACACTAGGACTTCGCCACGCCGCCATCATTGCCCCTTTTCTGCTGGCACTACATCCCTGGTATGTGCGCTACGCGACCGAGCTGCGCGGCTATACCTACGTCCTGCTGTTCATTCCGCTCGCGACGGGGCTCCTTTGGAATGCCGTTCGTCGCGGCCACTGGGGCTGGTGGGCGCTGTATGGCTTCAGCCAGATCGGCTTATTCTATTCTTACCTTGGCTGCCTGCACATCCTCATCAGCCTGAACCTTGCAGGAATCCTGTGGATCTGGTTTCAACATCAATCCATGCGCGAGCAACGCTGGGTGCTCACTGCGCGGTTCGCCCTGACCAACGCTCTCGCCGCCATGACGCTCTGGCAACTCTACGCTCCGTGCGTGCCACAGATCCAGACGTTCATGCAAAGCGACCGCTTCAAGGGAACCGTTACGGGCGCCTGGATGCTAGATGCACTTGCGTCCCTTTTCACCGGCATGCGCTGGTTGCCATTCTCAGAGGAAAATCCACTCGCCCTGTCCTGGCATGCGCTTCTGCGCAGCGGTACCCAGGGCCTGACAGGCTTCGGAACTCTGGTTTTCATCGTGGCAATGTTAGGGCTGGGTATCTGGGCGCTTGCGAAAAGAGATACCGCATCGCGCATTCTGTTGATTCCGCTGCTACTACCGGCACCGCTGTTCTTTGCGCAGGCGATGGCTGGCGGCAACAAACTTTACCTCTGGTATCTTATCATCGGCCTCCCCGGCATCATCACGCTCATAGCGGTGGGCATGGGTGAAGCCGGTAGACTACTCCGCAGGCCCGTCGCCGCACTTGCGGTTCCCGTGCTTTTTCTATCGATGTTCGGGGTGTCAACCTGGGCCCAACGCGCGAACTACCGGAAGCATTCCATTGAACCTCTCCAGGAATCCGTCAGCTACTACCGCCAGAACCTGAACCCGCTTGCCCCGGCAAATGAAGATATCGTGTCGATTGAGGTCTTCATGCACCCGCGCGGCTACGATCCGCTGGCGATCCGCGTCCACTCATTCGAAGAGTTCAGAGAGCAGCTCGACGAAGCCCGAGCAAAGGGCCTCCCAGTCTTCGTTAACCTGGCTCTTATCGAACTCGCCCGTAAAGAAATCCCCGACATCATGGAGGTGCTGGACAATCCAGAAATGTTCACTCCTCTTGGCGTCCTTTACGGGCAGGACGAACCGTGCACCCGGCATGTGTTCCGCATGCGATAGGCGGGTCTAAGCTCGAATCCTAAATAAAGTCCGCCCCCCATCTACCCGCCGGAGTTTGAATTTGCCTCTTTCCAGCTCAGGTCTACACCAGTTCTGAAATGATGGCACCATCTTCGACCATGGCGACTGGTCGACCGGTGTGATTG
Source organism: Verrucomicrobiia bacterium (assembly GCA_020439995.1). Lineage (GTDB taxonomy): Bacteria > Verrucomicrobiota > Verrucomicrobiia > Verrucomicrobiales > DEV007 > JAGROY01. The sequence goes on from JAGROY010000093.1 coordinate 2,983, forward strand.
AGGAAGCTCTGCTTTGGATCGACGCCAAGTATATGATAGATCGTGTGGTGAATATCTCCCGGAGTGACCGGGCGGTCGATCGGGCGTTCACCTAGACGATCAGTGGCACCGACGATCTGCCCTCCTTTGATGCCGCCGCCTCCCATCACGCAGAACATGGCATTGCCCCAGTGATCGCGACCGGGAGTCCCCTGACTGCCCGGCGGGCCACCGTTGCCGCCATCGTTCATCTTGGGCGTACGGCTGAATTCGCCGCAGATGACGACCATGACTTTCTCGTCTAGCCCGAGTCTTGAGAGGTCGGTAAAGAGCCCGTGCACCGCACGATCGAGGCGCGGCAAGTAATCTTCCATTCCTGTTTTGAGGTTCCAGTGATGGTCCCAACCGCCCATGTGGACAGTGACAAACGTGGCACCAGCCTGAACCAGTCGCCGTGCAAGCAGTGCACTCTGGCCCCAGTCATGCCGCCCGTAGAGATCACGAATAGCGGGATCTTCGCTTCCGATGTCGAATGCCTTGCGCGCTTCCGCGCCCGTGACCAGATCATAGGCCCGCTGGTCAAAACGATCCATCGATTCCATGATTCCCGAGGCATCGAGACTGCGCTGGAAGCCATCGAGGTGGTGCGCTAGACTACGCCGGTCTTCAAGCCTGGCGAGGCTCAGGCCACCAGCAAGACTAACGTCCTCGACGCGATAGTTGTCAGCATTCGGGCTGCCGCCGACTTCAAATGGCCCAAAGGTGCGCCCGAGATAACTGCCGCCGAAGTATCCGGGCCGCAGGCCGACCGTGCTCGAGTACGGAACGGCGATGTGCGCCGGGATGCCCGGCTTGCGCGCCCCACACATTTTTGCAGCGATGGCGCTAAGGCCTGGATTCTTTTGTGAAGTGTCGGCACCATTGGCTCCACCCCTGCTCGTCAGAAGTTTGTGGGCGGCCGCAAAGTGATCGCCATCGTCATGATGCAGCGAACGGACGATCGAAAACTTGTCCGCGATCTTCGCCTGCAACGGAAACAACTCACTGATCTCAATGCCCGGGACGTTGGTCTTGATAGGGCGCCAGATGCCACGGTACTCAGAGGGTGCATCAGGCTTGAGGTCGTAAAGATCCATGTGCCCGGGCCCGCCGTCCAGCCAGAGCAGAATCACTGATGTGTCTTTCTTCGGTCGGGCGGTCTCAGGATCGCTGGCTGCGCGTAACACTGAACCCAGTCCTGTAGAAGTCATGCCCGCAACTCCGATTTGAAGAAAATGCCGACGGCTGATTCCGTCGCAGTAGCGACCAGTGGAAGTGGATTCGACTCGAAACATATAGGTGCTCCTTTGCTTGCCGTTAGGGTGTTGATAGCGATGCGGTGGCCGTGAAACATTGTCAACGTGGAACCACTTTGGGCCCTAATCCGCCTCATCCACCACCAGTAGTGCCGAGGCGACTGAGATCGCCCCCATAGCTTGGATCAAATCTCCAAATCGACTTCGCAGCGACGGTCGATCGCATCTTCGATTGCCTCGACAATGCGTAAGCAAGTGATTGCATCGTCAATCGTTGATGGTGGAGGAGTGCCTTTGCGAACACATTCGTCGATGAAGAACCGAACTTCGTTTTCGATGTGAAAATGGTAAGCCGAGTAGGTGTGTGAGTGCACGACCGCTTTAGCGTTCTCCACCCAATCGTTATACGAGAATCGGGTCGAGCCCTTGGTGCCCATGACTTTCACAAAAAAGGACCACGCGTCTGAGGAATGGTCATCATTGGCAAAGCTGGCGCCGATATGTGCAAGCCCTCCATTCGCAAGACGCATGGTCACCATCGCGAGATCGTCTTCGGTGTGGGTCTCGTAGCTGAAGATCGATTTCATGGCGCTGAGGCTCACAGGCTTCCCCACTAGATAGAGCAGGATGTAAAGGTGGTGAATCATCAACTGGCGAATCACCCCAGGATAGCGACACGCCACTTCCTCCGGATGGTCGATATTGAACATGATGTAGACCTGGGCGATGTCACCGAGCCGCCCGTCGTCGATCATGATCTTCGTGCGCCGCAGGCTGTCCTCATGGATGTAGTTGTGGCCCGGCATGATGGCGACTCCCCTGCTCTTAGCCGTGTCACGCAGATCCTCCAGCTCTGCGATGGTCACAGCTACTGGCTTCTCCACCAGCACATGCTTCCCCGCATCCATCGCCATCATCGCATAGTGGTGATGGCTCTCCATCGGCGTGAGGACAAAGATCACATCGATTGCCGGATCGTCGACGAGGGCGTCAATCGAGTCGTAAACAGAACATCCGAACAGTTCACTTTTCTCCCGATTCAGGTTTCCGTCAGGACTCCACAGGCCCGCCAGTTCCATTCCAGGCAATCGTCCGATGGCAGCGCCGTGCAGGAAGGCAATATCACCTGCCCCAATGAAAGCTATTCTAATCAATCTGTCGTACATTCCATCGATTTATCCCAACTAGGGAAAACTTGCAGTCCAAATCCGGCTCGTCTCCCCCATTTTTCCACGCACTTCAATCTGTGACAGATCGAGTTGTATGCGCTACGTTTCACCAACGGAGAAACCCTTCCAATCCCACATCATGAAAGACCTCGACCTTACACAGCCTCTCGCTGCATTAGAAACCGACGAAGAGTGGACAGAGTTGCTTGAGCAGATCATCGCAGCGATGGGATGTACCACTGGAACGCTACATCGGTACGATCCCGAGCCGAAGCTCCTCAGGATGCTAGCGCAGAAAGGGATTCCTGATGAGCTGATGTCAAAAGTGCAGGAGATCCCGATCGGCAAAGGCATCGCCGGGGCAGCCGCTCAGAATCGGAGTGCAGTGCAACTTTGCAATCTGCAGACGGACACATCCGGCGTGGCCCGGCCCGATGCGAAAAAGACCCACGTGTCCGGCTCACTGGCCGTGCCGATACTGGATGGCGAAGAGCTCCGGGGAACACTCGGAGTGGGCATGCATGATCCGCACGAGTTCAACGAGGAGGAGACTGAGAAAATGTGGAGCATCGCCCGATGGCTGGCAAAGGCGATCTAGAGCAAGCGTAGCTTTAGTTTAACCTTCCGCCTGTTCGGAGTCGGTCGCCGCCTCTTCGACTTGTTCAATTGGTTCAATCTTCACAATATTTACCCGATGGTTGGTCATCGATTCCACTGAAAAGCGGTAGCCATATTCGTCTACCGAATCACCTTTCTCGGGAATGCGCGAAAGCCGGAACATGAACAAACCGGATAAAGTGTTGGCGTCGACCTCATCCTCGAAACGAATCTCAAGGGCACGCTCGATATCACTGAGCTGCGTCCATCCATCTGCCTCCCAGTGATTGTCCACTCTGGTCAAAATGGTGTGATCCGCGACTTGGTCCAACTCGTCAGCGATGTCCCCGACGATTTCTTCGAGCAAGTCCTCCATCGTCACCACGCCGGCGAATGCGCCGTACTCGTTAATCACAATCGCCATGTGCTGGCGGGCAGTTCGCATACGCTCAAAGAGGACTCCGATGGTCTGGGTTTCGGGAACCACCAGTGGCTCGCGCACGAGTTCCGGTAAAGCGCCCTGAAGCTCCCTGACACCTTCCAGCGTGATCCGGTAGAGGTCCTTGGCGATGAGTATGCCCTTCAAGTGGGAATCGCCCCCATCCAGCACAGGGAACCGGGAATGCTCAATCTTTCCCAGCGTCTCACGTTGTTTCTCCCACGGATCCTGAAGATCGATAAAGGCCACCTTGCCGCGGGGAACCATAATCGCCTCAACCGTGCGAGTGTCGAATTCGAACATGTTATTCAGCATCGTGGCTTTGTTGGATTCGATGCTGCCATGCTCTTCACTCGCTTCGATCAGGCCTTGAATTTCCTCGCCCGAAAGGACTTCCATGTGCGAGGCTTCTGCGACGCCGAACAGGCGCAGGATCGCGGAGCTTGCGGCGTTCAGCAGCCAGTTCAGCGGAAAAATCATGAGGTAAAAAGCGTGCAGCGGATAAGCGACCCAAAGCGCCACCGGCTCGGGCCTGCGAATGGCGAACGTCTTTGGCACTTGCTCTCCGACGACGATATGGAGGGACGAAAAGAGGATAAAGCCAGCCAGGAAGGCAATCGTGTGCAGCATGGCATCCGGCAATCCAAGCGGATGCAGAACGGGCTCAAGAATGGCGGCAACAGTGGGCTCACCCACCCATCCGAGGCCCAGCGAAGCCATCGTGATCCCCAACTGGCACGCCGCGAGGTAACGCTCAAGATTGACATAAATACGTCGTGTCAGCTTGGCTGCGCGACTCCCTCCATCCGCCAGCGCATCGATGCGGAAGCTCCGGATTTTCACCAAGGCGAACTCCGCAGCCACAAAAAACGCATTGGCTGCGAGGAGGAGGATGGCGATCGTGAGGTTGGTTATCATTTAGAGAGCAAAAATGGTCAGATTAGACCAATCTCGACCAATAGAAAACTGCCAAATGCTTCAGCCCTTCAGCTTTGGGCGGAAACAGGCCAATTGCTCCGCCAAACCCGAATTTTCAAACCGTTTCCCGGCCTATTCTTAATTTCTTCGGACTGGTGTCGCGGATCAATCTTACTGCTTTTTGAGCCAAATCCGGAACTCTGAACCTTTTCCAGGCGCACTGACGACCTCCGCGCGGCCGCCGTGGGCTTCGGCAATGGCCTTGACGAAACTGAGGCCAAGACCCAGCCCACGCTTGCTGCGGCTTTGATCTCCACGATAAAGGCGATCCCAAATTCGCGCCTGCTCTGAGGCTGGAATTCCTGCCCCTTCATCACGCACCGCCAGGCAGATCTCGTTCTGATCGGGTCGTTCCTGGGCAGTCACGGATACTTTCGACTGCTCAGGACTGTATTTGATAGCATTGTCCACGAGATTAGCCATCAGCCGCTGCAGCCTCCTGCGGTCCCCAGAGATGACCATCCCTTCTGGTGCATCGAAGGAGAGTGCCACGTTACGTTCCTCTGCAACAAATTCGTACAGATCCGCGATCGTCTGGAAAAGTTCCGCGATCCAGACTTCGCCTAGCTCCAGACGCATCGTGCCTGAGTCGGCCTCGCTCAGCTCCATGAGATGGTCTAACATTTGCAAAACTTCTTCCGATTCCTCCAGGCAATCGATCAACGATTCACGATCTTCCGGGGATCCGTTATCGCGGGCCAATGCCTGCTCGACAGTGCCGCGCAGCCGTGTCATCGGTGTGCGCAGGTCGTGTGCCACGCTGTCGAGCGAGTGATGCATGGCATCGATCAGCCGCTGATTCTTCGCCAGCAGGCGATTGAAGAGTTCGACCAGCGCATTGAGTTCGTTTGAGCCGCGCTTAGGCTCGACCCTTTGCCGCAAATCGCCGGTGCGAAGGATCTCCTGAATCGTGAAAATCAGCCGCCGGATCGGTGCCATCGCTCGGAAGCCGACGAACACGCTTCCCACAAGCCCGAGCAGCAGCACTGGCACTGCCGCAGTGCCGATGATACGCCGAAAGTGCTGGAGCACAATCTCGCCAGCTTCCGAACTTTTCCCGGCCTGAATAAGCAGACCCGGGCCAAGCGGTTGAGACACCACCGACCAGAGGTGCGGCTCCTTTTCACCGAAGCTAAAGTTGCCTTCAACAGGCTCAGGCGGGAGTAGGCGTAAATCGGAAGGCTCCAGCATTGATGTGCCCCGCGGATTGCTGAAAAAATTTGCATCTCCATTGGCGGCGACGACACGCAGAAACATGACTTCTGGAATCTGATTACTCTGCGCGGTGAAACGCGCGTTCAGCGCCCCCATCCCGCCCTCAGCGAACCATGCCCGGTACTCATCCACCCTGTAACGCACAGTCTCCAGTTCCTGAGCGTGCACCGCATCCTTGATGAGGAAATAGGCTAAAACGAACAGAGCAAACACGCCCATCGCGAAAAACGCTGTGAAGAACAGAGCCAGGCGCAGACTAAAACCCAGCCCTATCGCACCACCATCACCGAGGTCTGGACTCTTTGTTCTACGCTTCTTTAAGAACATAACCCATGCCGCGGATAGTATGAATCAGCTTGTGGTCAAAGCTGTCGTCGATCTTCTTGCGCAGCCGGTGCACTAACACATCAACCACATTGGTCTGCGGATCAAAACTGTAGTCGTATACGTTCTCCAGCACTGCCGTCTTGGAAAGTACGCGCCCGGGATTGCGCATGAAAAATTCAAGTAGCGCGAACTCCCGTGCGTGCAGCTGGATCACTTCCTCGCCCCGGCGCACTTCGCGTTTCCAAGGGTCGAGCATCAGATCCGCTACTTTCAACGATCCGCCGGACTCCTCCGCATCACTGCTTCCTGCACTACGCCGTATCAGTGCGTGCACGCGCGCCAGCAGTTCAGAAAACGAAAATGGCTTCACCACGTAGTCGTCGCCACCAGCTTGAAGACCGCGCACCCGATCACTGACAGATCCCTTCGCACTGAGAATGATCACAGGAAGCATCACTTTTTCAGAACGCATCTTCGCAATGATCGAAAGGCCATCGATGGTTGGCAGCATCAGGTCGATCACTGCGGCATCGTAGGTGTGAATCAGCGCCAGATCCAGCCCTTCCATCCCGTCGTTGGCGGAGTCGACAACGAATCCGGCTTCCTTGAATCCATTTACGAGGAATGAGGCGATCTTCGGATCGTCTTCGATAACGAGAATTTTCATTTCATTCAGAGAGTATCAAAAAGGAGGATACGGCCAAGGCCAATGACTTCGCAACGCTCGCGCCCGGCTGTTACGGGAACGTTTCCGGTTCATTACACCGCCGTAATGCACGCGCAAGAAGGATGTAATGGCACATCGCGACAGTGCTGCATGAGAAACGCACGCCCAGTCACCACTGCCAAGCCTCTGTCAGCACGCTCCGAGTCGAATCTACCCGGGATTCCCCTCGATCACAATATGCGAATTTACATGAATGAGGCGGCCTCAACTCCCCTGCTCTCACCGGACGAAGAGAAGCAACTCGCCATCCGGATCAGGAACGGCGATGAGGAAGCTGTCGACCACCTGGTGCGTGCGAACCTCCGGCTGGTCGTCAAGATTGCCCAGGATTACGCGAATTTTGGCCTGGCACTCGAAGATTTGATCGCAGAGGGCAACATTGGGATGCTGACCGCCGCCCGTCGTTTCGATCCAGAAAAGGGAGCAAAATTCAGCACCTACGCGGCGTTCTGGATCAAGCAGGCGATTCGCAGAGCGCTGTCGAATCAGATCTCAACAGTGCGCCTTCCGGTGCATATCCGCGAGAAAATCTCCCGGGTAAGGAAGGTCGCGCAGACCCTCGCCGCAGAGATGGGGAGCGAACCCACCAAACAAGATATTTCGCGGGCCACGGGGATTCCAATGAAGACGCTGGAGTTTCTCGCGAGCGTGAATTTACAACCCATGTCGCTTGATGCACCGATAGCCGACGACAGTGAGATGACCTTCGAAGCCACTCTGGCAGACGTCGAAGCATCGAGCGCCGATGAACAGATGATCTGCGAGGAAACCCTCGAGCGAATCGAGCCCATGCTCGACTCTCTGGACGCAAGAGAACGTTCCATCATCCTCCATCGCTTCGGCCTGGATGGGCGTCCAGTGAGAACGCTGGACCAGATCGGCGCCGAGTACGGAGTCACCCGCGAACGCATCAGGCAGATCCAAAATGTTGCTCTAAAGAAAATGCGTCGCGTTTTCTCACGGCTCGAACAACCGACACCTTTCCAACTGCTCAGTTCAGAATCCTAGTTAAAAACACTTACATTCCACCCTATTATTACAATGAAATCTCTACTTAAGATCACAACCACGTTTGCAGCCACCTCCGCTCTGGCGCTGATCCTCATACCACCGGTATCCGCCAGGGAGCCTTCAGCGGCGCATCCGATTCACGACAAATTGTCCGTTGATCCGTCACAACCCGAACGTACCGGCCCACTTGCGGGTTACTCGGCCATTGTCGACAAGGTGTCTCCGAGCATCGTCAGTATCATGACAATCTCCGGAGCCCCGGAAAGTGCGCTGTCCCCATTCTCTGGACTCAATCCCTACAGCAGACGCGGCATTCCACAACCAGCACCGGAAATGCGGGGACTTGGCTCTGGAGTCATCCTTACTCCAGATGGCTATCTGGTCACGAACAATCACGTCGTCGAGAACGCCAGAGAGATTCGGGTGGTGCTCCCGGACAGCAGGCGTGAATACAAGGCCGACGTCGTTGGGCGCGATCCACAGACGGATGTGGCAGTGCTGAAGATTGATGCCGAAAACCTCCCCGCAGCAACACTTGGCGACAGCTCGACGCTCAAAGTCGGCGATACAGTGCTGGCGATCGGCAGCCCGTTTGGGCTCAGCAAGACGGTCACCAGCGGCATCGCAAGCGCCATCGGCCGCAGCGATGTCGGAATCGTCGGATATGAAAACTTCATTCAGACAGACGCGTCGATCAATCCCGGAAACTCCGGAGGCGCGCTGATGGACAACAAGGGCAGGGTGATCGGGATCAATACCGCCATCTTCTCCGGCACAGGAGGAAATGTTGGCATTGGCTTTGCCATCCCTGTCAATCTGGTGACGCACATCGTCGAGCAACTCATCGACACCGGTGAGATTCAACGCGGCTATCTGGGCGTCATGTTAGGCTATCTGACATCCGACGTAGCCAAGGCCCTGAATGCTCCAGAAAACGGCGTTCTGGTAAATCAAGTGTTGAGTGGCACACCCGCATTCGCAGCAGGCATCAAGGATGGCGATGTCATCACCGCGCTCGACGGAACTGCTACTACAGAACTCTCGAAGCTGCGTCTGGAGGTCAGCAACCGCAAACCTGGATCCATCGCCGTTTTTGACATTGTCCGCGACGGCACTCCCACCAAAGTAAGCGTCGAGATCGGGCGACTTCCTGAAGAAGGTATTGCCGCCGCTGGCCCGGGAGCGTTCGGTTCTCCGCAAGTGATGCCATCGACATTCATCGACGGACTGCAAGCCTCCGACTTGGGAGCTTCCGAGTACAGGGAGTTCGGAATTCCGGAAGACATTCAAGGCATCGTGGTCACCCGCGTCGCCCCTGGCTCAAAGGCAGCTGAAGCAGGACTGCAACCGGGCGAGGTCATCACTGAAGTAGCCCGGCAGAAAATCACCAACCTCCGGGATGCCGTTGCAGCGAAATCCGCCGCCAAAAACGGAACCCTTCTCCTGCGTGTAGCGAATGGCGATGGAACAAGATTTGTAGCTGTCCCTCTGATCTGATGCCCTGAAACACCGCCCGCCCTGACTCCCCGCACTGGGAGCAGGGCGGGCTCCTATCAGATTACGCACGCGTAATTGCCCGGCAATCCCGCTGCAATCCAGCCACGCGAACTTGATCACGTAAACAAATCACTCAAATCACCAATTCGAACTCTCAATGAACACAACTCAAACAGCAGCACCTTCCTTTGCCAGGCCGCTCGAAGAATCCGGCATCCAGGCGCTCAACCACGCGGTGCAAAACGCGTCCGGTTGGGTGCATCCACTTCGTTCAGAAATGGCACGCATCATCATAGGGCAAAATGAACTTGTCGACCGCCTTCTTGTCGCATTGTTAGTAAACGGCCACGTCCTGCTTGAAGGTGTCCCTGGACTCGCCAAGACTCTGGCTCTGAAATCGCTGGCATCACTCGTCCATGCCGATTTCAAGCGCCTGCAGTTCACTCCCGATATGCTTCCGGCTGACATCGTTGGCACCGAGATCTTCAACCCACGCGATACCCGTTTCGAAGTAAAACGCGGCCCGGTCTTCGCAAATTTCATTCTGGCCGACGAAATCAACCGCGCTCCCGCCAAAGTCCAAAGCGCCCTGCTGGAGGCGATGCAGGAAAAACAGGTCACCATCGGCGATCACACATTTCCTCTGCCACAACCCTTCATGGTAATGGCGACGCAGAACCCGCTGGATCAGGAAGGCACCTACCCGCTGCCGGAGGCCCAGATCGACCGCTTCATGCTCAAGGTCGTTATCGACTATCCAAGCATCGAGGAGGAACGCGCCATTCTCGAATTTGCCGGCACCACTGACGAATTGCCCCAGCTAAACTCAGTGATTGGACTTGAGGAAATCGTGATTTCCCGCCGTGTTGCCAACGCGATCTACATGGACGACAAGGTGAAGGACTACATCGTGCGCATGGTCTACGCCACACGGGAACCGGAACGCTTCGACCTCGATCTAGGCTCTTACATTCGCACCGGAGCATCACCGCGGGCCACCATCGGTCTCACTCTCGCGGGCAAAGCTCAGGCATTTATCAACGGTCGAGGCTACGTGACGCCGCAGGACATCAAAACCCTGGCCATGGACGTGCTCCGCCACCGCGTCTCCGTCACCTACGAAGCCGAAGCGGAAGGCCTCACCAGTGAGCACGTCATCGCCAAGATTCTCGATACGCTGCCCGTCCCGTGATCTCCGGCAATCAGGACACTAACCGCACACCAACTACCCGGTATCATCATGCAGGACGAACGCATTAAAGCCATTCTGAAAAAAGTGAGGCAAATCGAAATCCAGACCAGCCGCCTGGTCGACGACAATCTCTCCGGTCGCTACGCCAGTGTCTTCAAAGGACGCGGCATGGACTTCGATCGCGTGCGGAACTATGTCAACGGCGACGAGACTCGTACGATTGACTGGAATGTCACCGCACGCACGGGTGCCCCACACGTGAAAACTTTCACTGAGGAGCGCGAACTCACGATCCTGCTCATGGTAGACCTCAGTGCTTCGTCGGACTTCGGTTCCTCTCCCGAGAGCAAGCGCGAACTGGCGGCGGAAGTCGCCAGCGTGCTTGCGTTCTCGGCGATCCGAAACCAGGACAAAGTCGGATTGTTATTGTTCACAGGTGAGGTGGAACTTTACGTCCCACCCGGCAAAGGCAAATCCCACATTCTGCGCATTGTCAGGGAGATTCTGTTCTTTGAACCACAAGGGCGCACCACCAGCCTGACCACCGCGCTCGACTTTGCCAGTAAGGTTCTCCACCGGCGCGCAGTCACATTTCTGATCTCCGACTTCTGCATCAACGGCGACTTTGATCAGGAACTCACGAAGTTCCAGCGCAAGTTGCAAACCACCGGCAAGCGCCATGATGTGATCGCGGTCACCGTCAATGACGCGCGCGAATTCGAGATGCCCGACATCGGCTGGCTGACGGTCGAAGACGCTGAAACAGGCGAGCTTGTCGAAATCAACACGCGGTCTGAGAAAGTGCGCGACGGCTACCGCCAAAGGGCACTTCAACGCCGCATGGCCGTGCGCCGAACCATTCGCTCCTGTGGTGTTGACCTGTTGGAGCTTACCGCTGGAGAGCCATGGATGCCCGGGCTCATGGCATTTCTCAAATCAAGAACCCGCAACCGAGTCGCATGATGAAAAAATTACTTCTTACCCTTCTGGCGTGCTGCGGATGCTACGCCAGCACCGCATCTGCCCAGCAGCCCGCTGCACCGGATCCCATCCTGGCGGGCGAAGACATTCGCGAAGCGCGCGGGCTCATCGAAATCCCAACTCCACCGCAGTGGCCATGGTATACAGCTGCTGCAGCGGGAGCACTGACCATGGCCGGACTGGTGTTCTGGATGTGGCGTCGCCGATCTAAAGACAAGACTCTTAACGCTTACGACATCGCGCTTGCAGAACTTGAGGCCGCCCGTGTCCTGCTCCGGACGGAGACCGTCGAACGCTTCTCAACGGTCGTATCAGACACACTGCGGCGCTACATTGCGAGCCGCTTCGGCATCACCGCTCCTCACAAGACCACTGAGGAATTCCTCTCTGCTCTGGCGGAAGCAAAGGATTCACCACTGACCACCTATCGTGATCCGCTACAGCAGTTTTTGTCAGCCTGTGATGCAGCAAAGTTCGCCAAGGCAATGCTTACAAATGACGACATGCGACTCTTGATCACCAAGGCTCGCGAATTTCTCGATGCCACCCGAGCAAGCGGACACCCAGCGATGGCTGCTGCACCGCAACACCCTAACATCACACCACTTACCGCCTGATCACCATGTTCCACTTTAGCCATCCAGTTTTTCTGTGGTTGCTGCTGTTGCTGCCTCTTGCTGCGCTTCTCAAAGGCAAGCGCGGCCAGGTAGCAGCAGTGCGTATCCCCAGCGTCGAAAACACTCGCTCCGGCGGGAAGCGCCCGAAAAGCACACCAGGGCGCATTCTCAAGTCACTGGAAATGCTCGCATTGGCCTCACTCATCATCGCACTGGCCCGGCCTCAGTTTGTTCGCGGCAATACCGAAGTCGAGGCCAGCGGAGTCGACATCCTGCTTTCGATCGATGTTTCCGGCTCCATGGAAGCGATGGATTTTGCCGTCGATGGCGAACGCGCCAACCGCCTCGAGGCAGTCAAGAACGTCGTCAAAGACTTCATCAAGGAACGGCCGAACGATCGCATCGGACTGGTGGCGTTCGCCGGGCGTCCATATCTTGTGAGCCCGCTGACGCTCGACCATGACTGGCTGGAAAAACGTCTGGACAGCATCAACATTGGCCAGGTGGAAGACGGCACCGCCATTGGATCAGCCATCGCTTCATCGGTCAATCACCTGCGCGATCAGGACGCTAAATCACGCATGGTCGTCCTCTTGACCGACGGTATGAACAACTCGGGCAAAGCGAACCCGCTCACGGCAGCCGAAGCAGCAAAGGCACTCGGCATCAAAGTCTACACGATCGGTGCCGGAACCCGCGGTGAGGCGCCCATTCCCATGAAGGATGCCTTTGGCCGAACCCAGATGCGCATGGCGAAAGTCGATATCGATGAGGCGACCCTGACAGACGTAGCCAAGGCCACGGGTGGGCGCTACTTCCGCGCTACGGACACCGATTCGCTGGGAAACATCTACGATGAAATCAACCAACTGGAGACGACCACCCGAACAATGAAACGTTATCAGAATGCAGACGAATTGTTCGCATGGGCACTGGTGCCTGGACTTGCATTGCTCGGCGTTGCGATGGGTCTTGGCGAAACCGTGTGGCGTCGCCTGCCGTAGACGTTGCTCCTCTTACATTCGTGTAATTTCAGAGAAATACGCACGCAATTCTTCCAACCGAATTTCCACCCATGCAAGACACACTCCACTTTGCCCAGCCTGTCTGGATCTATGCCGGAATCGCCATCTGTGCGGGACTGCTGATCGCGTTTCGACAATTTGAGCGCAGCCGCAAAGCAGCTCTGGCCAAGTTTGCCTCGCCCGGTATCGTGCAGCGGCTTCTAGCAGGAGTCTCAGACCGAAAACGTTACTTGAAGCGCGGCCTCTTCCTGGTCGGCGTAGCCTTGCTTTTCCTTGCTCTAGCACGTCCACAGTTTGGGAGCCAGTGGCAGGAGGTAAAACGCCGGGGGATTGATATCGTATTCGCACTCGACACTTCGCGGAGCATGCTCGCGGAAGATGTCAGCCCAAGCCGCCTTGAGCGCGCCAAGCTCGGAATGATGGACTTTGTGGAAAAACTGCAGGGCGACCGTGTAGGTCTAATCCCATTCGCCGGCAGCGCGTTCACCTTGTGCCCGCTGACACTCGACTACGATGCCTTCCACCAATCGCTCGAAGCGGCAAATACCGACATCATTCCTCACAAAGGCACTGACCTCGCGAGTGCAATTCGCGAGGCCGAGAGCCTGTTCGCTGAAAGTGGCAACAATCACAAGTTTCTAGTGCTCATCACCGATGGCGAGGATTTGAAAGGAGATGCTCTCACGGCGGCACAGAAAGCGAATGACGAAGGGATGAAAATATTCACCGTGGGTGTGGGCAGCGCGGCGGGTGAGTTGATCCCGGTGCGCGGATCTCAGGGGCAGGATTTTCTTAAAGATGCATCCGGGCAGCCGGTGCGATCAGCGCTTGATGAGTCAATGCTCACTCAGATCGCCCAGGCCACTGGAGCTATCTACGCTCCGTTCGGCCAGGGGGCGGAGGGACTCCAAACCATCTACCGTGAAAAGCTCAGCCTGGTGCCAAAGGACGAACTGCACCAGCGCATGCAACAGGTGGCCATCGAGCGCTTCGAGTGGCCCCTTGGTGCCGCGTTGTTGTGCTTCCTGCTGCGCTACCTGCTTGGCGATCGTAAGCGGCCGCCCCTTTCATCAGAGCACGTCGTCACCGCCGGTCGCAGAACAAGATTGCCAGCAACTGGGCTTGCGCTCATTCTCTTCACCTCGCTCACCTGGATTTCCCCGGAAGCTGCATCAGCGCAGACTCCAGATCCTCGAGTAACCTACAACGACGCCACCACTGCCTATCAGAGAGGTGACTACACCGCTGCAAAAGAAGGGCTGCAAGCGACGCTTGCCACCGACGATCTCAGCCTCCAGAATCGTGGATACTACAATCTGGGCAATACGCTTTTCCGCGAAGGCAGCCAGTCGATCCAAACGAAGCCCGAGGACACCATCGCGCGCTGGGAGGAAAGCATCAAGGCCTACGAAGGTGCCATCGCCCTCAATCCCGCGGATGCCGATGCCCAATACAATCGCGACCTTGTGCAAAAGAAACTGGATGCGCTGAAGCAGCGCCAGCAAGAGCAAAAGCAAAAGGAGGATCAGCAACAGAAAGAGGAAAATCAGAAGAAGAACGAGGACGGAGGCGGAGATAAGCATTCTGACAACGACCAGGCGGATAAGCCATCTGACGGGAGCAAATCTGAGGAAGGCAAGGATGGTTCGAATTCCGACACCACCGACACTAAAGAGGACGATGGCGCGAAAAAGTCTAGTGAGGAGCAACAGAAAGGCGGCGAGCAGGAGCAGACTGGCGAAAAAGAACCCAAACCTGATGATTCCACCAGCGGGAAACAGAAGCCTGAATCGGCGAAACAGGAACCGAAATCAGATCAAGGCAACCCAGCGGAAAAAAAGCCAGACCAACCAGCCAAATCTGCAACCGAAGCTGACGGCGAGCAAACTGAACCGAAGGAACAAGGCGAAGCCGCTCCTGTGGGTGAGCGCCGCAATCCAGGAGAAATGACGCCCGGAGAGGCCGCGCAGCTCCTCGATTCGCTTAAGGACGACGAAGACGATGTGATTTTCGCCCCAGCAAGGCAACAGGGCCGGTTCCGTGATCCTAACAACACAACGAACGGCAAGGACTGGTAGGCCATCATTTCCAATCATAGACGACATTCACCATGAACAATCGAATCTCATCGATCAGCAACCTGGGCCGAACAGCATGTTTGCTGGCACTCGCCTGCCTTTCCACCACCGCGCTTGCGATCGCAGCCTCGTCGGCGACGGTCAACGCATCTCTTGAGCAGGAGCGCATTGCAGCAGGTGCGACCACCACATTTACCATTACCGTCGACGGCACACAGTCCGCGCCCCGCCCGCAGACACCTGTGGTGGACGGACTGGAATTCTATCCCGCGGGCCAGAGCAGTCGCTATCAGTCGATCAATGGACGGACATCGGTCAGCATTGGCTACCAGTTCACAGTCCTGGCACGTCGTGAAGGCCGCTTCGAGATTCCTCCGATCGCGATCAGTGTTGACGGACACACCCTGCAGACCGATCCAGTGACGCTTATCGTATCGAAAGGCAGTGCCCTGCCCGCGCCTGCGACACAGCCACCGGGCCTCACTACCAGGCCCAGCGCGCGTGGTGGTAGCAGTGGAGACGCGAAAAACAGCGACATCGCAAAACTGACCCTCACACTTCCTGATCGCAACTCAGACTCTGCCTACGTGGGCGAACTCATTCCCATCAAACTGGAAGCCTGGTTCAGGGAAGGCGCGCAAGTTTCGTTGACATCTAAACCAACAATGGACGGCCAGGCCTACACGCTGCACAACATCAGTGACGAACCCAGCCAGGAGGTCAAGACGGTAAGTGGCGAACCCTACCGTGTGATCACCTGGTATGGTGGACTATCAGCAGTGAAAGCCGGAAAATACCCGGTTGATATCCGGCTCGATGCCACCGTCGCGGTGCGTCAACAGAGGACGCGGGGCACCTCGCGCACGCTGCCCGGGTTCGGCAGACTCAGCGATCCGCTCTTCGACAATTTTTTCAACAGCGCCTTCGACGACTTCTTTGCGCCGATGGTGGAGCAGGATATCAAGCTGGCCACAGAAGAACGCGTCCTCGAAATTCAGCCACTCCCAGGCGAAGGAAAACCCGACAATTTCTCAGGAGCGGTCGGCCAGTTCGCAATTCATTCGTTTTCACTGCCGACCACTGCCAAGACAGGCGAGCCCGTAAAAATCCGCGTCAGCGTGGAGGGAACGGGGAACTTCGATCGCGTCAACTGCCCCGAACTCGACCCCAGGGATGCATGGAAAACCTATCAGCCAAAAAGTGATTTTGTAGCTCTCGACTCTGCTGGATTTCAAGGACGCAAAACCTTTGATCTCAACGCCGTACCGAAAAAGCCAGGCTCGACTGAGACCCAGTTTGCCTTCTCCTATTTCGACCCGAAAACCGGCAGGTATGCATCCGCCGCCAGTGAACCTGTCCCACTGACGATTACGGGGAGCCCACTGACTGATGCCATCGAGCCGAACTCCGCCGGAACACCCCCCTCCCAGGCCGACAGCCCCGCCACATCTTCCAGCACTAACATTGATTCGAAATCGATCGCTCCACTGAAGACTGCGGACACAGCTCCAGTAAATCTCACTCCACTCTATCGGCGTCCGTGGTTCGTCACTCTGCACGGCGGCCTGGCATTCATAACGATCGTCGCATTGATCGCGGGACGCATCCGCCAGCGCCGGATGAATCCTGAGTCGATCGCTGCACGCGAGTCTCAGCACCGCCTCGAACAGGCGCTGGAAGCAGTCGACCACGCCCGGCTCAAAGCAGATTCATCAGCGTTCTTTCTTGCCGGTCGTAGAGCCCTGCAGATTCGTGCAGGCTTGGTAAGCAAACGGAATCCAGAAACTCTGACGGGGGCCGACTTTGCCAGCGGCTCCATCGCGAGACAGGTATTCGAACTCGCCGACGCCTCAGAATACTCGCATGTGTCTGTGGATCCCGAGCAGCTCTCCCATTGGCAAACGAAACTGGACCAGGCAATCGCTGAGCTGCAAGCCAGCCTTGAATCCAAACCATTCAGGAATCCGAACACGAACATTCAATGAAAGCCATCATTCTCACTCTGATTGCATTTCTCGCGCTACTTCCACTGGCCCAGCCGTCTCAAGCTTCCTTCGGTCAAGCCAATGAGTTGGCTAAAGCCGAAAAATGGCCGGAAGCAATTGCCGCCTACAAAGAAACCCTGAACAGCTCCGGCCCCACCGCTGCCGCACTCTACAATCTTGGCAATGCCCACTACGCAAACGGAGACACAGGACGAGCCATTCTCAGCTGGGAACAAGCGAAACTTGCGGCTCCGAACGACGCCGACATTGCCCACAACCTGTCAGTTGCCCGTCGCGACACGGGCACGGAAAATCCCCAGCCTCCAGCCTGGCAGACGCCAGCGTTTTGGCTCAGCCTCAATGGTTGGGCAACGACCGGCTCCCTCGCGCTTGCAGCCTTGGCAGCCGTAGCGATCCTTAGTGCATTCGGAGTTAAAGTTCGCGGCCAGCGCCTGCTGTGCCTCACAGCCGTCGCAGTAGCGATCCTGGGTACCACAGCCGTCGGCCTGCGCGCCCACGAAAGCCGCAACGCCATCATTGTAGCAGCAGACGCCCCCCTCCGCATCTCACCATTCGATGGAGCCCGCCCGCTGGACACCTTAGCACCGGGGACAACCGTTCAAGTTCTGCGCAAGCATGGTTCGTTCACACAGATCGTCACGAGCGACGGCAACAAAGGCTGGATCAATGACACCGCAGTCGAGTCGGTGCTTCCTGCTGACGCACGTTAGACGGACTCGTTGGGCGCTAAAAACCGGGCGGCGGTTCAATTTTACGCTTTGCCCCTGGCAATTGATCTACTTTTGTCCCATGCTGACACGTCAAGTGTAGCCAGCCGAAAGATGCCCAGATCGCCCGCAAAATTTTTCCTTCACCGTGTAAAACTTCGCAATTTCAAGAGCGTGGCGGGATGCGATGTTGCCCTTAGCCAACTGACATTGTGTGTAGGAGCGAACGGTTCTGGAAAAAGCAATTTCCTCGATGCCCTCAATTTCGTTGCCGACGCATTACTCACCTCTCTTGATCACGCATTGAGAGTCCGTGGAGGCATCAAAGACGTCCGTCGAAGATCAGCCGGACGCCCCAACCATTTCACCGTCCGACTTGAGTTCACTCTCGACCAAAATCTTCAAGGGCACTATGCATTCACAATAGGGGCTAAAAAGGGTGGAGGTTTTGAGGTACTTGACGAAGAGTGCCGCATTAGTGAGGGCGCACTGGACAAAGAATTCTTTCGAGTGAAGAAAGGAGAGATCACAACCAGCTCCCTTGCGATTACTCCGGCTTACACAAACGACCGACTGTATCTCGTCAAGCTTTCGGGAGAACCGGGATTCCGTCCGCTATACGATGCTCTCTCGCGCATGTCATTTTACCGTCTCGCCCCGGACTCCATACGTCATATCCAGCCCGCAGACGATGGGCTGTTGCTCGCAAAAGACGGAGCTAATCTGGCTAGTGTCTTTGCTCGCCTTGATCCCCCTCGTCAGCAAAGAGTTATCGCGTATCTGGCTGCTATCGTGCCAGGTATTGAAAAGGTGTCGACGAAGCATCTCGCTGGAAATGAGACGCTGGAGTTCAAACAACTCGTCGAGGAAGACCATCCACCTCAGACATTTCTCGCCAATTGCATGTCAGACGGAACCCTGAGAGCGTTGGGAATTCTCGTCGCCTTGCTGCAAGAACGTAGAGTAGGCACCGAAACTTCTCAACTGGTGGCAATCGAAGAACCGGAAATTGCCCTTCACCCAGCTGCTGCCGGCATACTGTTCGACGTTCTTAGAGAGGGTAGTGAGACACGCCAAGTATTGGTTACAAGCCATAGTCCAGACCTTCTCGACAACCCAAACATCTCGGCCGATGATCTGCTCGCAGTAGAAATGAAGAATGGCACTACAGTCATCGCGCCGATTGATAATGCGGGCCGTCAGGCGCTGCGGGAAAGCCTCTATACGCCTGGAGAACTCCTCCGCCTCAATCAACTTTCGCCGGACTACGAAAATGCTGCACCACCGGTTACCTACCAACAAATGAAACTCTTCGATCTCTAGTGGCCGGACTCGTCATCGTCACTATCGTCGAAGGTCACGGTGAGGTTAAGGCCTTACCAATTCTTTTGCGTAGGCTGGTCGCCGAGTTGGCACCACAAGCGATTTATGAAATACCACCCCCAATTCGAATTGCTCGCTCCAGCTTTCTAAATCGTGAGAATGAGCGGGAGAGAACCATCAAGCTGGCTTCGCTAAAAGGTGGCAATCCCAAAAGCTCGATGATCCTGCTGCTCTTCGATGCCGACGATGACTGCCCTGCTGAAAAAGTACCAGAGCTTCTGCAAATGAGCCGAGACGTCCGGGACGATTTCCCTATGGCTCTCACCTTGGCCAAGTCTGAATACGAAGCATGGTTCCTGGCAGCAGCAGAGTCTCTCCGAGGCAAACGTTCGCTCCCGCCAGACTTGGAGCGCCCTGCTGATCCCGAATCCGTACGAGATGCGAAAGGCTGGATCAAGCGTAACCGTTCCGACCAAATTTACAGTGAGACCCTCGACCAGGCTGCGTATTCAGCACTTTTCGATTTTACCGAAGCCCGCACCCATTCCCCTTCTTTCGACAAATTCTGCCGCGACTTCGAGCGACTGATTGCGCCGTTTATCTAGCAATAGATCGAATCAAACACCACTAACCTCAGCCGTAAGGATCTCGCGCCACTGCAGAGACCGGTTGTGTGGCGGAAGGCAATGCTGTTTTTCTGTCGCTCGAAACCCATTCGATAGCCAGCCGGGCAAATTCCTTGCGCCAGAAATATCGCGAACGTTCTTCCGATTTCTGTCCGCTCATCGCTCTGAAGGGAAGTATATAGAAAACTTTGCCTCTCCTGCGCCGTTAAAACGTGAACTCATTGCCTCCGAATCCCAGCGATCAAACACTGCTTGCCCGCTACGCCCGTGAAGCGGATGAACAGGCCTTCAATATTCTGGTCGAAAAATACACTCCACTGGTATTCGGCGTGGCACTTCGCAGGACTGGGCAGCAACCACTGGCGGAAGAGGTCTCGCAGAATGTTTTCGTAGCGCTGGCGCAGAAAGCTGCATCACTCGGCAGCCAGCGATCGATCGGGGCATGGCTGCACCGCGCGGCGACACTGGAATCGCTACGCGCGTTGCGAAAAGACAGAAATCAAAAACGCCACATCGCCATGATTCGTGACCGACAGGAGCCACTCATGCCCACAGACGATGAACTCTGGCACGATGTCCGCCCGCTGCTGGACGAGCTGCTCGATCGACTCGCTGCACGCGATCGCGACATCCTCATCAAGCATTTCTTTGAAGGGCTGCAGTTTCCCGAAATCGCCAGGAACACCGGAGTTCCGGCAGCCACACTGCAAAAACGCAGCATGCGCGCGCTGAAGAAGCTTGGCGATCTGCTGAAGCGCAAAGGCATAGTCGCACCCGCCGCGCTGCTGGCAGCAGGACTCGCTTCCGAGTTCGCCATCACAGCGCCTGCGGGACTCGCGGCAAAGATTGCCGCAAGTGCCGTGAGTTCGACAGCCACCGCGACTTCGACCATCTCCAGCTTTTTGACGACCATGACAACACAGAAGATCGTATTCAGCGCAACGGCATTTCTGCTAGCAGCAGCGGTGCCCGTCGGCATCGGCTGGGCACCGCTCCAGTTTGCATCGGCGACAGCGCCGCAGGCTTCTCCATTTGATCCTGACGCATTTCGCAAGGCCCTGACTACCGAACCACTCGACACGCGATCCCTTCAACGACTTGTGTTTACACTGGATATCGCACAGGTACGCACCGCCATCGGGGTGCTGGACGATTTGGCGGATGAACGCACCTACACGATCACACGCGCCGCATTCGCCCGCTGGGGTGAGCTGGCACCGGAAGATGCCATCGTGCAGGCAATCGATCCCAGCCGGGGCAATGCTGCCCTATATGCGGTAAATGGTGCGTGGATCACGTGGGCTTTTGCTGACTGGCAGGCCGCATGCGAATGGGCCAAGAGGAACAAGATTGACTTCCTTGATGAAGGCTACTTCTATGTCTTTCAGGACTATCTCGAAGTGATGGCGGGGATTGACGGTGCCACCGCCTTGGCCCATACCTTTGAACTACAGCGGGATCATCCTGAGCTGCGTTCAAGATTGCTCTACGCTGCTCTGAAAACTTGGGCAAAACATGAGCCAGGCCCCGCCATTGCCTGGATGCGGGATCAACTCGGAAATAACGAGGAACGGGACGGTTTGATCTGTAGTGCAATGCAGGCCCTCGCGCCGTTCGATTTACAAAGCGCAATGGAAGGCGGCTCCCTAATACACGACAATGAGGTTGCTCGCTTTTTCTGGGACACGGTGCTCCAGAACCTGGAACAGCGGCACCGACGGGACGAACGGCCGCAGACGGATTCGCCACTGGCAAAGAGCATCCGGAACCTAGCAGACTATTTCGAACAAATGGATGCCGGAGATACCTGGCAGGACAGCAATCTAGAACTTGCGGGCAGAGTCGTCTCGCTCCATTCACCATCCAGAGCTGTCGAACTGACTCGAGGGATCGATGATCCGTTGAAGCAGAGTCTTTTTTGTTCAGGAATCCTCAGTAACACCCCAAAGGATGATCCCACATTGGTAATCGACGCGGCTAACGCCATTGCCCTGGATTCCGCGCCAAACGGGCTCGGCAGATTCCTCATCGACTGGAAAGAGCACGATCTCCAAGCCGCAACAAAATGGGTCGCAGAACTTCCCCCCGGAAAGAAGAGAGACCTCGCCGTTCTACTCATACCCGTCACTGCTGAATGAAATCCATCCTTTTCGCCATTCTCCTCGGCCTGCCGGTCGGCTGGTTCCTTTCGCACGCGATCAGTCCGGCAAACAAGCGTCAAAGAAGCGCCGTGCCCCCTTCAATGCAACTGACGGAACGACACCCGGCTGGTATTCGTGTTGATCAGCAGCGGGCCGGCACCCGAGCAGGTCGGGTTTTCAGCCCCTATCGCGATCAGGTCGAATCGCTCGATCTCATCCAGTCGCTTTCACCGGAGCAACTCACCGATGTCATTCAATCCGGCCAACTTCGGAAAGATCACGAACTGGACGCGGCGTTTCAATCGCTCGCACTGGCAGACAGCGGAGAGGCACTCCGTTTGGCGGATGAGATCGTCGACACCAATACACTCGATCGCATTCAATCGGTAGTCATCAACACCTGTGTCACATCGGATCCTGAACCACTGCTCATTCATCTTCAATCTGTCTCAGACTCCAGAGCACGGATTGATCTTGTGAAACAAACGGCGGAAGCGTGGGCCGTACACGATCCGATAGCAGCGCTAAATCACTTGAGAATTCTTCAGGAAATCCTGGGAAATGACGATTTGGGGATGGTGTCTGACATCTTGGAACGCTGTAGCCAGGGGAATTTCGATACCGCAGAGGAGTGGGTGCTGAACGAGTGCCCCACCGGCCTCCGTGAAGATCTTCATCGCGGATTGCTCTCCGCCCGGCTCCGCTGGGGTGGCGAGGAAGCAGTCAATTTCATCCTGAAACGAGGCGATGCTGCGAGTCGCGAATTTCTGCGCAAAGCTTTTCTGAGCTGGGCACAATATGAGCCTGAAGGAGCGCTCGACCGTTTTGCGAAGCTGCAGAATGAACCCGAACTCCAGGATGCGCCGGAGATGATGGGTAAAGCTGCGGTCGAAGGCCTCATCCGCGGCAGTCACAAAGTCAGCATACTAACATTGCAAGAAAGACTGCCTGAAGGAGAACAGCGGTGGAAGTTTCTGCTTGGTGCAGTGAAAGGATCCGTCAAAGCGAACAGCCGGCAACATCCTGACTTGGCCAGAGAGATCGTCACTGCCATGCCAGAAAGCTACGAGCGCGATCAGGCGATGGCTCACATCGCGGAAACCTGGTTGAAAACGGATCCAGCCGTGCTTGGGGATTGGCTGCGTGCTATCGCACCGTCCGCCAGCCGTGACGTTGCCCTCTCAAAAATCGCCGGGATCGTTGCCAAGACAGATCGAGGTAAGGCCCGCGAATGGGCTGCACTCATCACCAATGATAACATTCGCAAGAGACTGGTTGAAAAGTGGGCTGATTGAACATCGCAGAGATGACCTCCCTCGCGCCTGTTTTCTGAGGTTTCTGTTTCTTTGTCCCGGAGAATCTGTTTAGGGTTTTCCCTATGAACAGCCCGGAAAATTCTTCTGTCGATCGAGTGCACGCTGTGCTCAGGGACACTTTTGGATTCGCGTCGTTTCGCCCTCACCAGCAGCAGCTTGTTGATGGAATTCTCCAGGGAAAAGATGTGTTTGGAATCATGCCCACTGGGGGCGGCAAGTCACTTTGCTACCAGCTGCCGGCGGTAGTCGCCGACGGCTGCGCTATTGTCGTGAGTCCGTTGATCGCACTGATGAAAGATCAGGTCGACGCGGCGTTGAGCAATGGCATACGGGCAGCCTGCGCGAACAGCTCGATGTCGATCGACGAACGTACTGCTGCTGCCCGCGCTTACGGAGGGGGCGAACTGGATCTACTCTACGTAGCTCCGGAGCGACTCGCGGCAGATGGGGTGCTCGAACGGCTCCGCCATTGCCCCACCGGAGCGCCCGCGTTCTTCGCTATCGACGAGGCGCATTGCCTGTCGGAATGGGGCCACGATTTCCGTCCAGATTATCTCGTCCTCGGGAAACTGCGCGATGCATTCCCAGACGTTCCGATCGCTGCCTTCACAGCAACAGCCACGCAGAAAGTTGCCAGTGATATCGCCACGCGGCTGCAGCTGCGCGATCCGGTGCGGGTGCGCGCTTCCTTTGACCGTGCCAATTTGTTCTACGAAGTACGCGCCAAGCGTGACTGGGAAACACAGATCGTCGAATTCGTTCGCAGTCGCCCCGGCCAGTCTGGCATTATCTACCGCACCACCCGCAAGAGCGTGGAAGCGACCGCAGGCCTGCTCAACGCCAATGGAATTTCGGCGCGCGCCTATCATGCGGGGCTCGCTGCAAGCGAACGCTCAGCTACACAGGATGCATTCATTCGTGATGATTCATCGATCATTGTTGCAACGATCGCGTTCGGCATGGGCATTGACAAGTCGGACGTACGTTTTGTCGTTCACGGGGACATTCCTAAGAACATTGAATCCTACTATCAGGAAACTGGCCGCGCCGGGCGGGATGGGGAGCCATCGCACTGCCTGCTGCTCTACTCACCGGGAGATGCGGTCAAAATCCGCCGTTTCTGTGACGACATCGTCGATGATGCCGAACGCCAGCGCACACTGGATCTGCTGCGCGAGATGGAACGCTTTGCTTCCGTCCCCGCCTGCCGCCGCAAGTCGATTCTGCATTACTTTGAAGAAGACTACACGGAAGAGAACTGCGGCGGTTGCGACTACTGCGCAGGCGAATTCGCGGAAGTGGACGCTACTCGCGACGCTCAGATCGTGCTTTCGGCAATCGCCCGCAGCGGCGAGCGGTTTGGGGCTGTGCACATCTGCGACATCGTCACCGGTGCCGCTACGGCCAAGATCCGGCAGTTCGGTCACGATTTGCTCAAGACCTACGGCATCGGCAAAGGGCAGCCGAAGGCTTACTGGCGAAGCGTCCTGGATGCGCTCATTGCGGCGGGCATTCTCAAAGTAAGTGACGACACTTACGGTGTGCCAAAACTCACTGAGGAGGCGTGGGAAGTGATGCGCGGCCAGCGCAAGTTTGCCAGACACGAGGACACGCGGACGGAACGAGAAAAGACATCGAGTCGCAGGGGAGCTGCGGCGGCGGTGGACGACATCGCCTATCACCATGGCCTATTTGAACACCTTCGCACGAAGCGAAAGGAGATCGCCGATGCTGCCGGGCTTCCGCCCTACATCGTGTTTGCGGACAAAACGCTGAGGCAAATGGCGGCGTACATGCCGACGGACAATGCGCAGTTTTCCCAGCTGCATGGAATCGGCACTCACAAGCTCGCCACCTACAGCAAAGCGTTTCTTGAAGCGATCGCCAACTACCTGCAACAGCATCCCGAAGCCGCAAGGGATCGACAGAGACTGACCGCAGCCACACCTCCAGCAGCAACGATCAAACGACCGCGCGGCGAGACCTATCAGATCACCCTGGACATGCTGCGCCAGGGGCTTTCCATCGAAGCGATCGCCAAGGCACGTGGTGTGGTGATGAGCACTGTGGAAGGACACGTGGCCCAACTCATCGAATCCGGCGAAGAGATCAACTGGAAGTCCATCGTACCCGCGGAAACGGCATCCCTTCTCCGCAACCTGTTCGAGCAGCATGGCTCCGGGGCGCTATCCCCCATCATCGCCGCCGCCGATGGCGCTGCCAGCTATGGTCAGGCTAGAATTCTTCGAGCGGTTATTGCAGCGGAGTCCGCAGATGAAAGCTGATGAGTGTCTGGAAGTTTTTGACTATTGCCGGAACTGACCGCAAACAATGATCATGCCAAACGATCCAACACCGCGAGTCATGACTGCCGAAGCCGCCGCTGCCTGGCGCGATGGGCTCGATGCCCAGGGAAAGCGCGTCGTGTTTACGAACGGCTGCTTTGATTTGCTGCACACTGGGCACGTTCGCTATCTGGATCAGGCGAGAGCGCTGGGGGACAGCCTGATTGTTGCACTGAATTCTGACAGCTCTGTCTCTGCATTGAAAGGCCCCAGTCGCCCGATCAACAATGAAGGTGATCGCGCGGAAGTGCTGGCCGGACTGCGATCGGTGGACGCAGTGGTGGTGTTTTCAGAACCTAGGGCAACTGCGCTGATTCGCACGATCCGTCCACACATTTATGCCAAGGGTGGCGACTACACGGTCGATTCACTGAATCCTGAAGAACGCGAGGCTCTGGATGCCTGTGGTGCGGAGGTGCAAATCCTGTCACTGGTACCGGGTCGGTCGACTACGGACACTGTTGCCGCGATGAAAAAATCCTCACCGGAGGCAATAAACCGAGTCCCACGACTGGGAATTCTTGGCTCCGGCAAAGGGACGAATCTGCTTGGGATTCTCGCAGCGATGGGAGCGGGAACACTCAAGGCGGAGATTGCGGTGGTGCTTTCGGACGTCGCAGATTCCGGTATTCTAACACTGGCAGAAAACTATTCACTGCCTGGTGCGTGGGTGAATCCTGGCCAGCATCCGAACCGGCTGGAGCTGGCAGCGCAGAAGGAGATCCGTGACCGGCTGCGATCGGCTGGAGTGGATATCGTGGTGCTGTGCGGATTCATGCGCATTTTGAAAGAACCAGTTCTCACGGCATTCGAAGGACGCATCATCAACACTCACCCGTCCCTGCTGCCCAGATATCCCGGACGCGAAGCTTGGAAACAGGCACTGGAGGCAGGTGAATCGGAGGCCGGATGCTCAATTCATCTCGTGGATTCCGGGATCGACTCCGGTGAAATCCTGACACAACACCGCGTACCCATTCTGCCGAATGACACACCGGAGCTGCTGCATCAGCGTATTCAGGAACAAGAGAACGCGCACTACCCAGCCGCCATTTCCGCACTGTGGCGGCGTTGTTGCTAATAGCGAAGACCAGCGGGCAGGATGCCCTGCTTCAGGCGTCGTCTTCACCTCCAAGTCCGAGCGCCTTGATGCGCTGCCTCAAGGTGACGCGGGAGATTCCGAGCAGCTCCGCCACATTGCCCTGATGGCCGTTTTTCAACTTCAGCGCTTCCGTGATCATCGTGCTTTCGAGTGACGAAACCAGCCGGGCATGGCCATCTCCAGCACCGGACTTTTGCACCTCTTTGAGAACTCCGCGCACCCAGCTACGTAGCGTCGCCTCGATGTCATCTCCGCTCTGTACCATTCTTGACGACCCGCTTTCCTCAAGAATTCCGTCGATGTCTTCCACCGTAACCACACGCCCTTTTGCCTGAAGCACGGCGCGGGCGACAACGTTCTCCAGCTGTCGCACGTTGCCCGGCCACTCGACGCCAGCAAGGCGTTTCAGGATCGCCTTGTCGAACTGGGAGGCTTCCACTTTAAAGTCGGCACTGGCTTTGCTCAGGAAAAAGGAGACCAGCTCCGCGATGTCTTTTTCGCGCTCACGCAATGGGGGCACGTGGATGACGACGGAGTTCAAGCGGTAGAACAGGTCTTCACGGAACTTCCCTGTCGACATGTATTGCTCAAGGTTCTGATGCGTGGCTGCGAGGATGCGGACGTCCACTTTGACATCTTCTGACGAACCCAGCGGCTGAATCGTGCGCTCCTGCAGAGCCCGCAAAAGTTTCACCTGAGTGGAAAGCGGCATATCGCCTATCTCATCCAGAAACAGCGTGCCGCCGTCTGCCTGTTGCAACCGCCCGATGCGATTCATGTCTGCACCGGTGAATGCACCCTTACGATGCCCGAAAAGCTCACTCTCGAGCAGCGTCTCTGGAATCGCTCCGCAGTTCACTGCTACAAAGGCTTCCTCGGAACGGTCACTGTGCTGGTAGATGGCACGCGCGATGAGTTCTTTTCCGGTGCCTGTTTCACCGCGGATCAGGACAGAGGCATCAGTGGGCGCCACGCGACCGATCTCCTTGAAGACGTCGCGCATGCCCTGACAGGAACCAATGATCGCCGTTGTCCCGGACTTTGCCGGCACCCCCATCGCAACGGGCTTGAACATCAGCCTGCTGCTCTTCACCGCCTTGCCGACCACGTCGATCAATTCCTCCATGTTGAAGGGCTTCATCAGATACTCAAATGCTCCCCGCTTGGTCGCACCGATGACGGTGTCAGAATTGCCGTAGCTGGTCATCATCACGACCGGTAGTCTGGGCTTTACCTTCCGCAGATTCTCCAGCAGTTCCATCCCGCCAAGTCCAGGCAATCGGAAATCCGTAATGACGACATCGAACTCGTTCCCTTTCGCGATCTCCAGCCCCTCCGCGCCGTCATGACTGACGGTGACTGTGTAACCTTTGCTGGTGAGCAGCCTCGCGACCGTGGTGGCAAGAATGGTATCGTCCTCAACGATTAACAGCGATCCGCTCGTCTGGTTGGAGTAGTCAGCTTCCATCGGAATTGTGTGCATCAGTTACAACCCACGGTAAAGTGAAAACAAATCGCGCGCCGCCACCAGGAGCCTGATCATAGCGAATGGCACCGCCCCATTGTTCCACCGTCATTCTACAGAAATACAGCCCAAGTCCCATCGCTCCCTGATTCGTCGTACCCTGGATAAACGGGTCAAATAAACCACTTATGAGATTTGGTTCGACACCAGGCCCGTTGTCTTCCACCTGCACTTGAATCCCCTTCTCCTGAGCCGCAATCCTGACGGTCACGGTCGAATCCCTGGGAGCATAGCGCAACGCATTGAGCACCAGATTCTCCACTGCACGGACAAAGGGCTCCAGCTCACCACTCACCTTGCGATTACCGGACACCGAACCGGTCAGCCCATCCTCAAGCAGTATCGAGACCGATCGCCGCAGCGCCTGATTCAGGTGCATATTGACGACATACGCAGCGCCCCTGACAAGCTCACTCACTTCTTCGGCACATTCGCGATCACGTCCCAGGCGGGACAGGTCTGATGAGAACACCTCTGAAATTGACTTGATAAGGCTACGCTGACGACGGGCAGCCTCCAGCGCGAGCAGCGCCGCACCCTGCACCTCCTCATCGTTGGACATTGCGAGAACTTCCAGATTCAACAGCACTGCCCCCAGTGGATTGTTGAGGTCGTGCACGATGCACTTCAGGAGGACGTCCTTCTTCTGCACCTCACGACCAAGCTGGCGATGCTCCAGAGCATTCTCGTTGGCCCGTTGCGTCAGCATCTGAATCTCCTCGTAGCGCAGTCCCAGGCTCTGGATCACCAGCAGTGGAGGGCTATTCGCAGAGTTCATGGCGATTGCCTCAAAATGCTGCTCTCCCTGTTCGTCCACTTCCGTCCATATGCCCGAACGAACTGGCGCCGCCGGTGCTGCCTGCCAGAACGGCAGCGCAATCTCATTTACGAAGCAGGAGAGGAACGGCGAGCCAGCGATGGCCGATTTGATATCACTTCCGTAGACACTGGCAAACCATTGAGGAGCGGTTCCCCGCAAATGAAAAGCGCCGTCCCCGCCTCTTTCCAGCACGATGTAATCGAGGGAAGCGAGCACTGCTGCCAGCGGGTCAGCCTCACTACTGAGCGATCGATCAGAAAACTGATGTGCCAAATCCGATGCCATGGACCTTCGCTAGAGAAATGCTTCCATGGCTCGCTCCTCGGGCGAGATCATCATTTCGGTGATCCGGGAGAACGCGTCCTCCACATTCTCCCCAGTCTTTGCGCTGGTATGGAACACTTCCACCCTGCTCTCGACATCATTCAAGTGCGCATCCGTGATTTCCCAGCGATCCTTCAAATCGGCCTTATTCAAGAGCAAGAGTGTTGGGATATCAGAGTAGAACTCTCCAAGACGGTCAATGTGTTGTTGTGTTAGCTGCAGGGTTTCTGAGCGGGTTCCATCTGCCACGAACAACACTCCTGACGCGCCTTTGATAAATGACAAACGCAATCCCTGAAAATCGTCTTCACCCGCCAGATCCCAGACCATCAACAGGACTTCACAATCGGGTAACTGTATAGCCTTCTGGCTAATCATCACTCCAACCGTCGACAGGTATTTTTCGGAGAAAATCCCTTTCACGTATTTGCTCACCAGGCTGGTCTTCCCTACACCAAAGGAACCTATGAGGCATATTTTCTTCTTAATTTGTTTGCTCATGTTGCGTCTGCCCAGTCTCGGTTGTCAAACACGCCTCAAGCACCGGAAGAATACTGATAAAAGGCTCCACATCACCGGAAAAGTTACCCAGGTCATCGTGGTAGTCGCTGTGCAATTGCTCCATCACTTCATCAAGCATATCGTTCACTTTGGATGTCGGATTTCCTGCGACGGCTGCGGCAATGAGCATCATGGGACTTGTGCGAATCAAGACTGTCTGGCCCGCCATGGAGAAACTGCTGAGCGAGTCATCGGCGTCAAGGTCAAAGGAATCGCGGGCAAAATCCTCAATGGCAGTCAGCATACTGGATACTAGATCGGCATCCCTGGCATGCTCGGGATCACGTGAAGCGTGAACGAGCAAAAGGCCAGTCTCCCTGTGGATCAGCAGAACTTCGTCCACTGAGCAGATGACCGAGTTTGCCAGAACGATTTCAGCGTATGAGCGGTCGCTGGTCAGCGCCTGCCACCGCCACTTCAATCGCTTAAAACTAAAGACATCCGCTGCCTGACTTTCGATAGATGCAACCAGTGCCTGAAGCGCGCTGGTGATCGACTTCCGAATCACGCGCCCCAGCACCGGGTAGACGATATCGATCACCACCTTAGGGTTCTCTCTCAGGGTGTCGAGCACCACCTGCTCGATCGCAGGCTTCAGCGCATGGCCCAACTGCCGATCCGATGCCTTGCCCACCTTTCGTCCTCCGTCAGGTGGGGCAGCCTGGGGCAACGATATCGACTCAACAGGGGTCGATACAAACGTTGTCGTCGATCGCGCGTCCGGGAGGCGCCTGGGTAGTGCCGCTGCGGGTTGCTTGAGATCAGTCGCTGACATGGCTTCCTACGCGGCCCCGGCAACGATCATTTGCGAAGGTCGTCCACCACTTTCTGCAGCTTGTCGGCGAGCTGGCGACGGGCGACGTTGCGGTCGTTGCTTTCTTCTTTCTCCTTCTGGACGAGTGCCTTCAAATCCGCGACACTGGTGCGCATCTCTGTGGTCAAGCTTTCTTTCAATGCTTCGACCTCGCTGCGCAATGCGGCCTCAAGAGTAGCGAACCGGTCATCATAGTTCGCCATCTGTTCCCCGAACAGAATGTCACGGATTTTGCTTACGCTTTCTCCCTCGGTCTGAGTCGGCTTTTTCCCTGAAGTTTGATTGTCCATCGACTTGGTTTTCTTTTTCGTTAAAGCTCGTTTTTTAGGAAGCTGTTTCTTGCTGGGAGCCGCCTTCGCGGCTTTTTTGGCAGTGGATTTCTTCTTGGCTGCTTTCATCTAAGTTGGCTCTCCAGTGGGATCGCTTGTGGTCTCACGCGCGCCGGGTGAATGCTGGAGCGCATTCACCAAACGCACTTGAATTTAAGTCTAACCCAAGCAATCCGCAAGCGTTGATGAATCTCCAGTCATCAACCTCGTGTTCGCAGTTACGACCGATTCACTCCAGAAACGGTCTCGGAGATGAGGCTACTGTTCGAAATGACGAGAAACCCGTCACCGTCCTCGAGCCGGGTATTCAGCGGGCCAACGGACACCACGGTCATGGAACGATCACCTATGGTCAGTTCTACACCGGGCTTGAACTGATCCCGCACATACACACCAGAAACGATCGCGTGCGCCAGCGGCCGGAGCCCCAGACCCAAAGCAAGACCAATCGCCAGCGCAAGCCCGGCCAGGATGATCACAACGGTGTCGTGAATCAATTTCGTGTCCACCCCAAGCTCACCCACCGCGATGATCAACACGAGCACCATGATGAACGCAAAAAGCAGATGACTTACCGTCGGCCCGTATTCAAGATTGAGCCGCTCACACGACTTTCGAGTCAGGTTGCGGATCAGATCAGCGAAGAGATAGCCCACGATTGAGATCAACCCGGCCGTGATGAATTTTGGCAGCAGGTTGATGATCCCGTTCGCAGGGTCCCTGAGCATCGGGAGGTTCGTGTAGTCGGCTGCGGACTTGATGAAGTAGAGCAGCACCCCGAAGAAGATGGCCTTCGACAGGACAACGGTAAAACCGCCGGTCAGACCAGCGGACGTGAGCATCTTCTGGATACCATCTTTGCCCACGAGGTCGTCCAGACCGATTTTCTTTCCCACAACCAGCAGGATCTTCTGCAGGATCTTCGAGACGATCCATCCTACAAGAAGGATGACAAGCCCGCCTAGTACCTTGGGCAGGAGATTGGCACCACCTGTGACCATTTCCAGAAAGGCGGTGCGTAAGGATTCCAGCACCTCTTGAAAAAAACCAAGCGGTGCCTGGGCCAGGAAGGGACTCATAAAGTTCATATTGATCGATCGGGCATTTCGCGGGATGTGCGGCTAACGTCGTTTTTTGGATTGGGTAGTGTTGGGGGCTTCGCCGGAAATGTCTTCCAGAGTCTGCACACCGGAGTTCTGCTCGGTGAAGGCACGCAGCATCGCAACTAACAATTCCGCCAATGCTGCCGCAAAACTCCGAAAAAAGAACGTCGCAGTATCCTTGATCACCGCCTCATGCCTCGCTTGCTCCACAATGCGCTCGACCCGTTCCTCATCAGGAACGTTCACGGGAACACCCCGTTCATTTGCCTCAGCAAAGGCGTCACGGAACAACTGATTGACCTCGGAGTCGAACGAATCGAATTCCCGTTCATCGATCATAATTCCGGCTCCTTTCCTTCACGAATCGCGGTGTAGATTCTTTTGAATTCTTCGAGCGCACGATAGAGGCGCATCTTGGTCGCACTCAATCCTAAATCAGAAACGTCAGCAATCTCCTGAAGACTGAGACCAGTAATGTACTTCAAGACGATCATACGGCGCTGATCTTCATCCAGAAGCGCCATCGCTTTCTCCAGCTCTTCACTCAGCGACATGCCGTCGACCGGAGACTCACTGGCCACCAACGACTCTGACAAGTCATCAGTATTCACGCCTTCACGGTCTCTCCGTTTTGCCAGCTGCTTCCTGCGGGTCAGGCAGAAATTGTACACGATTCTAAACAGCCATGTTTTAAATGCAGCCCTCCCCTCGAACTGGTGCAGCTTGTGGAAGACGCGTAGAAACGTGTCCTGGCAGATCTCCTCAGCATCTTGCACACTTCCGATCATTTTTACGCTGGTGTTGTAGACGATTGATTCATAGCGACGAACGATCTCCCTGTAAGCATCAAGCTTATAGGGAAGCTCCTTCTGACACCTCGCTACAAGTTGTTCTTCCGGGAGGGAGGACAACATTGGTGCTTCAATCGAATTTACAGTTTCAGGCAATGGGTTCTGATCGCCTCCAGCTAATTTAAGTCACAGATTCCCTGCATTCTTTTCCGTGAAATTTACGCATGGCATTGATTCAGAGGGATTCAAGCCGTTCCATACAGGAAAAGCAACCGCCATCGTAAATAATCGGAATTTAACCTTCTGGCCCTTCGAACCCGGGAAAGGCTGGGAGCTGAGCCACTAGATTCGCCTGTAGCGGCCGCACCCGCCCAATGATACCCTCAGCCAGCGACTGCCCTGTGCTGTAGGCGTCTTTCACCATTTCCAGCTTGGCATCCAGATTATCGATATAGTGCAAAGCGTAGGCCTCGGGAGTTTTTGGCAGCACTGGCGAGCCAAATTGCAGCTCCCCGTGGTGGGCGGCGACGAGGTGGAGCAAATGCAGCCGCACCGAGTCGCTGGCAGGTTCCAGCGATTCCCACTCGCTCCAGACAGGCAGTTTCTTCAAATCCCGCCACAGCTTGTTCACCAGCTCCATCCCGATCGGAATGTGGCCCAGTAACTCGCCCACGGCGGAATACGGCATCGCAAAAGAGGTTTCCAGGCAGTGATTCTCCCAAAGCTTGCCACAATCGTGAAACAGAACGCCAGCGATCAACAGATCGCGGTTCAGCCAGGGATAAACCGCCTGCAACGCCACTGCTGCTCGCATCATCTGGGCAACATGCTCGACTAGTCCGCCTCGGCGCGCGTGATGGTTCCTTCGGGCTGCCGCCGTCCTGCGAAACCTCTCGCCGAATTGATCAAAAAAAGCGTTACAGAGCCCCAGCAAGCGCGGATCCTGCACGGTCGCCACCGTTTCCCTGATGAAGGCAAGGTCCGCCGCCTGCTTTGCCAGCATTTCAGCCGAGCCAGCAAAGAATAGTGCCGCCTCGTCCGCAGCCAGCCCCCGCACCATCAGACGCTGAGCATCAACCCCCCACTCATTCTGCGTCCAGTCCCCGTCCAACTCAGCGACCACACCCGCCAGCAAAGCGCCCGCAGCGCCGAAAATCGGCGAATCACTCCAGGCACGCAATGTGAACCCATCCTCCGCATCCACCACCCGAATCTCCAGGAAGGGCTTGCCATTGCGCGACTCCTTTTCCTGCACCGCCTCCACCTGCACCCACACCCGGGCGCTGATCGCCGGCTGGCCCGCCTGGCGCTTGAGTTCGCGGATACTGATCGGGCCTGAAGGAGGGGGAGATTCACTCATCAAATGCATTTCGCGCCAGATCGATGCATTTGCAAAGCACACAGTTGGCTTTTTTGGCCGGGAGTCCTATCATCCCTTCCAATGAATAGAATCCGGATGGCGTGCTTGGGTGTTTCTGTAGCGGAAGGGCTTGCGACAGGAATCGCAATCGGCAAGGCAATGCGCACAACGCCGGAAACCGCAGGAGAACCGCAGCGACAGAGAAAATCACTTTTGCTAGCCTCGGTCGCTGACATGGAAGCCGCCTCCACCGGCAATTTGGCGCAACTCACCGTCTCCGCCGCGAAGCAGGCGCAGTTCTCCGAATCACTGGCGGATCTGGACAGCGACGGGTGCGCGGAGTTGTTTGAAGAATGGTCACGGCAACTGCTCGTTACCAGCTCTGCTGCGCGACTGGCGGGTGCTCAGTTGTTCAAGCACTGGACGGAAATCGATCCAGAGCGCGCGATGAAAAACCTGCTCGCGCTCCCATTCTCCGACAGCCGCACTGGTCTCGAATGGAGCCGGGTAGCTGCCGAAGGCTGGGCTGCGGCTGCCGCCAACGATCCAGAAGCACTGGTCAAGTCGCTGCCGCAGTTGCAGGCGTTTCCGAATCTCTCAGCAAAATCGTTGCTGATCAGTTCGCTCTTCCGCGGCATCGAGGCGGCGGACTTTGCCGAAACGGTTCGCAAAGCCAGCGCATTGCGCAGCGCCCTGCCCGCCGCCCTCACGGAATCGGTGGGCATCGCGGATGACAATGCAGCCATCGCAGCCATTCTCGAGCGATGGTTCCCACCGCATTACTACGACCAGGGCTCGGCCTTCGATCACCCCCGCGATCCGCTCGACATCTACCGCTACGCGACAACGGAGATCGATGATCCAAAGCTCCGGTGGGAGGCACAGAAACTCGCCTTCGAGCAACTCGCCCAGCTCGATCCACAAGTCGCAGCAACCACCCTCGATGATGTCGGCGCGCCCGAATCGGCGATGGAAAAAACATCGCTGCTGGCAAAACTCACCGCCGAATGGGGTAATCGCGACCTGCCCTCCGCAGCCAAGTGGTTGCTCGAGCGCAACCCCGAGGAGCGAAGCGGTGTCCTCACGGCAATGTTCGATGATTGGTCGCTCAATCTTGATCCGCGCCAGATAGCGGACTTCGTCCAATGGATCCCGGCATCCGAAACGCCGCCTGGTTTTGCAGCAGGCGCTGCGAGATTCTGGGCAGTGGATGATCCCGATGCCGCACTCGACTGGTTCGAATCCCGACCGGAATCCAAAGATCCTGACGTTGCCGAGAGCTTATTGAACAATCTCTGGTTCGGCGATTGGGACAAAACGTTGCAGGGCATCGGGCGGCTAGGTCAGTTTGATGGCCTGCCGCAGGAAAAGTTCGATGAAGAGCTCAACCATTGGGTGATGTTCCTGGATCCCGACGACCGACAACTACACAAACTCACGACGCTCCGGGACACTTCGAACAATCCCGGTCTGGCAGCATCCATCGACAGAGCCCTCATCAAGGCACAAGTCTGGAAGGACCCGGAGGCAGCCCGGCAAGCTCTCTCAAACAGCTCCCACCTCAGCGAAGAGCAGCGATCAACCCTGCTGACGGATATCGGAAGAATGTCCCGCTTCCGCGAAGCTCCTGACAAGACGCTCGAATGGGCATCGCAACTGCCACCGGACAACAGCGCTTCAGTGATAGGATCTATTCTGCCCGGGCACCTTCGACAGACACCAGCGGAAGGCATCCCCAAAGCCATGGACTGGCTCGATGGCCTGCCTGCGGAGCAACTCGGCGAAGACTACGCGGCCAATGTCGCGAAAAGCACCGCACGGGCAACCATTGAGTCGACCGGCGATCCGCAGGCCGCAGCCAACTGGGCCGCAACCGGCGCACCCGAGCCCCTCCGTGAAGCAGCAGTCGGAGAGACGATCTCACATTGGGCGCAAATCGATCCGTTCGCCGCTGCGGAGTGGCTCAGCTCACTCGATCCCGGCACTGTTGGCGATGAACCGATCGTCCAACTCGTCGACCAGATCGCCTGGGATCCCGAACACGCATTCGCCTGGGGCGCGACCCTATCTTCCCCTGAGACGCGCGGGATAAAACTCGCTGAAATTGCCGATCGCTGGGCACTGTATGCGCCCGATGCTGCCCGCAGCGCCATCGAGCAAGCCGACCTTCCGGTAGAAACAAAAGCCACCCTGATCCATTCAATATTCGAAAACGGCCATGAGTGAGAATCGCAAAACAGCCCTGCTCAGCGTTGTGCTTTTCGCTGTGTGCTTCGCGGCAGGCATCGCGCTTACTGGCAACCGCGATCGCAGCCCGGCAACGAGTGGCGAGACCAATACGCAGACCATCCAAGCTCAGGCACTCGAACAGGCTCCAGACTTTCTGGCGATGAATCGCGGCGAATTGATCGCAGTGTTAGGGACTTACGACGATGCAACGCTACGCCGCACCATTCGCTCCATTTCCCGTGGTGGCTCCGCCATTGATCCCCGTCGCCAGTCGGCGCTGCGCACCGCAATGAACTTGCTCGCCGAACGGGATCCCGCGCACTTTCTCCGCTGGATCGACACTGCTGGATTGCCTCCCGGGCTGGCGGTTTCTGCGGTTGAAACCGCAGCTACGTTGCTGGCGGCTGGCGATCCCGAAGAAGGATTCGCGGCTCTTAAGGAAATTGGTTCGTTTCAAATGAGACGGACGGCCATGCTCGCCTACGGTGCTGCCCTCGCTGAACACGAACCTGAAACAGTCTTGCGGCAACTCACCTCCGTAGGATGGGGAACCGACGGTGCCCGCATCGTGGGCTCAACCATGGCAGCCCGCGATCCTGAGGAAGCGGCCAATTTCTTTGCCGGTCTGCATCAGGCGAGCAACTACTCCGCACAAATCGGTCTGAAATACGTCATGCCCCAATGGGCGCGCACCGATCCTGAGGCAGCCTTCAAGTGGGCGAACGCTGGTGGCGAAAACTGGTATTCAAGGCACTTGGGTACCATCAGCTTGAAGCTCTTCCGGGAATTTAATGGGTCGGGGCTGGAAAGGAGCCAGCCGATGTGTGGCATTGGCCTAACCCGTATAAAGAGATGGGCTTATTGATTCAACGCA